>DYPU01000084.1:9099-10917 GCA_020719725.1 Anaerolinea sp. | reverse complement strand
GTGCCAAAGCCTTTTTTGTCCAGCGTGCCAGGATTTAGTTCATCGGCCCCGGCGCTAGGCAGGCACCAGCGGAAGAGCCATTTGGCCTCGTGGTTGCGCATATTGATGCAGCCGCTGCTCATGGGCACGCCAAAGTTATCGTGCCAGTAGGTTCCGTGAAAGGCGTGGCCTTGTTTGGTAAAGAAAACTGTCCAGGGTACTCCGGCCAGTTCGTAGGCTTCAATATCTGAAGCCAGGTTACCATCGCCCATGTGTTTGGATGGCATTTTGACGCTGACATTGTAGGCTCCCGCAGGTGTGCGGGTTGGGATGCCGTTGGCCGGGGCAATGCCGCCCAGGCGGCCAGAAGCAATGCTGGTTTGAAAGACTACCTGGTCATATTCGTAGCAAATGGCGGTTTGGGTTTGCAGCAAAACCTCGATCCGTTTTTCTTCCCAGGGTACTTCTGGTGAAATTGGGGCAATTTCTTCATCGGGAATCAGGCGAATGTGGCTGGCTGGGACGCTGTAGGTGATGTCGAGTAGCTCGTCCAGCAGTAAATACCAGGGCTGCTCGTCTGGGCCAAGCTCGACCCCCATTACCCAGTGGACGGTTTCGTAATACAGCCGATAGAGCGGCTCCCAGCCGCTGCTGAGTTTGCGCATGGCTTGGGTGAACGGTACGGTTACTTCGCCCAATTGGCCGTTTTCGCGGATGGAAAGGGCCGGGGCCTGGTAACGAATTTGCACTTTGGGCATGCGTGCGCGATGCACAAATCCGCCCCAAACGCGATACCAGACCGGATTGTAGCCCGGCGTGCCAGAGTTAACTTCTTCGTAAACGTTTAAAATCTCATCGCGGAAAACCTGGCGGGTGATTGTGCTTTCATCGTTGGGCTGGCTATAAACGCTGATGGCGGTGGAGGCTACCCGAATGAGTGGGCTATCTTCAAATTCGCTGATCGGCGGCAGGTACGGGGAAAAGGCTAGTCCGCCTACGGCGGCGCTGGTCAGTTTGAGAAAATCGCGGCGTGAAAGTTTGCTCATAGGCATTATTTTACCTGAAAACAAAAGACCCTGAGCTTTCGCCCAGGGTCTCTGCGCTTTTGATGGAGATGTTAAACAATTTCTGAGGCAGGGATCATATCTTTGAGCAAAATTTCGAGGGCCATCGAATGCCCACAGCGTTGGTGCGTAATAAAAAACTCACAATCGCAGTGAAATTTACCTTCTGTAAAACCAACATGATGCTCGTTATTATCACCATGAAAGGTGACTTCAAACTTATCAAAACGGAAGCGCTTGCGGTCTTCCGCGTAGCGTTTGGCTTTCTCTATTTTTCCAATTAGACCGTAGTCCATGTTTCATCTCCTTTTGGGGTAGGGAATGAAAAAGGCACGCAGACAGGCGCGTGCCTTTTAGTGAGTTCTTGCTGAATATGTCCGAAACATTCGCATCGTTGGGTAACCTCTATGGCTTAGAGTATAAGACGGTTTAGAGCTAAAGTCAATCAATTTATAAAATCGTATGACAATCATAGGATAAATGACAGGTTTTTGTCATCTTTCGCCGTTACCGCTGCCAGCAGCACCCTACCCGTGGGTTGGCTTCCGTTTACGGTAGGCTACTACCCTAAGAAAAGCCACCCAGATGTTTTTACCGTTATCTGGGTGGCTTTTTGGCCTACTTGCGTTTACTTTTTTGCACAACCGACAGAATTTTTAGGTTTAGCACCACAAACCGCCATAGCTGATAGAGCTTGAAGTTCATCCAAAATTTTTCTTGCGGTGAGAATTCCATTATATGCTCCTTGGCGAATTATTCCGGGATGATGGTCCAG
>DYPU01000084.1:0-8999 GCA_020719725.1 Anaerolinea sp. | reverse complement strand
TTAAACTTCCAGATGAAGGTGTAATGCAGCATAAACTTCATCCAGACGCCGCTCACACCCATTTCGAGATGGGAGACAAACAGATCGCGGCCAAACTCATTGTTGTGCTTTTTGCGGTCGGGCACAACCGGCTGCATGACGATAACTACGGCGTTGCCATCCCAAAGAGAATCGCCCATGCTGGCGATACAGGCTGCCACCATTTCGGTCATGCGCTCGCTGTGAGTCATCGTGCCTTTTCTGATCAAGTCCACAATGTTGAGCGCCACCACCCGGCCAATCATTCCGCTTACCATGCCGGTGCGCGGCGGGGCCGCCGCAATGGCAAACCCGTTTTTGTTGGTAAATGGTTTGGAGATGGGGCCAGGCGGCGCAAAAGCGATGCCTGCGCCAAACATATTGGGGTAGGTGGGGTTGTGATAAGTGGTGGGCCAGGCTTCGGGGGTGTTGGCTAGTTCTGGGTAGGGCAGCCCGTATTTTGCGTCTACCAGTAAAAATCCGGCGGGGTTGGTCACTTTTCCGGTAATATCTTCGCCATCTTTGCCGATAAATTTCATCGGTTGGCCCTTAAACTGTGGAATGAGCATGGCAAAATCGAAATCGGTTGTGCCTTGTTCCCCCTCGTAGTTTTCCCAGTGAATTTTTCCTTCATCCACTTTTGTAACGCCGGTCTGAACCTGATAGCGGATGCCATGATCATTGAAGACCGATTGTGATGAATTCGTCGCTCTTCATCACAATCCCGTTGCGCTTAATTTGGACACCGTTTACGCCAAAATCGCCCAGTGCTGCTTCATTGGAGAGCCACAAAATATCGGCTTTATCGCGCAAGCCTTTTTTGACTAAATCTTTGTGGACATTGACGATGTATTCAAAGGCTGCGCCCTGGCAGGTGGCGGGGTGGCCGGTTCCGATGACAATTTTGACCGTTTCGCCTTTTTTCATGCGTTCACACAGCGTCAGGTAGGCATCGCGGCTTTTTAGGGCGTGAGGCAGAGAGCAGATGGAGTGGGTAAGCCGCCGTCTGGGCCAAGGCCAGGCGTGCCTTCAAAATTGAGCTTGGGGCCGGTTGCCACCACCAGGTAGTCGTAATCCAGCCGAACGGTTTTTTTGCCATCCACTTCTTCGCCGATGATGTATTGGTCGCCCGCATCGGGATGGATTTCTTTGACTGCGGCGTACGACAAGTTGACGTTAACCCGGTCGTAAACTGGTTTGAGCTTGAAGATTGTTTCTTCTGGTTTCATGTGGCCGACGCCGACCCAGACCCACGAAGGGACATAGCCAAATACATCCCGGTTGCTCATCACAGTAACCTGATGCGCTTTGCCGAGTTTGCTGCCCAGACATAATGCAGCGGTGTGACCGGCGAACCCTGCTCCAATGACGACTACTTTTGACCATTGCCTTTGTGGTGTTTTGCGCAATAAAAAACCCCAGGGAAAAAGACCCTGGGGTTTGCTCAGCTTAGTAAACCAGCGATTTCTTGTCGGAACTGATGCGTTTGCGGAACATGTAATAGGTCCAGCCTTGATAGACCAATACAATCGGCACAAAGATCAGCGCGATGATGGACATGACCGTTAGGGTGTATTGTGAGGACGAGGCATTGTAGATGGTCAGGTTCCAGGCGGGGTTTAGGCTCGAAATCATCACATTGGGGAACATCATCAAGAAGAAAGTGATTTGGGTGAAGACGATGTTGAGCGAAACCATGATGAAGGCCCAGCCTTCGCGTTTCTGGTTGATGAAATAGCCAGAAATGAGCAGAAAGGCCACTGCGGCAATAGGGGCGATGCCCGGATCAACGATGTTGCGGGCATAGAAGCCAGTGATGTAGGTGTAAACACCCAGTACCAGATAGAGTACCACCGTGACAACCCACAGTTTTTTGCTTAAGGCATTGACGCGCTCGTGTAATTTGCCTTCCAGTTTCAGGCTTAAGAAATTGGCACCGTGCAGCAAGAAGATGGCAACGGTGGTCAGGCCGCCGATCAGGCCGTAGGGGTTGAGCAGGCCAATGACGGTCATAATACCATTGGGGCTAACATAGTTCATATCTGCGCCAATCGGGACGCCTTTTGCCAGGTTGGCGAAGGCGGTTCCGAGCAAGAGCGCGGCCAGGAAAGAGCCGACAGCAATCATCCAGTCGAAGGTGCTGCGCCATTTGGGGTTAGCATCTTTGGAGCGGTATTCAAAAGCAATGCCGCGAATGATAAGGCCGACCAGCAGCAGGAACAGGGCCAGGTAGAAGCCGCTAAACATGGTGGCGTACCAGTGTGGGAAGGCGGCAAAAGTCGCGCCGCCAGCCGTCAGCAACCAGACTTCATTGCCATCCCAGGCGGAGCCGATGCTGTTGATGATGGCGCGGCGTTCTGTATCTTTTTTGCTGAGGAAGGGCAGTAACATGCCTACGCCGAAGTCGAAGCCTTCCAGAAAGAAGAATCCAATCCAGAGAACGGCGATTAGAATGAACCAAAGGATTTGTAAAAATTCGTATGACATTGTCTTTTTTCCTTTGCTAGTCTTGCGACCCTACGAGACCCGGCGCGACATCCACTGATTCGTGCATGGCGGCATCGGGGCCAGCGACGGCGTATTTTTTCATCAGGTAGACCATGGCGACGGCCAGTGCGCCATAAACCAGGGTGTAGCCGATGAGTGAAATCCACAGGTCGAGGGTGGTCAGGTTGGGTGAAACGGCATCTTCCACCTTCAGCAGGCCATAGACAATCCAGGGTTGGCGACCCATTTCGGTCAGTATCCAGCCGGAGGCGTTTGCCAGGTAGGGCAGGGCCAGTGCGCCAAAGGGAACCAGTTTCATCCACTTGGCGGTTTCATAGTTCTTTTGGCGGGTGGCATAAAGGAACCAGGCCGAAGCGCCCATCATGACGAAACCGAAGGCCATCATGATGCGGAAGGTCCAGTAGGTGACAACCATCAAGGGGATGTAGTCGTCGGGGCCGTATTTAGCAACAGATTCGGCTTGAAGATCATTGACGCCTTTAACTTCGCAGGTGAAGTTATTGCAGGCCAGGAAGCTCATAGCGTATGGAATGCGAATTGACCAGAGTTCTTGTTTGCCACTTAGATCGCCAATGGTGAGCAGCGAGAAGGAGGCTGGTTGTTCGGTTTCCCAAACAGCTTCGAGCGCGGCCAATTTCATGGGTTGGACTTCCATCATATATTGGCCCATGGTGTGGCCGCCCAGAAAGACCAGTGTGCTGGCAATTAACCCAACCAACGCGCCGGTTTGAAAAGAGCGTTTGAAGATGACCATGTTTTGTTTGCGGACGAGGTGGTACGCGCTGACGGCCAAAATCATGAAGGAGGCCATTGCCAGGCCATCGGCCAGGGTGTGCCAGATGAAGACCCAGGCGTTGGGGTTTCCGATCAGGGCGAAGAAGTTGACCAGTTCGAGCCGGCCATTGGCTTCATTGAACACATAGGCGGCAGCGGGTGGGGCCTGCATGAAGCCATTGGCGATCAATATCCAGATGGCTGAAAGGTTTGAGCCGATTGCGGCCAACCAAATGGAGGCCAGGTGAACTTTCTCTGGCACTTTTCCTTCTCCGAAAATCCAAATGCCCAGAAAGGTGCTTTCCATGAAGAAAGCTAGCAGGGCTTCGACTGCCAGCGGTGCTCCGAAGATGTCACCTACATAGCGGCTGTATTGGCTCCAGTTCATGCCAAACTGAAATTCTTGCACGATGCCGGTGACGACACCGATGGCAAAGTTGATGAGGAAGAGTTTCCCCCAGAACTTGCTCATTTTGTGCCAGGTTTCGTCTTTGGTCTGGTAGTAGCGGGTTTGGAAATACGCTACAAACCAGCCCATGCCCAGCGTGAGCGGGACGAAGAGCCAGTGGTAAACGGTGGTAAGGCCGAACTGCCACTGTGAAAGGGTTACTGGGTCCATAGTTTCTCCTTAAAATAAAATGGAAGAATTGAGTCAGCGTTTCGCTGTTAGGCGACTAAGGAAGAGCGGGGGATTTTGACCGGGATACCTAGAGCTTCTTCGGCTAAATCTTTGAAAGAAATCGAGGCCATTTCGCGCATCATGGCAATTTGTACCCGGCCCCATTTGGTGCGTACCGGGCAATGATCCTGAAAGGGACAATCGTCTTCACCGCCTTTGTTTTGCAGACACTCAGATAGCAGTACCGGCCCTTCAAAGGTTTCAACGACATCTTTTAGTGTGATCTGGTTGGCTGGGCGCGGCAACTGTAACCCGCCATCGCGTCCTGGAAAGGTGAGTACAAGCCCGGCTTGCGCCAATTGGGCGACAATACGCGCCATAAAAGACTGCGGAATCTGCATCTCTTGCTGGATTACCGAGGATGAAGCACGCACCGTTTCGCCTCTTTTGGCGAGAGCAAGTACGACGCGCACGGCATAGTCTGTTTGGCGGTTGATTTTTAACATTGATACCCTTACGATATTGGTAAACGTTTACTGCTATTGTAAGGGTTAGCCTGGGTGTCATGCAATCGCGGAATGTCATAAGAGTAACATGATTAAAGTCACAACTGTCCTATATTATAGGACAGTTGTGAAGAAAAACACATAGGTTAATCATTTTTCATGGGGAACTTTTCTTAAAAATGCCTTCAATGCAGAGTTTATGTTTTCAGGTACGAGTTCCCAGCCGATCTATCAGAAAGGCATATTCAAACGCGACTTCCTTCAGATAGTCGTAGCGGCCAGAGGCTCCGGCATGACCAGCCTCAAAGTTTGTTTTTAGCAAGACCAGGGTGTCGCTATTGGTTTTTAAGTCGCGTAGTTTTGCGGCAAATTTGGCTGGCTCCCAATAGGCTACGCGTGGGTCGTTTAACCCAGCGCTGATGAGAATGTTGGGGTAGGCGGTGGCACGCAAGTTGTCGTAAGGGGAGTACGATATCATGTAATCGAAATATTCTTTGTCTTCGGGGTTGCCCCACTGGTCATATTCGATGGTAGTAAGTGGGATGGAAGGGTCGCTCATGGTGTTGATAACATCCATAAACGGGACGGCGGCGATGACCGCGCCAAATAAATCTGGCCGCAGGGTGAGGGCTGCCCCAACCAGCAAACCGCCCGCGCTGCGCCCCATAATGGCTAGTTTGGGCGTGGTTGTGTAGCCGCTGCTGATGAGGTGTTCGGCGCAGGCGATGAAATCGGTGAAGGTGTTGCGCTTTTTTAGCATTTTGCCGTTTTCGTACCAGGCGCGCCCCATTTCGGAGCCGCCGCGGATGTGGCCGATGGCAAAGACGAAGCCGCGCTCAACCAGGCTCAGGCGGCTGGCGTTGAAGCCTGGGTCTACACTCATGCCGTAGGAACCGTAGCCATAGAGCAGGGTTGGGTTTTGGCCGTCCAGTTTGAGTCCTTTTTTATAAAGGAGTGAAATCGGGATGCGGGTTCCATCTGGGGCGGTGGCAAATTCCCGTTGACAGGTGAAAAGGCTCGGGTCGTAGCCGCTGGGAATTTCATCCTGTTTTTTTAGTTGCCAGTGGCCGTTTTGTATGTCAAAATCGATGATCGATTTGGGCGTTACCAGCGACGAGTAGCTAAAACGCAGGGTGTTGCTTGCAAAATGATGGTTGTTTTCGGGGCTGTAGGTGTAAACCGGTTCGGGAAAGGGCACATACCGCAGGTTGGTTTGCCCATCTGGGTCGGAGATGCGAATTTGCTTCAGCCCGTTTTTGCGTTCGTGCAGAACCAAATAATTTTCGAAGGCTTGAATTTCGTCGATGAGCGTATCCGCGCGATGTGGAATGATTTCTTGCCAGTTTTCGCGCTCGGTGGCGGTTAGCGCCGTTTTCATAAGCCGAAAATTTTGGGCGTTTTCGTTGGTGCGCACAAAAAAAGATTGGCCGTGATGTTCAATGGTGTATTCCAGGCCGGTCTGACGCGGTTGGAAGAGTTTAAAATCGGCTTGCGGCTGGTCGGCGGGTAGGATGCGCCATTCGTCGGTGGTGGTGGCGTGCGAAAAGGCTAGAATGTAGGCCTGGCTGTGGCTTTTTAGCACAAACAGGAAGTAACTTTCGTCGCTTTCGTGATATAGGAGCGGGTCGTTGGCCGGGTTTTGGCCTAAAAGATGACGGTAGAGTTTGGCGGGGCGCTGGGAAGCATCCAGCCTGACATAGAAGAGGCTCTGGTTATCATTGGCCCAGGCAATTCCCTCATGGTCGTAGACATCGCCATAGGTATTATGGATTTTTTCGGGCAGGTGTTGGCCGTTTGTCAGGTCTTTGATGTAGAGTACGCATTTTTCGGAACCATCTTCGTCGACTGAGTAGGCCAGTTTGGTGTGGTCGGGGCTAATACTATAGGCCCCCACCCGGCAAAAGGAGTGGCCTTCGGCCAGAGCGTTTTGATCCAGCAAAACTTCTTCGGGCGCTTCGATTGAGCCGTGTTTGCGGCAGTAGAGGGGATACTGCTGGTTTTTTGCGTTGCGGGTGTAGTAGAAAAAATCATCAATTTGTTCGGGCACGGAGCTATCATCTTCTTGCAGGCGGGCTTTCATTTCCTGGAAGAGAGTTTCTTGCAAGGCCAGGGTGTGTCCGGTCATTTCTTGCTGATAGTCGTCTTCGCTGTGCAGGTATTGAAGGGTTGCGGGGTTTTCACGTTCCCGTAGCCAGAAATAATTGTCTATTCGGGTTTGATTATGCTGGGTAATTGGGTGCGGTTTTTTTGGGGCAATCGGAAAAGATGACATGAGTTCCTCCGCAGGGTACAAAAAAACCGCCGGTGGTGACCGGCGGTTTTTTTGTTTTTGGGCTATTCTTCGATTTCTTCGCCGGTGTCGGTCAGGTCTAGATAGACATCCAATCCAATGTAGAGCAGTTGCGCCACTCCCTGTAAGACCAGGAAGTAAAATCCGCCGAAGATGGGTTTTGAGAGCAGGCTCGACCAGGCGATGGCTTGCTCTAAAATATCGGTGGGCAGTTGTGGCGGCCAGTTTTGCGCCAGTGAGACAATATCACCAGTGAAGTTGAGGAGATAAAAGGCCAGGACAATCCAGGAAAGGATGTTTGCGCCGAGTGCAATGCGGAAGATGGCATTTTGGCTGTGCAGGGTTTGGTTTTCTTGCTGTGTTTCTGTCATGATTTGCTCCGTTCGGGCGAATATATAAAATGTGGAGAACCAACACAAGGGCCTGGCTGGTTGAACCGGGCTTATTATCCCACAGAATTTTTGGGAAAGTTGTCTATTTTTCGACAGGTTTGGTGTTGCCACGACATATTGGGCAAGGGCAAAGGGCGCGCAGATAGTGCCAGTTGTAGATGCCGTAATCGTGAAAATCTTCCCAGACCAGGGTAATGCCATAAGACCCAGTGGCAACGACATTCGTCAGGCGGGTGGCTGGGCTATCTTCCAGCGTCACCAGGAAAACCTCGGGGTCTGGATCTGATTTCATGTTTTCGTGCCCTCCGCGACATTGGGCACAGGGGCAGGCTGCGCGTAATAGAGAGAAGGGGTACATACTGGTATGACCATCACTCCAGGTGATAACCATTTCCAGGGCCTGGCGGTTGGCGGTAATCCCGGTTGGGCGTTCGTTCATTTTTAAAACCTCGTTTTGGCGAATTTTGAGAGTTTATTGCGTTGGCGCGGGTACATACTCTAAAAAGCTGGAAGCGGCCCACCCTGCCCGCAGTTCGTCATAGGGTGCGGTTAGATACCACCAGCTATAACCATCTAATTCTACCGGGCCATCGCGGATGACAAAGACTTCAGAATCCAGCCCTAGAAACAGAAATTCGCCTTGCAGGCCTGGGTCGGTGCGAATGCGTAGGCCTTGCCCCTCAGTTCCGCTAATTTGGACATAGCCGCCCAGTGAAATTTGGCCCGGAATGGGCGTGGCGGGTTGGTCGGCTTGGGGTGTGGCGGTGGCGATGGGGGTGTTTGTGCCGGTTGGCGCGGGGATAATGGTCAGCGCGGCGGGGACGCTACCCGGTTCCGCTCTGGGAGGCGCGCCGAGAAAAATCCATAAAAATGTAGCCAATAGCAAAGTTGCAGCCACCAGAGTGGCTCCAATCATCACAGCAGGTGAAAGGAAGCGGCGCAAATCAATCTTCATACCCGCGAAATGATACCAGATTTGCCGCCAAGCCTGAGACCAAAAATAACAAATCGGGATGTTATAATTTGGCTCAAGATGAATAGTTCCGCTTTGCTCAATAATCGTTATCAACTGATTGAACCGCTCGGCACAGGCGGCATGGCGCAAGTTTTTCGCGCCCGCGACCTGATGTTGGAGCGGTTTGTAGCTGTTAAAGTTTTGCGTTCCGATTACTCCTCCGATGAAGAGTTCCAGTCGCGCTTCAGGCAGGAAGCCAAAGCGGCGGCCAACCTTTCGCACCCTAACATCGTCACCGTTCATGATTTTGGCTTCGATCAGGGCTATCTTTACCTCATCATGGAATATGTGGCCGGAACCAACTTAAAAATTATGATTGAGAACCTGGGCAAACTCAACCCCGATGACGCCCTGCCGCTGATTGTGCAGGCCTGCGCGGGGCTGGGTTACGCCCATCGCGCTGGGTTGGTGCATTGTGACGTGAAACCGCACAACCTGCTAGTTGCCCCCGACCAGCGCCTTAAAGTAACCGACTTTGGGATTGCGCGTGCCATTGCCAGCATTCACCCCGACGAGCAAAGCGACGTGGTTTGGGGATCGCCGCTCTACTTCTCGCCCGAACAAGCTGCCGGACAGGCCCCCTCACCCGCCTCCGATGTGTATTCACTGGGCGTCGTCATGTACGAATTAATGGCCGGACGCCCGCCTTTTGTGGCAAAAACCGCCGAAAAATTGGCCCAACTGCACCGCGAAGCTGACCCGGTTTCCCCCCGCCAGTTTAATGCCAACATCAACCCAGAGTTGGAACAAATCATCCTCAAGGTGTTATCCAAAGAACCTTCAGCGCGCTACCGCACCGCCGACCAACTGGGACGGGTGCTGATGAATTTTGGCGCAGCCCGCAAATCGGCGGCTGTGGCGCTTTCAGAACCAATTT
>DYPU01000012.1 GCA_020719725.1 Anaerolinea sp. | reverse complement strand
AGGCCTTATGGGTAGGGGCACTGCGTCCATTCCATTTATTCATGCAACAAAGCCACTTGCGGGGCAAATTTGAGAGTAGAATAGACTCATACGCATTTCTTATGGCGTTCTTTGAGAGCGCTTATGCGCGTTTTGCTATAATCACAGCGTTTATCAACCTGGTATTTGGTGAAAAGGAATTTTGTCTATGATGCGATTTGACCGTTTTACAGAACGCGCTCAGGAGGCTGCCCAGCGTGCAGCCGAGATTATTCAACGCTATGGGCATAATCAGATTGATACCGAACATATTTTATTGGCGTTGATTGAGCAGCCGGGGGGCGTTATTCCGCAGATTCTTGAAAATCTTAGTGTAAATGCCCAGGCTTTGGCCGATAGACTGGATGCCACCCTGCGCGCCAGCCCCAAAGCGAATATTTTTGGCGGCGGCGCGGGCCAAATTTTTATTACACCGCGTGTTAAGCGGATTATTGATGTTGCCAACGAGGAAGCCAATCGGTTAAAGGATGAGTACATCTCGACGGAACATATCTTTTTAGCCATTTTGACGGAACGCAATACTCCTGTTGCTCGAATTTTGGAAACGACGGGCATTACCCGCGACCGGGTTTACGAGTCGGTGCAACAATTGCGCGGTGGGCAGCGGGTGACTGACCCGCAAGCCGAAACCCGCTACCGTACCCTTGAAAAATACTCCAGAGACCTGACGCAGATGGCTCGAGAAGGGAAACTGGACCCGGTGATTGGCCGCGATAACGAGATTTTACGCCTGATTCAGGTGCTTTCACGTCGTACCAAGAATAACCCGGTTCTGATCGGCGAGGCTGGGGTGGGGAAAACCGCCATTGTGGAGGGGTTGGCCCAAAAAATTGCAAGTAACGATGTACCGGAGATTCTTTCTGGCAAAAAAGTGGTGGCGCTCGATTTAGGTGCGATGATTGCCGGGTCGCGGTTTCGCGGTGAGTTTGAAGAGCGGCTGAAAGCTGTCATCGAGGAAGTGCAGCACTCGCAGGGTGACATCATCATGATGATTGATGAGTTGCACACGGTGGTTGGCGCGGGCGCGGCTCAGGGTGCTATGGATGCTTCTAATATGCTCAAACCGGCTCTGGCGCGTGGCGAATTGCAATGTATTGGCGCGACGACGCTGGATGAATTCCATAAACATATTGAAAAAGACCCGGCCCTGGAACGGCGGTTTGCTCCAATTTATGTGGATGAACCTACCGTGAGCGATACCATCCAAATGCTGATGGGCTTGCGCGACCGCTACGAGGCTCACCATAAAGTACGTTTTTCTGACGATTCGCTAAAAGCTGCCGCCCAATTGGCCGATCGCTATGTGACGGACCGTCACCTGCCTGATAAGGCCATCGATTTGATGGATGAGGCGGCGGCTAAGCTGCGGGTGGCGCTTTATTCCATGCCGCCTGAGCTTAAAAGTATGAAAAACGAAATCGACCGCCTGGCAGCCGAAGAAGAACAGGCTGGAATTGCCCGCGAATACGAACGCGCCGCTCAAAAGAAATCGGAACGATTACGCATTGAGGGCGAATATAAAGTTTTGCGCGACCAGTGGGAGCGTGAGCACCATATTGACGAAGTCGTTGATGTCCAAGATATTGCTGAAGTTGTTCACCAATGGACAGGCATCCCCCTGACGCAGATGATGGAAACTGAAGCCCAAAAGCTCTTGCAAATGGAAGACCGCCTGCATGAGCGCATCATCGGCCAAAGCGAAGCCATTCATGCGATTAGCGATGCCATTCGCCGGGCGCGTTCCGGGCTAAAAGACCCGTCTCGTCCGATTGGCTCATTTATTTTTATTGGGCCTTCAGGGGTGGGCAAGACCGAGCTTGCCAAAGCCCTGGCCTGGTTTATGTTTGATGATGAAGATGCCATGGTGCGTATCGATATGTCTGAGTACCGTGAACAGCATACCGCCAGCCGATTGTTTGGCGCGCCTCCTGGCTATGTGGGCTACGAGGAGGGTGGACAGTTGACCGAAGCCGTCCGCCGCCGCCCGTATCGCGTGGTCTTGTTCGACGAAGTCGAAAAAGCCCATCCTGAAGTCTGGAATTCGCTTTTGCAAATTTTGGATGATGGCCGTCTGACAGATGGGCAGGGCAATGTCGTCGATTTTCGCAATACCGTCATTATTATGACTTCGAACCTTGGCACCGAGTTTGTGCGTAAAAGTGGCGCGTTGGGATTTTTACAGCGCAATGATAATGACGATGAGCGCGATTCGCACGATAAGATTGAACGCGCTCTTAAGGGCACTTTCCGCCCAGAATTTTTGAACCGTATCGACGAAATCATCATGTTCTCGGCTCTCACGGTTGAGCAAATGGAATACATTGTAGACTTGCAGATGCAAGAAGTTCAAAAACGGCTGGATGAGTACAAAATTAGTGTCACTCTTAGCCCGGCTGCGCGCACCTGGCTTGCCAAACAAGGCTACGACGCGGCCTTTGGCGCGCGCCCGCTGCGTCGAGCCATCCAAAAATTTATTGAAAGCCCGCTTTCAATGGAATTGCTCGGCGGAAAATTTACTCAGGGCGGCGTCGTGCGAGTGGATGTGGCCGAAGATAAAATCATTTTCTTGTAACAAAAAATTAAACCCAAGCCGAGAGTGCAAGAAATAAGACCCTTGCGCTCTTTTTTTATTAAAGTAAAATGCTCTAAGAAAGAGAGAGACTATTATGCAGACAAAAAGTTTTTGGTCGCCTTCCATTGTCATTGCCAGCGTCATTGCCATTATTTTGTGTTGTTGCTGCATTGTTGTGGCAGTAGCTGGTGTTGGAGCCTATGGGCTTTACCAATATGATAAAGAACAATCCAGCGCTATTACCCCGGTAGCGCTGACCCGCACCCCAGTCGAAGACATTCCCCTCGACACCCTGACCACGCTAGAAAATACCATCGTCCCGGTCAGCGATATTGCTGGCCTGGCCGAGCGGCTGGAGGGCAAAACAAAAATTCCCGCAATTTATCCCAGCGGCCCCTATCAAAAAGGAGATAGCCTCGATTTTTGGGTTACCAATGGAGATACCAACGAGAATTTCCAAATTCAAGCCACTTTGCGATATGTCACTCCCAGCGCCTATTTTTGGCTGGAAAATGACGTTCGTTATGATGAAAAAGACCTGAAGGCCCTGGCAGAAGCCTTTGACACTAAAATTTACCCAACCAACCGCGAATTTTTTGGCAGCGAATCTAGCCCTGGCATTGATGGCGACCCGCATATTTATGTTGTCTATGCCAGCGGATTAGGAAATTCCCTGGCTGGTTATTTTTCATCGGCAGATGCAGTTCACCCACTGGCCCACGAGTATTCCAATGCGCATGAAATGTTCTTATTCAACGTCAATACTGTCCAATTTGATGATGAATTCACCTACGGCGTGCTGGCCCACGAATTTCAACACATGATTCACTGGTCACAAGACCCCAATGAAACATCCTGGCTCAACGAAGGCTTTTCCGAACTGGCAACCCTGCTAAATGGCTACAATGCCGGCGGGTTTGACCGATCTTTTATTTCCAACCCAGACCTGCAACTGACCGATTGGCCCAATGATTCAGACGCCACGACACCCCACTATGGAGCCGGGTTTTTATTTACATCCTACTTTCTCGACCGTTTTGGTGAAGACGCCACCAAAGCGCTGGTGCGTCACCCAGAAAATGGGCTGGATAGCGTCGATACTGTTTTGCGCGATATTAACGCCATTGACCCTCTGACTGGACAACTGACTCAGGCCGACGATTTTTTTCTGGATTGGGTGGTTGCCAACTATTTGGGCGATAAAACCGTCGGTGATGGCCGCTACGTCTATCTGCGTTATGCCAAAGCTCCGCAAGCCAAAGCCACCGAGAGCATTAAATCCTGTCCGACCCTGTTGGATGGACGGACTGTCAACCAATATGGCGCAGACTATATCAAAATTACCTGCGCGGGTGATTACACCCTGCACTTTGAAGGTTCTACGCAAACTGGCTTGCTGCCCATAGACGCTTATTCTGGCAAATATGCTTTTTGGTCTAACAAAGGCGACGAATCTGATATGGTATTGACGCAGGAATTTGACTTTAGCGCTGCGGACTCCCCCATTGAAATTAGCTATCAAACGTGGTACGACCTGGAAGAAGATTACGATTATCTTTATCTGATGGCCTCCACCGATGGCGGCCAAACCTGGCAGATTATTCTCACCCCAGCGGGAACCGCCGAAGACCCATCGGGCAATTCCTATGGGTGGGGCTACAATGGCCTGAGCGGTGGTTGGTTTAAAGAAACGGTAGACCTTTCACAATTTGCCGGTCAGAAGGTGCTCCTTCGCTTCGAGTATGTGACAGACGCCGCCGTCAATGGCGAAGGCTTTCTGCTCGATGATGTCAGCATTCCCGCTATTAATTATTTCAGCGATTTTGAAAGTGATGACGGCGGCTGGAATGCTGCGGGATTTGCCCGGGTTCAAAACCTGCTGCCGCAAACCTTTCGCCTGGCGCTGATTAGCCGGGGCGATACCACCACCGTAGAAAACATCCTCGTTCCTGCCGACCAAACTGTCGAAATCCCACTTAGCCTGGGTGGCGCGGTGGATGAAGTGATTCTGGTGGTTAGTGGAACCACTCGGTTCACTCGTGAAGACGGCGTTTATTCCGTAGAAGTCAAATAGCATTTCGTTCAAACAAAAAAGGTGTCTCGGCTTACGAGACACCTTTTTTGTTTTGATTTTGAAGTTGTTATTTAACAACTTCAATTACAACAGTTACCCCAAACCCAAAGGACTGGTTTTTGTCATCAAACATCGTCCAGTGGCTAACATATTGACCAGGTTCGCCAGGCGCGTACATTTTGATGCCTATGTTAATCCCCTCGCCAGGCGCAACAAACTGATCTGAACTCTGGATGGTGTAGGTATCCCCATTAAGCGAGGCCCCGGCAAAATTTCGAAAGGAGTACCCTTCATCCCAGGTACAAACACCGGTGTTACGCAAAGCCCAAATTTTTGTAAATTTTTCCCAAGCTTTAAACTGAGTTCCATCTGGGATTGTAATATCACCTTCAAAGACATAATTACTACAAATGGGGCCAGTGCTCGTGCCAGAGGCCGCTCCCAGCGTAGGGATGGGAGTAATCGTCGCCAGCAAGCCAGCCAGGGTTGGTGAAGCGCCAATCACCAACGGATCGGGCGTGTTGAGTGGGGTGGTCTCCACTGAAATTGTGACCTGAACCAAGGGTGCCTGGGTGGAAATTTCAGTTGGCGCGGTGGTTGCTGTTGGCGGTAGGGTGGCGGTTGCCAAGGACGCGATGTCTGTCATTTGGGCGCGGGCGGTCTCGGCGGCGCTGGTATAAATGGCATTGACATCCAGGGCGGTTGGCGTTGCGGCAGGGGCCTGGCCGATGGTGCAGGCTCCCAGAAGCGACATTGCCGCAATCATAAACACAAAAAAAGTAACGCGTTTGGTTTGAAACATAAAAACCTCCATTCCGGGCAAATTTCCCGTCGGCTGATTATAACTTAACGTCTAGCATTGCAAGCCTGTAAACAACCGCTCTGATGGGTACTTTTTATAATAATAGCTTGGTTACTCTGTCGCAGATAGAGCGGGAAGCGCTATAATAATTGAAGAAGATACAGTAAGGAGAGATCACCCATGTTTTTGGCGCTCCGAAAAGATTGGAAATCCCATATTATCCCGCTGGCTTTTTTGAGCCTGGCTTTGGCAATGCTTATCCTTACGCCACTTTGGGCCTGGCAATGGTACAACACGCCCTTTATCGGCTTTCTCATCGAACCCAATAATGTTATCAGCCAGATTAGTGGGGATGGCTGGCAAGGGCGGCTAAACGGCTTACTATGGGCCGACCAACTATTGCGCATCAATAATCAGCCCATTGGCACAGCCGCCGAAATGAGTGTTTTTTTGCGTCAAAACGGCAGCCAGGCCATGATGGCAACTTTTTATCGCGCTTCAATGGGCCGCAATTTTACCCTGCCCTTTACCCCGGTTCATGCTCAATTTACCGATTTGCTTTCGCTTTTCATCATCCCTTATCTGGTTGGGTTTACTTTTTTGGCGATTGGTTTGTGGGCCTATCGTTTACGCCCCGATTTTCGGCCCACCCGCGCTTTTGTCATTTTCGTCTCGTCGGTCACGGTGCTCACCTCCACGTTTTTAGATATGAACACCACCCACCATGTCGTGCTTTTATGGGCGCTTAGCCTCCCTGCAGCCGGAGCCGCGCTGGGCTACCTGGCGGCCATGTTTCCACAAGAACTTGGAATCGTCCGCCGCTGGCCTTTTTTGCGCTTATTCCCCTTCTTAATTGGGCTTTTTCTAAGCCTGGTCATCACCCGCGATATTTTTCTACCTCCCAGCCCCTTGAGCTACATCGATTCGTGGCGCTGGGGCTATGTTTTAATTGCTTTTGGCATCTTATCTTTTTTGGCTACGCTCACAGGTCGAGTCATTGGCAACAGCTCCCCCATGGTTCGCCAGCAAAGCCGCGTCATCATCTTTGGCGCTCTGTTGGCTTTTTTGCCAATCTTTGTCATTTATCTTGTCCCAATTGGCTTTCAGGGGACTGTGCCAGAATTTCGCGCTGAATTCCTTTTCCCGCCCCTCATCCTTCTTCCGCTTTCGGTCACTTACGCCATTTTGCGCTACCGTCTATTGGACGTAGACCGTTGGCTGAGCCGCGCCCTAACCTATGTACTCACAACCGGCGCTTCGCTGATGCTTTTCTTCATCATGCTTACTGCCGCTTCCTACATTTTTCAGCAAATCGTCCAAGCCAATGATCCGTTTGTAGTTGCCGCCTATGTTTTAGCTCTTGTCATTGCTTTTCAGCCCTTGCACAACCTCATTCAGCGCGGCATTGATCGCGTTTTTTACCGCTCCCAGGCCGATTACCGCCGCATTCTTACCAGCCTTTCGCAAAGCCTGGTTGTTTCACCCGATATAGACCTGACCATCAACCTGCTTCAAACCGAATTGGACAAAGCCCTCGCTCTCGAAAAATTTATTGTCTTCTTGTATGAAGACGACCGCCAGGCCTATGTCCCCTTCGCCTCGCAGTTTTTTACCGACCAACTCTTTCGCCCCGAAGACCCTTTACCGCGCCTCCTGGCAAAAGCCGTCCACCCACTTTGGTTGGCCCCCGAAAGCCAAATACACCCTGAGTTGGAAAAAGAAGCCATTGATTGCCAGGTGTTTGTTCCCCTGCGCTATGAAGGCCGCCTGATCGGCTTTATGGCGCTTGGACGGCGGCGTTCTGGCGATCCCTACACCAGCGACGACCTCGAATTTCTCACCGCAGTCGCCGGACAATCGACCCTGGCTCTTGAAAACGCGCGTCTTTTTCAAAACCTGCGCCATACCCTCGATGAGACCCTCGAAATGAAAAACCTGATGGACGACATCTTTTCCTCCGTCGCCACTGGCATTATCACCACCGATGTCGATAACAAAGTCACCCTCTTCAACAACGCCGCCGAAAGCATTCTCGGCATTCCGCTCAAAAAGATTATCGGACAACCGCTCCAGGTGGCCCTGCCTGGTATGACCCTCGAGAAAATGGCAAAAAACGTTGTCCAAAACGGCCAAACCGCCCACGGACAGGAATTTACCCCCACCTTGCAAGCCCGAGGCGATATTGTCCTGCGCCTCTCTGCTTCCCCACTCAAAGATGCCCACCTCGCCACAAAAGGCGCAACCATCGTCTTTGAAGACCTGACAGAAACCCGCAAACTCGAAAAAGAGCGCGAAGTCATCCACGCCACCTTTGGCCGGGTCGTCGCCCCGCGCGTCCGTGATCGCCTGCTTTCCAACCCGGCCGGACTCGATCTGGATGGCGCGCGCACCCTCATCACCATCCTATTTGCAGATCTTTCAGGCTTCACATCCTTCAGCGAAAGCAACATTCCAGAAGATGTCTTCTCGGTTCTCAACAGCTACCTCGACATTGCCGCCCATTGCATCCTCGAACAAGAAGGCACGCTCGACAAATTCATGGGTGACGCCGTCATGGCAATCTGGAACAGCCCCGATGTTCAATCTGACCACGCCTTACGGGCCTGCCGCGCTGCCATCAACCTGGTTCAGCGCACCCAAGAAGCCCATCAACGCTTTGAAAACCCCGCTTTTCATCGTATTTTTCGCGTAGGCGTTACAACTGGTTATGCTATGGTCGGCAATGTAGGAACCAGCCAACTGTTTAATTACACGGCCATCGGTGATACCGTCAATCTCGCGCAACGCCTGCAAGCCAGCGCCCAACCCGGCCAAATCTTCATCCAAAACAGCACCTACGAAATCGTCCAAAACCAGGTCGAAGCTGTTCAAATGGAATCCTTTATCGTCAAGGGCCGCAGCCAGGCCGTTCAACCTTATTTGCTTAAAGGCCTCAAGTGAAACCTGCTTACCATCGTCAAATCACCCAAATTGCCCTTCAGCGCCAATTTAGCCCTTTAGCCCTCGAAGAGATCATTACAGCCAATTTGGGGCAAGATGCCTTGCGATACCAAATCGGCCATGACCATTTTCATTTTGACAGCAATTCCTTTCAGGCCGGGCACGCTTACATTAAAACCTGCCGTAATAATGCCATCACAGCCACTTCTCAAGGCCAAATTCAATTGGCGCGGGCTGAATTTGGGCGGCTGACGCACACCGTACAGGATTTCTACGCCCACACCAATTACACCGCTCTGTGGCGTGAACTTCACCCACAGGCCGCCCCGCAACAAATCGACCCGTTGCTCGAATCCTGCTTAACAGATCCACGTCTACACTCTGGGCGCTTATACTACCCCCTGGAACTGCTCAGTTTTCTGCCGCAGACTCAAGCGCTGGTGCTACCACACCTCCCCAAAGATTCTCATGCCCACATGAACAAAGACGACCCCTCCCGCCCAGATTTTGAATACGCCTTCTCGGCAGCCACCGCCAGAACTCGGCTCGAATGGCAGAATTTGGCAGAAAAACTAACCAGTCTGCAACAAGCCCAATTAACCGGCGTCCCCTGTTAACCATCATCTAACACAAAAACAATTCCTGAAAGGTATAATTTTAAGCATGGATACCAAAACTAAACTAAACGAAGCTCTTAAAGATGCCATGAAAACTGGTGACACAACCCGCAAAGACACCGTCCGCATGGTTTTAGCCGCCATCAAACAAGTGGAAGTGGATAAGCGAATTTCTCTCGACGAAGCCGCCGTGCTGGCTATTCTGCAAAAAGAAGCCAAAACGCGCCGTGAAGCGTTGGAAGAAGCCAATCGCGCTTCCCGTACCGACCTGGCCGCCGCCGCTCAAACCGAAATTGATATTCTCAATACCTTTTTGCCACAATCCATGAGCCCCGACGAACTGCGCGAGCTAGCCCGTCAGGCCATTGCCGAAACTGGCGCAAGCGGCCCCGCCGACATGGGCAAGGTGATGAAAGCCATGCTCCCGAAAATCTCTGGTCGCGCACCTGGAGACCTGGTTAGCGCAGCCGTTCGAGAACTGCTCGCATCATGATCCTGCCCGAACAGCTTCGTTGGTGGAAGCAGCTTCCCCGCCACGATGTTTTGGCTTTGTTTTTGCTGCTTTTTACCAGCCTGGCAGCCTATGCCATTCTCGCTATCCCCATCAGTGGGGATAGCGATTCGATTCCGCTGGATGCTGGTCAGGTGGCCCAACAAGATTATCAGGCGCCGCGCAATGCCGAATATATTAGCGAAGTGCGTACCGAGCAGGCCCGTCGGGTGGCGGAAAGTAGTGTTGCCGATGTTTATACCTCGCCCGACCGTACCATCGCGCGCCGCCAGGTGGAACGTTTATGGGTTGCCATCCAATTCATCCAAACCGTGCGCGATGACCAGACCGCTTTGCCCGCCGAAAAACGCGCCAGCCTGGCAACCCTGGCCGATATCAGCCTGAGCGAAGCATCAATTGGCCGCATTTTGCTAATTTCAGAAGGCCGCTGGGGCGCGGTGCAAAGTGAATCGATGGTGCTGTTGGAGCGCATTTTAAGAAACGCCATCCGTGAAAAAAATCTCGAAGCCACTCGTCAGACCGTTTCCAGCCTGGTCAGTTTTGCCCTCAACGAAGAACAGTCGGCGCTGGTAGTAGACCTGGTAACTCCTTTTATTGTCACCAATAGCTTTTTTAGTGAAGAACAAACCCTGGCTGCCCGCGAACAAGCCCGCCAGGCAGTCCAACCCATTACCCAAACCTATATTGCCGGTCAAATTGTGGTTCAACGCGGCGAGGTGCTGACAGAGGCCAGCCTCGAAGCGCTTAAAACCCTGGGCCTAATTCGCCCAAATAATCCAGTCATCGATTATGTCTCTTCGGGCGCATTAGTGAGCGTTTTGATGCTCTTTACCGGGTTATATTTTCATCGCCGCCGCCCTTATTTTTATAACGATAGCCGCAGCCTGATTTTGATTGCCTTTCTTTTTTTGCTTTTTTTGCTCTTTGCGCGAATTGTTATTCCGTATCGCACACTGGTTCCCTACATTTTCCCAGTTCCTGGGTTTGGAATGTTGATCGCCACTTTGTTTGGGCCGGGCGGCGCGCTCATGTTAACGCTATCGCTAAGCATCCTTTCGGCTTACAGCCTGCCCAACAGCTTTGACCTGACTTTATATTTTATGTTTTCTTCACTGGTTAGCATCCTTTCTTTGGGGCGCGCCCAGCGCTTTGGCGCTTTCATTTGGGCCGGGTTGGTGGCTGCTATTTCGGGCACGGTCATTCTCATTGCCTACCGCCTGCCCGAAGCCGAAATTGATCCACTGGGCTTTTTTCAGTTCGGCGGCGCAGCACTCTTTATGGGGCTTATCTCGGCCAGCCTGGCGCTCATGCTGCAATACATGCTGGCCGAGTTTTTGGGGCTAACCACGCCCTTGCGCCTGGTCGAAATTTCACGCCCAGATGCGCCTTTATTGCAATATTTTTTGCGGAATGCGCCCGGAACCTACCAGCACAGTCTTTTGGTTTCCAATTTGGCCGAGCAAGCGGCTGAAAAACTGGGCATGGACACCCTGCTGATTCGAGTTGGCGCTCTTTACCACGATGTTGGCAAGGCGCTGAACCCGCCTTTTTTTATCGAAAATCAGATGCCCGACAACCTGAACCCACACGACGATATTCCACCTCAGGCTGCCGCCGAATCCATCATTCGGCACGTTGCCGATGGGGTGGCGTTGGCTAAAAGACACCGCCTCCCCAAACGTATTCAGGATTTTATGCTGGAACATCACGGCACACTCATCACTCGCTACCAGTATGTCCAAGCGCTTAAAGCTGCCGGAGATGACTCAACCCAGGTGGACGAGGCCAACTTCCGCTACCCAGGGCCGCGTCCGCGTTCACGGGAAACCGCTTTACTGATGCTTGCTGACGGCGTCGAAGCCCGCGCCCGTTCCAACCGCCCCAAAACCGAGGAAGAGCTGCGTAAAATTGTCCAACAGACAATCGATTTTTGCCAAAAAGAAGATCAACTTTCTGAAACCCGTTTCACCCTCAAAGACCTGACCATCATTACAGATGCGTTTGTCACCACCCTGACCGGCCTCTACCATCCGCGCATTGCCTATCCCGCCAGCGATGCGCGCGCCGCGCAGGATTCACCCACCAAAAAGGCAGAAACCCCATGATTTTTATCGAAATTCAACACGAAGAAACCCCCGATACTTTTGCGAAACTGGTGGAACAGGCCGCTGAAGCAGCGCTCAAACACCAATCTGCCAAACCCGATGTCACCCTGACGGTTGTTCTCACCGATGACGCTCAACTCCAAACCCTAAATCATGACTTTTTGGGCAACGACAGTCCAACCGATGTGCTGTCCTTCCCTTCAGACGAACCTGATCCAGAAACGGGTGAAACCTACCTGGGAGATATTCTCATTTCTATGCCACGCGCTGCTCTTCAAGCCCTTGCCGCCAGACATCCCCTTCAGGCTGAAATGCAACTGTTAGTTGTGCATGGCGTTTTGCATTTACTGGGGCATGACCACGCTGAATCTGCTGAAAAAGAACGTATGTGGGCTGCGCAGGGCCAGATTTTGGCCCAATTGGGCCTGGAAAATATCAACATTCGTGAATAACAGCATGAAGGCTTTTTTTGTTTCTCGCATTGCTGCTTTTCGTTACGCTTTTCAGGGTTGGGAATATGTTTTGCGCACCCAGCGCAATGCTTGGATTCATGCTCTTGCGACCACCTGCGTGGTTGGGCTGGCCCTCTGGCTGGCTTTACCGGCCCGCGATTGGGCGGTTTTAGTGCTGGTGATTGCGCTGGTCTGGTCTGCTGAATTTTTTAATACAGCCATCGAAGCCATCGTCGATTTAGCCAGCCCAACTTACCACCGGCTTGCCAAAGTAGGCAAAGATGTTGCGGCTGCGGCTGTGTTGATTGCGGCAGGCTCAGCGGTGCTGGTGGGGCTGCTATTGTTGGGGCCGCCACTCTTGCTCAAATTGAATGCGCTTTTTGTTGGTTAAGTTTGGCTCTAAAAGTTTTAATGCGTTTGAAAGCTACGGGCACCCCGTCAAGTATAAAAATATTGTTCGTTAGGCCCGAATGGGTCGCTTTCGCATCAGAAACGGTAGAGTCTTAAATTCTTACTTGTTTGGGAGAAAACAGTATGCTTTCTTTCCGTTTTGGTACAGTTGGATCACCCCTTCAGACTCCTAAAAAACCGGGTGGCTCGGTTGGTTCTATTTTATTTCTGCGCGAACTTGGTTTGGACGCGCTGGAATTGGGTTGGGTGCAAGCGGTGCGCGTCACCCCCGAAACCTGCGCCGCAATTAACAAAACCGCCGCTGAACAGAATGTTGCCATCAGCGTTCACGCTCCCTATTTTATTAACCTGAATGCCAATGCCGAAGAGTGGCCTAAATCGCGTCAACGCCTGATGGATGCCGCTCATTATGGCAATCTGGCCGGAGCCACCGACATCATCTTTCATCCCGGTTCCTATTTTGAACAAGACCCGTCCGATGTACTGAAAATTGCCATTCCGCGTTTGCAAAATTGTTTGGATGAACTGCGGGCGGCTGGCAACCCGGTTACTTTACGCCCCGAAACGATGGGCAAAAGCGCCATGCTCGGATCGCTCGAAGATACGCTGGAAATGGGCCGCGCCATCCCAGGCATTTACCCCTGCCTCGACTTTGCCCACCTGCATGCCCGCCCCGGTAACGGGAGCGTCAACTCCTACGATGAGTGGAGCGCCCGGCTGGAACTTTATGGCCGTGTTTTAGGCCAGACCGCCCTGCAACAGCTTCACATTCACCTTTCGGGCATTGAATATGGCCCAAAAGGCGAGAAAAACCACCTGCCCATCGCCGAATCGGACTTCGACTTGGCGGGCTTATTCCGCGCCCTGCACGCTTTTCAGGCTGGCGGTAGGATTTTATGCGAAAGTCCAATTATGGAAACAGATTCCCTCGCCATGCGTGCCGCCTGGCAGGAAATTAGTGGGCAGTAGTCAACAAAAAAGAGCCCGGATAAAAGGCTCTTTTTTGTTGACTGTTCAATGCGTAAAACCGGGCCATTTTGGCCTCGGTTAATTCATTTTAGATGGAACTACACCGAAATATACTCACGCAGGTTGTGTTCAACCGCATAGGCCGCTGCTTCAGCGCGGTTATTAACGCCCAGCTTGGAAAGAATGCTCGAAACATAATTTCGCACCGTTCCTTCGCCCAAGAACAGGGCCTTGGCAATTTCTCGGTTGGTTTTTCCTTCTGAAACCAATAATAAAACATGTTTTTCCTGTTGGCTCAGGTGCGAAAAGGCAGAAGCCTCCTCTTCCTTTACCGCTTTACGCACTTCTTGAAAAACCCTTTGTGTTACAGCCGGGTCCAACAAGGCTTCGCCACGTCCAACTGCATCAAGTGCCCGTACCAGGTCTTCGCCGCCAATTTGTTTTAAGATATACCCCGAAGCTCCGGCCCGAATGGCCGAAAATAGCATTTCATCTTCGGCGTACGAGGTCAACATAATGACTTTTGTCTCTGGAAAGCGCTGCACAATTTCTTCGCAGGCTTCAATGCCTGAGGTGCCTGGCAAGCGTATATCCATCACCACGACGTTTGGCTGAAGGTTTGCAACCTGTTCAATCGCTTCGCGCGCCGAACTGGCCTCACCAATGACTTCAAAGTGCGGGTGACGATCTAGCAATGCTTTTAATCCCAGTCGTACAACTTCATGGTCATCTACCAGCAAAATACGCTGTTTTCCCATTCGTTTCCTGCCTCTCTGATTTGAATTTGAGAGTATAGCCGAGACAACAAGGTCTGGCAAGAGTAAAAAGAAAGACGACCATTATGGTCGTCTTTCTTTTTACTCTTTTTGGCGTCTAAAGTCAAGGAAGCGATATCCGACTCCGCGTTCTGTCAAAATATATTTGGGGTTGGCCGGGTCTTTTTCCAGTTTTTGACGCAGGTAATTGATGTAGAGTCTGACGTAGTGTGGCTCATCTCGATATTCGTAGCCCCAAACTTTTGCCAAAAGTTGGTCGTGAGAGACAACCCAGCCCGCGTTTTGTACCAAATGAAATAGCAATCGGTATTCGGTGGGGCGCAGTTTGACAATTTTGCTTTCCAGCCAGACTTCGCGCCGGTCAAAGTCTATTTTCAGCCGCTCGTCAATTTCAATTAAGCCGTGCATCGATCCGCTTGCTGATTCGGTGCGTCGCAAAACGGCTTTGACCCGGCTGACCAGTTCGCGCGGGCTAAAAGGTTTGGTAACATAGTCATCTGCGCCCAGTTCCAGCCCGCGTACCCGGTCATCTTCTTCGCTTTTGGCGGTCAGCATGATGACCGGGACGTTGCTGATTTCTCGAATCATCTCCAGTACTTCGAATCCATTCAGGTCGGGCATCATTACATCGAGCAGGATCAGGTCGGGGGTAATGTCGCGCAGGCGCTGAACGGCTTGTTTGCCGTTAAACGCCTCCGTTACCTGAAATCCATCATGTTCCAAATTTAGGCGGATAAATCGTACCATCCGTTCTTCATCATCTACCACCAAAATTCGGCGGCGTTCAAAGTCATCTACATTCATTGTTTTTACTCCCGGACGAAGCCGATGATTTGTTCTTCGTCTTCACCTGGCATAATTTCAATAAAATTGACGCGATTGATGGGCCAAATTACCTGAGTGACGTTGGCAACCAGGTAATGGATGTCTTTGCCATCTCTGCGGCGCGGGTTTTTGACGAGAATGATGGTTTCTCCTGAGCCGGGTAGTTTTTCAATTTCGCCCAGGATGGGGTCTTCGTTTGCGATGTGGATTAAGACAGAGGGCATAGGTGTTCCTTACGAGAGAATAATTTGTATTTTTAGCTTACCCAGGGCGATAATATCTCCGTGTCTGATGGGGCTTTCTACGTTTGCAATTAAGCGTACGCCATTGAGATAAGTGCCATTTGATGAGCCAAGATCCATGGCCGTTATAATTCCATTTGCCAAGCGAACTACGGTGTGTAATCGTGATACGCCATGATTGAAAGCCTGAAAGGGGGTTAAGTCAATATCAGGCATAATGGGTTGATTGTCGCTAATCCGGCCTATTGTAAATTCTGTGCGGTTGGCAACCGGTAAAATTTGTCCACTATCAAGTAAATGCAAAGAGATCCAGGTATCATTGGACCCTGAAATATTTTGTTGGATGGGCGCTGTGCCCAGATCGTCTGAATTGGGGATAATTTGCTGCGTTTTTTTGCCTTCCAACTGCGTAAGTTGCATTCCGCATTCGCTGCAAAAAATAGCGCCGGTAGGTTCCTGGTTTTTACAATTTGGACATACGATCATGGTCATCGCTCGCCTGGCATCAGAAGTGATCTGGTGCCATATTTGATTTGTTTCATTCCACTTTCTGAGAATGATTTTTGTTGTTCAAGTTGTTGGGCTTCCAATAGAATGGTTTTGGCAAGGTTGTTTTCTCCTTGCGAGAGCAAGTGGGTAGCTAATCTTTGCAGGTGCTGAGTGGCTTTTTCGTAATCACCACTGTTGATGGCAATTCTGGCCTTTTCTTGAATGCGATAAAGTGTCAACTTTGATAAGGCTTTAATGATGGTTGGAGATGGCGAACTGGGATTAGCATCGTCGTCTATTTTTATATTTAGCAGGATGGGAATGGTTGGCACGGGGGCCAGACTGGAGGCTACTGCGGCTTCCAAGTGTCCTTTTAGCAGTAGAAAGTTGGTGTTGTTGTTTCTTTTGCCGTGAATACTGAATTCGAGGATGACGGTCAGGCCCTGGTCAAAAAAAATTGGGCCAAGCCGCATTACTTTGTCTATTACTAAGGGGCCTGTTTCAGGTTGGATGCGAAATGCATATTGAATTTCGGCCTCAGGAATTTCATCAATAAAAAGGGTTACGTTTTGAGCAAAGGCTTTTGAAAGGCTGGTAAATTTTTCTACCAGAAGGCGTTCAATGTCTTTTGGATGCTCCACAAACATTGTGTTTCCGCCGGTCAGGGTCGCTAAGTGATCTAAAAAGACATCATTCCAGCCGCTGCCAATGCCAAGCCCGCTAATGCCAATTCTGTCCTGGGCCGCGTGTTTGGCTTCCTCGTAGCAGAGGGCTTCGTCGCCGTAGGTGCGCCCATCGGTTAGCAGGATGACATGGTTAATGAAGTTTGGGTTGTTATAGCGGCGAATTTCTTGCAGGGCAGCGCTTAATCCACTTAATATCTCGGTGCTGCCCCCGGTTTTGAGCATCTGGATTTGCATTTCGGCCCGGCGCAGGTTGATTTGGCGGGTGGCTGGCAGGCTCACTTCGGCTTTGTCATTAAAGCTGACCACAGAGAAAATGTCTTGTGGGCGCAGTTTTCGCATCAATTGGATGGCGGTTGCCTTGGCCGTGTCCATTTTTGGGCCTTGCATTGATGTTGAGCAATCTAACGCCAGGCAGATGTTGAGGGGCGGGGTTGTGGCGTTTTTTATTTCTTCGTCGCTGGCAGCCAGGTTAAACAAAAGATAGGTGAGCTGTTTGTCGCTCCCACTCATCATCGTTTTACGGCTGACATCTATTTTGAAAGCAATCTGGGAGGCCAGGGGCGGCTCTGGCTCTAGGGGCAGGCTGGCATCGTAGGCGGCGCGGCGCTGCGCATCCGAGAGAATCTGGTAGGCTTGCTGCACATCCAGAAATAGCTCAGTTTCTCCGGGGGCGCTGTTTTTATCGGGGTGTAATTTTTTTGCAGATTTTAAATAGGCGTGTCGAATTTCGTCCGCCGAAGCTGAACGTGCGAGGCCGAGCAGCGCATATAAATTCGACTTCTTGAGTGGCATAAGAATACGATGGACTGATTATCCCAGTAATTGAACTAGAATCGCGCTGATATTATCTGGGCCGCCAGCAGCGTTGGCGGCTGCGATCAGGTTTTGGCAACCCCGCTGAATGGTTGGGGCTTCGAAAATGATTTTGGACATCTCGTCGTCGGGTATAACGCCCCATAGACCGTCTGAGCAAATGAGTAAATAGCCGCCAATTGGAAAGGGTGTGGTTGATAGGTCTGCTTCTAGTGTTTCGCCTTGTCCCAGGGCGCGATAGAGCACATTTCGCTGAGGGTGAACGGCGGCTTCGGCTGCGGTGATTTGTCCAAGTTCTTCAAGGCGGCGTACCAGCGAGTGGTCGCGGGTGATTGCTTCCATGCGCTGTTCGCTATAAATCAAGTAGCCTCGACTATCACCAACATGCCCGATGGTTAATTGTTGCCCAAGCACCAGCGCGGCGGTGACGGTGGTGCCGCTGCCGGGCGCTTCGTGTAAAACTGCTCGTTGCGCTTCGGCTACAGCGGCTTGCATAATCTCTTGCAATGATTCTTCCAGCGGAATGGAAGGCAGGTGGAATAAGGTGTTGTGAAATTTCTTTAAGATGTAATCAGAAATGGCGCGAATCGCGGTGTTGCTGGCGATTTCGCCGTATTGGTGGCCGCCCATGCCGTCGGCTATGATAAACAAACCAAACGGCGCATTACTGCTGTGGCCCGCAATGGTGGTTGATAGTGTGAACAGGCTGTCTTCGTTTAGTTCGCGCTGGCGGCCTACAGATTGGGCGCTGGTAACAAGCAACTGAGATGGTTCAAAGCGGTTGACTGTCATCGCCCGGATGGATTGAAGTTGAACATCTGAGAGCGGCGCGGTGACAATATTGTCCATCGCTGGTTTCACAGGTTCTTCTTTTTTACCGAAAATTTTGCGGAAGAAATTTAACACAGTACAAACTCCTTAAACAAGCAAATTTTATGCCAGTAAAGCATAAATGAAGTGGTCGTGAGAACCGATATAAACAATATCATTATAGACCAAAGGCGCGCCAGTGATTGGACCCTGGGTTTCAAATTTCCATTTCAATCGGCCTGTTTTGTACTCCAGGCAATATAAATAGCCGTCCACAGACCCGCAATATAAAGCGTCTTTGTAAATTATGGGTGAACCATTTACTTGATGTCCGGTTTTGAAACGCCATAATTCTTTGGCAGATTTTGCCTCGATGGCATAAATGTGACCATCGGATGAACCAGTGAAAACCATATTGTCAACAACGACCGGCGATACGATGGATGGTTTTTCCATTCTAAAGCGCCAGATCAGCCAACCGGTTTTGGCATCAACAGCATACAAGTATCCATCCATCGAATTAAAATAGACTACATTTTCGTGTACCCAGGGCGACGATGTGATGTTCCGTTTGGCTTTATAGCGCCATTTGGCGTTGCCGCGATAATCCAATGCAAAAAAATCACCAGCCTCGTTGCCGAAATAGACCAATTCTCCGGCGATGAAGGGGCTGGAGCGAACTTCACTGCCGGTATCAAATATCCAGGCATTGCGATTGGTCGAAAGATTTACAGCGTGCAGGCAGTAATCATCTGACCCAAAGAAGATGTGATTTTCGGAGATTCGTGGCGAAGAGCGAACCCGGCCATCGGTATAGTAGCTCCAGCTAATTTTGCCGGTGCGGGTGTTGACCGCGTGAAGGCGGTGATCTTCTGAGCCGAAATAAACAATATCTTCGTAGGCCACGGGGCGTCCAACAATGCCGCCTTCAGAAGCATATTTCCAGAGGAATTCACCATTGGCGGCATTCAGAGCATATAAGTTGTTGTCATAGCAACCGGTATAGATGGCCCCGTTATACATTAGGGGGGTGCCGCGCAATTCATCTTCACATTGAAAAGCCCAAACGGGTTTGATACCGCTGTTTACAGACACATTGGCCTGGCCAGATGGATTCAGGTTGATGCGATTCAGTAACCCGGTTTTGCGTCCAGCGCTCAACAGTGCGTCTTTAAAATCATCAACACTGTTGAAGCGATCGTCTGGATTATATTGCAATGCCGTATTGATGACTGTTTCCAACTCCATGCTGACATTGGGGTTGATTTTTCGAATGGGGCGTTCGCCAAACGAAAACGGAGGCTCCAGCCGAGGGTCGCGGCGAGTTAGCAGGTGGTGCATCGTCGCCCCCAGCGCGTAAATATCCGCTTTGGTATTAGCCTCCCCGCGATATTGTTCTGGTGGAGAATAGCCCTCGGTTCCAATCATCGTCCCCTTTTGACCGGATTGGAAAGATTTGGCAATCCCAAAATCGACCAGAACAATATGGTTATGCTGGTTAATCATTACATTCGAGGGTTTCATATCTCGAAAGATGATTGGGTCGGGCTTGTGATGATGTAAAAAGGCTAAAACTTCGCAGAGCTGAATGCCCCATGCCAAAATTTGCTCTTCAGCGAGTGTGCCATCGGTTTGGGATAAAATCGCCTCCAGGTCTTTGCCATTGACAAATTCCAGTACCAGATACGAGCGATTATCCAGCGTGAAATAATCGTAAATACGAGGGATGGATGGGTGGCTTAAGGTTGCCAGAATATTGGCTTCACGCTCAAAGTTATGTACAATTGTTTGGCGTACCAGCGGGTCGGGGGCCTGGTTAATCATCTCTTTGACGGCCACCAGTTTTACGACATTTGGAAAGTGTAAATCACGCGCGCGATAAACAGATCCCATACCGCCAACGCCAATTACATCCTGAATGAGATAACGATTCCCCAGGTTTGTTCCAGAATTGAGTTGACCAATCGTTGAGCGATTTTCTGAGCCATTTGGCCCATCAATCCGTTGAGTTTCCATAACCCTCAAAATTACGTTCAGACAAATGAATATGAATAAAGGATGAACAAATTATAGCCCATCCTTCTCTGGATTAGCAACAATTTTTAATATTCGCAACGATATTCTACGTTTGTCGAGCTGCGCAGCCATTGCAGGCTCATCTAATATGTCATACAATCAGCCGATATGATGAAAATACTAGCCATCAGCGATCAAATCATCGACCGTATCTACTCTATCTCTGTCCGCGAAACCTATCCGGATGTGCAAGCTATTCTATCCTGTGGCGATTTGCCTTACGAATACCTCGAATTTCTGGTCTCCATTTACAATGTTCCTTTACTATATGTTCCTGGCAACCACGACCCCGAATATACTCTGCACGATGCCCGGTCACGCGCGCATGGCTGCGAAAATATTGATGGCAGCACCCTGTTCCTAAAAGGACTTTTTTTTGCCGGGCTGGGCGGCAGTGTTCAATACCAGCCGGGTACACCCAACCAATATACCCAACAGGCCATGTTTTTGCGGGTATACCGCATGTTGCCCGCCCTGGCCTGGCAAAAAATTCGATATCGCCGCACCCTCGATGTTCTGCTCACCCATTCACCCCCCTTCGGCATTCACGATGACGATGACCCGGCTCATCACGGATTACATGCCCTTAATCTCCTTGTTCGTTTGGCTCGCCCTCGTCACTTGTTGCATGGGCACACCATCTTTTACCGCCAAAACCTGCAAGACCACGTTACCCACTATAACGGAACAAAAATAATCAACATTTACCCCTTTCGCGTGATGAACTTAGAATGAACGATAACGATCAAGATTTTACAGGCCGCTCCCGCGCCGATTTTAGCCGGGCCCGTTTCAAAGCCTTCATCAACACCATTGTGGCTTTAGTACAAGGCCAGCCCAACCAACTGCTCTCATACGATGAAATCAAAGAGAAATTGCGGCTGGGAGGCCCCATTTATCGTGGCGTAAAAACCGTCCAACTCAACCAGATTGCGGGAAGCCTCAATCGCTACCGCGATTTTGACCGCGCCTTTATGCCCACTCAAACCAAAACTGCCGAGCGCTGGCAGCGTGTGAACCTGGCCTTTTACAACGACATCAGCCTGCCGCCCGTCGTTCTTTACAAGGTCGGACAAGTCTACTTCGTCGTTGATGGACATCACCGTGTTTCAGTTGCCCGCGAGCAGGGCCAAATCTTCATCGAAGCCGAAGTGCGCGAATGCTCCACCAAAGTAAACATCACCCCCAATATCCACATCGATGATCTTGAACTCCTTAGCGAACAAGTCAACTTCATCGAACGAACCGCCCTCGATCGCGTCTGCCCTGCCGCCAACATCCAGCTAAATATCTCTGATGGCTTTATGCGAATGCTCGAACACATTGCCGTTCATAAATACTTCATGGGTATCGAACAACAGCGCGACATCAGCGACGAAGAAGCCGTGGCTCACTGGTACGACAATGTCTACCTGCCCATCATCTTCGTCATTCGCGCCAGCGGCATTCTCGAAGATTTCCCCAAACACACCGAAGGTGACCTCTATCTCTGGACGCTCGACCACCAGCACTATTTGCACGAAAACATTGGCCTAGACTTAATGCCTCCCGAAGAGGCTGCCCGTGACTACATCAAAACCCAAAAAGATTTTAGCGAGGACCTTGAATGAGCCACTCCCATCCCCTAAGCGGAATTTACGCTGCCGCCCTGACACCATTACACGACGATCTAACCCTCTCCCCGCAGCCGGTTGTCTCTTTCCTGAATCATTTGGCTGCCCGTGGCGCACATGGCGCGCTGCTGTTTGGCACCACAGGCGAAGGCCCCTCCTTCTCAGCCCCGGAACGCCACAGCATCTTAAAATCGGCCCTGGCCGTGCGCCAAACCCACCCAGAGTTTCGACTGCTGGCTGGAACCGGTTCTCCCAGCCTCGACGAAAGCGTTACCCTGACCAGGGCCGCTTTTGACCTGGGCTACGATGGTGTAGTGGTCTTACCCCCTTACTACTTTCGCAAAGTCACCGACGATGGCCTTTTTCGTTGGTACGATTTCTTGATTCGGCAGGCCGTCCCGCAGGGAGGCTACTTGCTGGGTTATCACATTCCCACCACGTCGGGCGTACCGCTCTCGTTAGACCTTTTGGCCCGCCTTAAAGACGCCCACCCCCAAAAATTTGCCGGAATCAAAGACTCGTCCAGTGACCCAGCCCATGCTGTTGCTTTGGGGGGCCGCTTTGGCAAGGATTTACTGGTCTTTAACGGTAACGATAGCCTGATTTTGCACGCTTTTGAGCATCACGCTGCCGGAGCGATTACCGCCCTCGCCAACATTTACGCCGATTTGCTGCGCCAGGTTTGGGATATTTATCGCCAAGACGGCGATGCCATTGAAGCTCAGATGGCGCTTGCCAAACGCCGCAAAATTCTCGATCGCTACACTCCATTTCCCCCCATTTTAAAAGCGCTGGCCGCCAAAATGTTTGGCTTTCCGCGCTGGCCGGTAAAACCGCCCTTGCTCGATGTTTCTGAAGATGTTTTTGAGCAGGTTTGGCGCGAACTAGCCTCTATTGAATCATGACTCTTTGGCGTTTAATTTTAGATGAACCGGCCTCTGGCGCCTGGAATATGGCGGTGGATGAAACTGTTCTGGAACACGCCGGGCGCGCTGAAAGCCTGCCAACTTTGCGGCTGTACGCCTGGCAACCGGCCTGTCTCTCACTGGGGTATGCCCAACCCTACAGCGATGTATCCCAGGCTCGTCTGACGGCGCTGGGCTGGGACGTAGTGCGCCGTCCAACCGGCGGGCGGGCTATTTTGCATGTAGATGAATTGACTTATTCGGTTTGTACTGCGCCGCAAGAAGCGCTGATGGATGGGACGATTTTGGAGAGCTATAACCGATTGGCGCGCGCGTTGATGGCGGCTTGTCATATCGTTGGGTTGCCGGTGGAGATGGAGCAACAGGCTCAGGCGTATGGCGCGGGGCATGGCCCAGTCTGTTTTGAGGTGCCTTCGGCGTATGAGATTGTTTTGAGCGGTAAAAAGCTAATCGGTTCGGCCCAGGCTCGCAAGCGTGAGGGAATTCTTCAACATGGGTCTTTGCCTTTGCGGGGCGATCTGACTCGGATTGTGCAGGCACTGGCTTTTGAGTCTGAATCTGCTCGTGAGATGGCGGCTTTTCGTCTTTTGGCGCGGGCCACAACGGCAGAAATGTATTTGCAGCGTGGCCTCGGCTGGGAAATGGCGGCGCAGGCTGTGGTGGGGGCGTTTGAGTCTCAGTTGGGGATTCGGTTTGTGCGTGGGCAGCTTTCAGAGGCCGAAACGGCGCGCGCGGAAGACCTTTTCCAAAAAAAATATACCGATGCCGCCTGGACGGGGCGGGTTTAAAAGCAAAATCCGCGCTTCTAAAGCGCGGATTTTGCTTTTAAAGAGTTATTGAATAAAAATGACTTCTTTGTAGCCGAGCGCCTGGAAAAATTTATATAGGAACAGTTCGGCGTTATGTTGGGCCTGGGTCAGGATGCCATCTTCATTGGCGGCTTTGAGGATTTCTTGTTCGGCGGCCTGGCGGGCCAGGGTTTCCAGGTCTTTGGCGCTTTGGGTGAGCAGGCCGGTTTCTCGGTCATAGACGTAGGATTTTTCGTTGTCGAGGGTGGCGATGAAGATTTCGGCGGGAGGCAGGCGCACATTGAGTATGCCGTTGACGAGTTGCAGGTCGCCAGGTTGGATTTTGTCCATGTCGATTCCGGCGATGACGATGCCGTGGGCGACGAAGAGTAGTTTGTCGCCGAAGAGAAAGCCAAAGCTGCCCTGGCCGACTTCGGCGGTGATGACTTTTTCGACGCTATATTGGATGGTTTCAAGCCGGGCCAGGGCCCGAATTTCGCTGATGTAGGTGGCAGGGTCGGGGATGATGGTGGGGGTGGGGTTCATTAGCTGTGAGACCTGGGTTTGCAGGGCCTGGTTGCTTTGCTGAAAGGGGGCTACGGCTCCGTTGATGGCGCTGGTGGCGCTTTGTTGGATGGAGTTGACCAGGTAGTAGGCTGCGCCTACCAGTACGAGTATGACGATCAGGAAAAAGACGATTGATTTTTTATCCATGGGGTTCCAGTCTTTCCGTTGAAATTTTACCTGTTCTTAACTCTATTAAAACATATCAGCCTTGCAAGATGCGCAAATTGGCATTATTATCAATTCTGTCAACCTGGTAAACAGGTAAATCGTTCTGTTTTTTTAGGAGAAGAAAATGAAACGTTCGTTGTTTGTTCTGTTTGCTGTTCTGGCCGTCTTTGCTTTTGTGCTTGCGGCTTGCGGCCCCGCTGAAGTCCCCGCGACTGAAGCCCCGGTGGTTGAACCCACCGCTGTACCCCCTACCGCTGTTCCTCCCACTGCTGAGCCGACTGCTGTGCCGGAACCCGCAATTGGCAGCCCGGAACACCCCATCAAAGTTTTGTTTGTTCCGTCTGTGGATGCGAACATTATCGTCACGGGTGGTGATGTGATGGCGAAAGCCCTCAATGAAGCCACTGGCCTGACCTTTGAAGTGGTGGTGCCGACTTCTTATGCTGCTACCATTGAAGAAATGTGCGCTTCGCCTGCTGATACCATGGCTTTTATTCCGGGCCTGGGTTATGCGATTGCCAGCCAATTGTGCGGTGTGGATGTTTCTTTCAAAGCCATTCGCTATGGCTATCCGGTCTATTGGGCTGAGTATATTGTGGCCCGCGATAGCAAATACCAGACTCTGGCCGACCTTGAAGGCGCGACCTGGGGCTACGGCGACCAGGGTTCGACCTCTGGTTATATGGTTCCCGCGGTGGAATTGGCTGCGGCTGGCATTACCCCCGGTGAACAGGTTCAAACCGGCGGCCACAACCAGACCGTTACCGCTGTTTACAATGGCGAAGTTGAGTTTGGTACTGTGTTCTACAGCGTGCCGCTTAACCCGGATGGCAAGCCCGTCTTCAGTTGGGCCGATTATCAGGCCGGTACAGTCACCAGCCTGGAACAGTACGAAGTGGCTGCCGATGCCATCCCGAACTGCGCTCCTAATGCTGAAGGTAAGAAATTGCTGTGCGACGGCTGGCGCGTTCTCGATGCCCGTGCCAATATTCGTACCGAGGCCCCAGATGTGATGCAGAAAGTCCGCATCCTGGCTATCTCATCTGCTATCCCCAATGACACCCTGTCCTTTGGCCCTGAGTTCCCGGCTGAAGTCCGCGCCAAGATTGAAGAAGCTCTGATTGCGTTTGCTCAAACCGACGCCTGGAAAGAATCGATCGGCAGCGCCGACTTCTACGGTTGGTCTGGTATTGAAGCCGCCACCGATGCCGAATATGACATGGTGCGTGAGATGGTTGTTGCAACCGGCTACAAGATTGAGCCGTAGGCCGTTTAGTTTTTAGCAATTTAGGTGGGGCAGGGAACTTTTCCCTGCCCCACCTTGCACTTAGCACTTATTTTTTGCGCCAGAAAAATCATATTTTCCGTAATTGCGCAGGCAGCGCGTCGCACGACGTTAAACGAGGTATTTTGCAGGGCTTTGCCTAAAAGTTTAATGCGACGCACGACCGGGGGAGCAGTTACCATCTTTCTTCAGGATATTTTGCTATGCTACAAATTAAAAACCTGACCAAAATCTACGATGGTGGCGTGAAAGCGCTCGATAATGTCAGCTTTGAGGTGCCAGACGGTGAGTTTTTGGCCGTCATTGGACTGAGCGGTTCGGGAAAATCTACCCTGTTGCGTTGTATCAACCGCCTGATTGAGCCAACTGAAGGCCAAATTTTGTGGAATGGTGAGAATATTACATCGGCCTCGCAGGATGAAATGCGCCGTATTCGGCGCAAAATTGGCATGGTTTTTCAACATTTCAATCTGGTGCATCGTTCCAAGGTGATTACCAATGTGCTGGCGGGGCGGCTTGGTTATGTCAACCCGGCCTGGAGCCTGATTAATCGCTTCCCAAAGGAAGATATTGAAAAAGCCCTGCAACAACTTAAGCGGGTTGGCATTGCCGATAAAGCTTATCAGCGTGCCGACGAATTGAGCGGTGGTCAGCAGCAGCGGGTCGGCATTGCTCGCGCGCTGATGCAAGACCCCAAAATGATTTTGGCCGATGAGCCGGTCGCCAGCCTCGACCCGGTTCTGGCCCACAGCATTATGTCTCATCTGGAAGATATCAACAAAAATGATGGCGTTACCGTTTTATGCAGCTTGCACTTTCTTGATCTGGTTCATCGCTATGCCGACCGGGTTGTGGCCCTTAATGGCGGCAAGCTGGTTTTCGAGGGCAACCCGAAAGACATAGACGATAAGAAATTTAAAGAAATTTATGGCCGCGATGCCGAGCGGGTAGGGTAAAAGACCATGAAAAACACAAAAAAAACATCCATCTGGAAATCTGCGCGGGTTGGGCTGTTTGCTTTTTTGGGCATGGTCATTTTTGCCTATGGGTTTCAAACCACTCAGGTCGATTTTGAAGAACTACGCAGCGAACGGCGTCAGGAAAGCCTGGTACGCGTGATGCGCGCCCTGGCTCACCCCGATTTGTTTGAGTATGAGCAGGTGGAAGAAGTTGTCAATGCCTCACTCTATGTCCCGTGTCCTGCGGCTGGCGCTCCCGAAATGGCATCCCAGAATGGCGCAGACCCTTACCTGACCCTTACCCCGGCCTGTGCCGCGCCCGGCGAAACGGTGCGGGTAGAAGGGTTTAACTTTGCGCCCAACACCACCGGGCCAGTGCGCTTTATTCCGGGCAATGACCCGGCCAATACCGTCTCCTTGGGCCGCGATAATGCCGAAACCGACGAAAACGGTCACTTTGTGCTCGATCTGGTGCTGCCGAAACGCCCCAGCGACGATGTCCAGTTTATCCGGGCCACGTTGCGGCGCAACCTGGGCCTGCCCCATTTTTCGCAATCGGCCTATGATACCTGGAGCAAAATTGTCGAAACGGTTTTCCTGGCGCTGCTGGCGACGGTATTTGGCACCGTTCTCGCCATCCCGATGAGTTTCATCGCGGCCCGCAACCTGATGAAGCCGGTCAAAAGTCCGCTTGCAAGTATTGGGCTTTCTGTGCTGGGTTGGCCGGTTGGAATTTGGTTTGGTTATAGCATTTTTAGCTGGGTTGGCGTTCTTAGCGCCCAGGCCGGTTCGAATCTTTGGGTAAATTTACTGAGCATTTTTGCGATTCCGGTCATTACCCTGTATGGGTTTCGTTGGGCTGTGCCACCCGAAGAACCCAATCTTCCCAGCCGGCTGGTGCGATTTACGCGCCTGGCCGCCCTGTTCGGCCTGGTTGTGCTGGCTTTCTTTGGGCTTTTCCAGCTTGCCAGCTTGTTCCAGGTAGTCGGCACAGCGTTACAAGCCGGATTGGGCGCATTTGGCTTTTTAGGTTACTTTCTCTTTCAAGTGGGCGATATTGTCGCCATTAGCACGGCTGGGCTGGGGGCGCTGGCGGTTGGCGCAGCTCTTAGCAGTTTCCTGGGCCGTATTGGTCAGCTTGCCACCGAAAGATTACCCCTTGCCACGCTCAAAGCCCTCAATCTGGTGCTGGCTGCCGCAGCGATGGCAACCATTTTTGGGTTGATCGGCCAATTAATTGAGTGGCTATACCAGCCTGGTAATCCTGTTTACACAGTATGGGGGCCGCTCATCATTGGGGCTACGCTTGGCATGGTCTTGGCCGTTTTCACCAAAGCCAAAGAAGCCTTGCCGGTTGGTATGGTCATCTACTCTGTTACGCGTACTTTTCTCAATGCGTTGCGCTCGGTTGAGGCGCTGGTCATGGCAATCGTCTTTGTTATCGCGGTTGGGATTGGCCCGTTTGCTGGAATGATGGCGCTCGGTCTGCATACCATTGTCAGTTTGGCAAAACTTTACTCGGAGCAGGTCGAAAGCATCGCTTCCGGCCCGCTTGAAGCCATCGAGGCCACTGGCGCCAATCGTCTGCAAACCATCATCTACGCAGTCATCCCCCAAATCGTCCCGCCCTATATCTCTTACACCATGTATCGTTGGGATATCAACGTCCGCATGTCCACCATCATCGGTTTTGTGGGCGGCGGCGGTATTGGTTTTTTGTTGCAACAGAATATCAACCTGCTTAACTACCGTGGCGCAAGCGCTCAAATGCTCGCAATTGCGGTGGTCGTCTCACTGATGGATTACATCAGCTCCGAATTGCGCGAACGGGTTATTTAGCCGCCTGGCAGTCTAAGAGTTTCATCAGCGCCGGGCTTGCCCGGCGCTTTTTTTGGTACAATGCGGCCCATGTTTAAGAAAATCTTAAGAACGATCACAAAGGTAATTGGGTATTTAATAGTGGGTGGGCTTGGCCTCTTGACGGTTTCGAGGCTTTTAACCGGGCTGGTGGGCTGGGCGCATACCCAAAGTGAGAGCGACGTTACCCCCCGGCGGGTGGCGATTGTTTTTGGGGCGGGCCTAACCCGCAGCGGCGAAGCGACGCCAGTGCTCAAAGACCGCGTACAGACCGCTGCCCGGCTCTACCTGGCCGGAAAAGTGGAAAAGCTATTGCTTAGTGGCGATAATCGATATGTTGAGTATAACGAACCGGAAGCCATGCGCCAATATGCCCTCAGCCTGGGCCTGCCCGACCAGGCGCTGGTGCTGGATTATGCCGGGCGGCGCACCTACGATACCTGTTACCGGGCGCGCGAGATTTTTGGCGTTAGCGAAGCCATTCTTGTGACCCAGGCCTTTCACTTGCCGCGCGCCATCTATTTGTGCAGCGCTTTGGGCATAGATGGGGGTGGCGTAGTGGCCGAAAATATCCGCTATCGCCGTTCATCCCTGCTTTATTGGAATTTGCGTGAACTAGCCGCCACTGTCACCGCGCTGGTGGATGTTCACCTGACTCATCCTTTGCCGGTTTTGGGCGAACCTGAACCTATTTTTGTGGAGCGTGTACCATGATTCGTGAAGAAGCCCTGAGTCTTGTTCGTGAATATGTCAAAAACGAAGGCCTGGTTCGCCATATGCTTAGCGTTGAAGCGGCCATGCGTTTTTATGCCGAAAAATTCGGCCAGGATGGTGATCTATGGGGCCTGACTGGACTATTGCATGATTTTGACTGGGAGATTCATCCTACTGCCGGGCAGCACCCGCTGCAAGGCGCGCCGATTTTGCGTCGGCGTGGGGTGAGCGAAGTTATTGTGCGGGCCATTCTTAGCCATGGTGATCATAGCGGAGTCAGCCGTGATTCGTTAATGGAGAAAGCCCTCAATGCCTGCGACGAAATTACCGGGCTGATTACCGCGGTTGCGTTGGTGCGGCCTTCCAAATCCTTGCTGGATCTCGAACCGGCCTCTGTCAAGAAAAAGTGGAAAGACAAAGCCTTTGCCGCCGGAACAGACCGGGCCGGAATGGAAGCGGCGGCGGCTGAATTTGGCGTGGATTTGTGGGCCGAGCATGTTGGCAATGTGATTGCTGCCATGCGCCGCATTGCCCCGGAACTGGGCCTGGCGGGTTAATAGCTGGCAAAAGAGCCTGGTGGATAAGAAAAAGCTCTGCGTTGTTTTGCGCGGAGCTTTTTCTTTGAGGAGTCTTTCGCTATTTTTTCGGAATTGCTTTGGTCGCAGGTTTCTTAACCGGCGGAATTGGTTTTGTGGGTGTTTTTGAAGCAGGCTGTTTGACGGTAGCTTTTTTGGGGGGTGTTTCAGCCGTTTTTTTTGTTACGACTTTTTTCTGGGGCGGGGCCAATAGCTCCAACTGTTCGACCTTGCTGCTGCCTGCTTTTTTCTCGCGTTTTGCTGCTTCACTTTTGACGTTAATAAAGCGTTCCAGTGCCCAGACTGAAGTTAACCCAAGCACCGCATCGCCGGGTTTGACCTCCACCAGCGCGTCGCCGCGCGCAGTGGCGCGTTTTTTCAGGCCAGCCTCGTCCAACCGGGCGGCTTTGGTCGCGGCTTTCAGTAGATGAATTGTCACCTGGCTGTTGGGCTTGCCGGTGGCAATTCCGGCTAATTTTGTGCCGAGCGGGGTATCCCAGGCGATGACTCCGCGCCCGTAACGGCCCTGAATAGGAAATTCTTTGGTTTCCACTCGTTTGGCTTTGCCGTCAGAGCAGACCAATAAAATCTCTGTTCCTGAGTTACTCTCTGTTGGGGCGTGCGAAAGCCCGTTGACAATTTCTGCGCCAATCACCTCGTCACCAATTCCCAGTTTAATGGCATTCACCCCGGCGGCTACCAGGCCCATCGGGCGGACTTCGTCTTCGCTGAAGCGAATCGCCATGCCCAGGGCGGTTGCCAGTAAAAGTTCGCGTTTGCCGTCGCTTAGCGCCAGCCAGCCTAGAGCGTCGCCATCATTTACTTTTGCCAGCCAAAAGGTTTGGGCTGAGGGGCCGGGCAATTCGCTGATGAGTGATTTTTTGACCATTCCGCCGCGGGTGGTGCTGAAGATGTAGGTCTCGTCGGGCAGGGGCGATTTCTGGCCGGGCAGCGCAAAGGCGCAGGTTGGTTTTTCATCGGTCTTGAGTGGGCAAACCTTGTTAAACGGAGTGGGGCTTTCGGGTAGGGTGTGAACCGCCACAGCGGCAGATTTTCCATTCGCTGCCGCCAGGTAAAGCGTATCGTGAGTGGAACTGCGCACGAGAAAGGCTGGGGCGTCTGAGCCGCTCAGACGCGGGGATTTATCTTCGGATGTGCGTGAAATCTGCCCGCTTTTATCCATCCAAACCCAAACATTTTCTTCGGGCAGCAGGTCGCTGGAGGTTAGCAGGGTTTTCATCTCTTTCCCGCCTGCCAGGCTCACAATTTGAGTGCGGCGGCGGTCGGCATAGGCGGTTTTGGTTTTGAGCAGTTCTTCGGTGGCAGTTAGGCGCATTTTTGCGGGAGAGCTGAGCAGGCTTTGGAGTTCTTTTACGAGCGCCAGCACTTCTTTGTATTCAGTTTCTATTTTTTTGCGTTCCAGGGCGGCCAGGCGGCGCAATTGCATTTCGAGAATGGCGTTGGCCTGAATTTCACTTAGTTTGTAGCGCTTCATCAGGCGTTCGCGGGCGGCGGCAACGTCGGATGATTTTTTGATGAGATCGATGATTTCATCCAGGTTTTTTAGGGCAATTAGATAGCCTTCGAGGATGTGGGCGCGGCTTTGGGCTTTTTCCAGGTCATATTCGGCCCGGCGTTTGATGACGGTTAGGCGGTGTTCGACATAGACGCGCAGGGCCTGTTTGAGCGAGAGCATACGCGGTTCGCCATCGACTAGCGCTAACAGGATAATGCTGAAGGTTGATTGCATCGGGGTGCGCTTGTATAGGTCGCGCAGAATGGCTTCAGGGTCGGCGTTTTTGGTCAGTTCGATGACGATGCGCATTCCTTGTCGGTCAGATTCGTCGCGCAGGTCTGAAACGCCATCCAGTTGGCCGTCACGGGCCAGTTCGGCGATGCGTTCGATCAGGCTGGATTTGTTGGTTTGATAGGGCAATTCGGTGACGATGATGCGGTTTTTGCCGCGTTCCATTTCTTCGAGATGGGCGCGGGCTTGTACGGTGACTTTGCCGCGCCCGGTGCCGTAGGCCGCTTCGATGCCTTCGGCGCCATGTGATTCGATGATGACACCGCCGGTTGGGAAATCTGGCCCTTTGACGAAGCGCATTAGCTGCGCCACGTCAATATCGTCCAGTTTTTCCCAATTTTGCAGCATGTAGATGAGCGCATCGCTGATCTCGCCCAGATTGTGGGGCGGGATGCTGGTTGCCATGCCAACGGCGATGCCGGTTGCGCCATTGACCAATAGATTGGGGATGGCGGCGGGCAGGACGGTTGGTTCGGTTAGGGTGTCATCAAAATTGGTGGCAAAATCGACGGTGTTTTTGTTGATGTCGAGCAGGATGTCGAGCGCGGCGGGGGAGAGTCGGGCTTCGGTGTAACGCATGGCCGCGGGCGGGTCGCCATCAATTGAGCCGAAGTTGCCTTGCCCATCGACGAGCATGGTACGCATCGAGAAGTCTTGCGCCAGGCGGGCCATGGCTTCATAAACGGCAGAGTCGCCATGCGGGTGGTATTTACCGAGCACTTCGCCGACGATACGCGCCGATTTTTTGTAGGTGCTATCGGCGCGCAGGCCCATATCGTACATGGCGTATAAAATGCGGCGCTGGACGGGTTTCAGGCCGTCACGGGCATCTGGCAGGGCGCGTGAGACGATGACGCTCATGGCGTAATCGAGGTAGGATTGTTGCATTTCGGTGTCGATGTCTATTTTGCGGACGAGGCCGAGTTCCATGTGAGAATCCTTTTTTCGGAGGCAAGAGTCTGTGCGTAGTATCTTTGTGGGGCCAGGCTTTCAATATATTCCTGTGTCAGGAAATATTGGCCTCCGCGAGACTGTAAATTTGTTCTAACTTTCTTATCTTAAGTTGAAAGACTCAATGCGTCAAGTGCCTTACGGCTTGATTTCGAGTGACTGGGTGACGCAAGTGCCTTTCAGGTTTTGATCGGTGCAAACCATAATGACGGCATTCAGGCGATGGGCGCGCGGGTCTTTTTTAAATTCTGGGCTTTGCAAATAGCCACTTTGCCCAGAATTGAGAGGCGCGATGTTTTTGGCGATGATACAACCTACGCTCAGGTCGAAGGCGTTCAGTGAGTGTTCTTCGCTTTCGCCGGTTTTGGTATCGGTCACTTTGACATAGGCCGAGCGGAACGGAACTCCGCCGGTATTGGTGATGCTAAAGCGAACGAATATGCTGCCTTTGCACAGGTCAAAATTCTTAAACTCAATTGCAAAGGCTGGCGCGGGTGTGGGAGAGGCTTGTGGGGTATAAACCGGCAAACTGGCGGTATCTCCGCTCACTTTGGCATTTTGCGCCAGCAGCCAGCAGCCTTCTTCGACATTCTCTGGGTTACGAACGAACCAATAGTACCCCGCCCCCAGGTCTTGGGCAAGGATTTCCACTTTGGTGCCGGGCGCGATCACGGCTACCAGGTCATAATTTCCGGCTGGCCCGGTACGACAATTGGTCTCTTTGAAAACGTCTGCGCTTGAGATTGAAAGGGTGGAAGTTGCCGAAGGCTCGGAGGTGGCCGTTGCGGTAGGTAGGCTGGTTGGGCTGACGGTTGGGCTGGGGGGCTGGGGCGTTTTTGTGATAGTGGCGCTGGGGGCGATTGTGAGGCTGGCTGTGGCGGTTGGGGTAGCCTGTTCCAGTGGCAGGGTGCAGGCAGAAAGCAGAATAGCGCACAGCAGTATGAGCGCCAGGGAGCGGGTCTGGGTCATGAGGTTTTTCTCCTTTGGGGGCAATTTCTTTTACCCTGAGCGCAGCGTCAATGCCGGCGAAGGGTCGATTCACGGTTCACATTATCTTACGAAGAATATTGATTTTGGTCAATCCGATAATCTTAAATACAAAAAGGGCGCTCCGCAATGGAGCGCCCTTTTTATGGAGAAAACTAATCGGCGCTGTCGCCGGGCATGGCGGGGATTTGGGGCAGGGGGTTGCCCGTTAGCACTTTTCCGTTATCGGCAAAGCGTCCGTGAACAAAACCGGTTCCGGCAGGGATGAGTTTACCGATAATCACATTCTCTTTCAGGCCAAACAGCGGGTCGGTGGTCGAGGCGATTGCCGCGCCAGCCAAAACCTTGATGGTGTGCTGGAAGGAAGAAGCCGAGAGGAATGAATCGGTGGAGAGCGAAGCCTTGGTAACGCCCAGCAAAATCTCAGTATAGCGCGCGGTTTGTTTTCCTTCAGCCAAAAGTGACTCGTTGGTTTTCTTGATGTCGAGGTTGTCTACGGCATCACCGGGCAGATATTGCGTATCACCGGGCCGGGTGATTTGCACCTTGCTCAACATCTTGCGGATGATGACTTCAAAGTGCTTGTCGTGGATGTTTTGACCCTGAGAGCGATAGACCTTTTGCACTTCGGTCATCAGGTACATCTGGCAGGCATCGCGGCCCTGAAGTTTAAGGATGCGATGCGGGTTGAGTGAGCCTTCGGTTAGCGGTTGACCGGCTTTGACGTGTTCGCTGTCCTTGATCAACAGGCGCAGAGTGGACGGGATTTCATTTTCCACTTCTTCGCGTTGTTCATAGGAGACAATCACCTGACGCCCCTCAATGCGTACCCGTCCGCCATGTTGGGCAGTGATGGTTGCCTCGCCCAGCGTCGCCAATATCTCGCTGGCTTTCACTTCGCCTTCATCCTTGGCGGCAACGGCCCATTCTTCGGGGATGTCATACGCGTCGGAAACCATCTCGGAGTGTTCGATGCGAACCAGGCGCAGGTCCGAGTATTTTTCAGATTGGACAATGCGCGCCACGCCATCGATTTCAGCGATGACCGCTTCGCCCTTGGGGGTTTTGCGCGCTTCAAAGAGTTCTTCCACGCGCGGCAGACCGGTTGTGATATCGCCGCCAGCCGCCACACCGCCGGTGTGAAAGGTACGCAGGGTAAGCTGTGTGCCTGGTTCACCAATCGATTGAGCCGCGACGATACCGACCGCTGAACCCATCTCGACGAGTGTCCCACGACCCATATCGAGACCATAGCAGTATGAGCAAATGCCGTGGGTTAGCTGGCAGGTCATGGGTGACCGTACTTTGATGTCGGTCACTCCGGCGGCGGTAATCTTGCGGGCTGGTTCATGGCCGATAATTTCATTGGCTTCCACCAAAACTTCACCCGTAGCCGGGTCAATGACCGGGGCGGCAGTCAGACGCCCGTACAGGCGGCTGCTGAGGGATTGACCGGCCACATCGTCGGCTTTGTGAATCCAAATGCCTTCGCTGGTACCGCAGTCGATTTCGTTGATGATGATGTCTTGCGCAATATCAACCAGACGCCGGGTCAAGTAACCGGCATCGGCGGTTCGCAGAGCAGTATCCGCCAGGCCTTTGCGCGCGCCGTGAGTAGAGATGAAGTATTCCAGCGCGGTTAGCCCCTCGCGGAAATTGGAGCGAATTGGCAGCGGAATGATACGCCCAGAAGGGTCTGCCATCAAACCGCGCATTCCGGCTAGCTGTGAAATTGGGCCGAAACCACCTTTGGTAGCGCCAGAGTTGGCCATGGTCGAAAGGTTGCCGTTCGGGTCCATGTTGGCGCGGACCGCCTTGGCAACATCGGTTGTGGTTTTTTGCCAAACCTGAATGATGCGCTCGTTCTGCTCTTGTTCTGTGAGCAAACCGCGCCGGAAATCGCGCTGAACCAACTCTACTTCTTTGAGCGATTCTGCGATAATTTCCTGTTTTTTGGCAGGAACGGTAATGTCGGAAATGGCGATGGTTGTGCCGGAGCGCATGGCGTATTCAAAACCAATCCGTTTGACTTCATCGGCAGTTCGGGTGGTCTTTTCCTGGCCGCAAATTTCGTACACTTCGGCAATCAGGTCTTTCACGCCGCCTTTTTCGAGCAGCTCATTTACGAATTGCACTTCTTCGGGCAAAATGTCGTTTAGGATAACGCGCCCGACGGTGGTATCCACCATCCGGGTCACAGGCGCTTCGAGCCGGGAACCATCTTCGGCATAGTAGGTCGAGACGCGCACTTTGATATTGGCGTGAATGGCAACCTGTTTAAGCTGATACGCCATCAGCACTTCGGTTATTTCACCAAAGACGCGGCCATCCCCCAGGTGGGTGCGGTTGTCGGTCATGGTCAGATAGTACACGCCCAATACCATGTCTTTGGATGGGGAGATAATCGGTTCGCCATCGGCGGGTTTGAGCAGGTTTTTCGAGGCCAACATCAGCTTGCGGGCTTCGGCCACGGCTTTTTGCGAAAGCGGAACGTGGACGGCCATTTGGTCGCCGTCAAAGTCTGCGTTGAAGGCGGTTGTTACCAAGGGGTGCAACTGAATGGCGGAACCTTCGATGAGTAATGGCTCAAAGGCCTGAATACCCAAACGGTGCAGGGTTGGGGCGCGGTTAAGCAAAACTGGACGATGTTTGATGACTTCTTCCAGCACTTCCCACACTTCGGGACGATTGCGTTCTATCAGACGGCGCGCGCTTTTGACATTGGCAGCATAATTGTGCTGAACCAGGCTGGCAATCACAAACGGGCGGAAGAGTTCCAACGCCATGGCCTTGGGTAAACCGCATTGATACAGTTTCAATTGCGGGCCAACCACGATCACGGAGCGACCGGAATAGTCCACCCGTTTACCAAGCAAGTTGCGGCGGAAACGGCCTTTTTTACCCTTAAGCATATCGCTCAAAGATTTGAGTTCACGCCGTCCACGGCGGCTAAGAGCCTTGCCGCGCTGAGAATTGTCAATCAAGCTATCAACCGCTTCTTGTAGCATACGCTTTTCGTTGCGGACGATGACATCGGGCGCGCCCAGTTCGAGTAAGCGTTTGAGACGGTTATTACGGTTGATCACGCGTCGATACAGGTCGTTTAAGTCGGAAGTAGCGAAACGGCCACCATCGAGTTGCACCATAGGGCGCAGATCGGGCGGGATAACCGGCAAAATGGTCATCACCATCCACTCTGGGCGATTGCCAGAGCGGCGAAAGGCTTCTACAACCTTCAGGCGGGTGGTGGCTTTTTTGCGCTTTTGCTTCGATTTGGTGGTGCGTACTTCTTTCCAGAGTTCTTCCGAGAGTTTATCCAGATCGAGCCGCTTCATAATGTCGTAAAACGATTCGGCGCCCATATCGGCGCGGAAAACCTGGCCCCAACGTGATTTAAGTTCGCGGTAGCGGGTTTCACTCAGGAAGGTGAACGGGCGCAGTTCCATCAATTCTTCGCGCACACGTGTATTTTGGCCCTGGCTGACGCTTGATTGATCTTCGAGTTGATTGCGGAAAGATTCCATCCGCTCGGCAGCTTCGGCCCGAAGTTGTTCGATTTCGAGTTTGATGTGTTCCAACTCGCGGGTTTTCTGGCCTTTCAACTCGTTTTCAACCGTTTCAAGCCGTTCTTGTACGCTTTTTTGCACTTTGCTGAGGTGTTGGGCGGCGATAATTTCGCCCACGCCGATCACTTGTTCGCCGGTGGCCTGGAAGTAAATAGGTTTGCCTGCGGCAGCTCCCATTTGTTCTTGCAGGATTGATTCCAGCCGTTGACCTTCCTGAATAACCGGCTCAATTTGCGAGGCGACTTGCTCATCGTAAGAGCGTTCCAGATCCGCTTTGCGCTGATTCATTTCGGCCACTTTTTGGTCGCGCCCTACTTTGACTTCGGCGATTTTCGAGTTGATGACCCCGGCTTGTTCACGTTCCGAGACCGAGATTTCGTCTTCGAGGCGTTTTAGCGCTTTGGTGCGGGCGTCTTCATCGACATAAGTTACGATATATTGCGCGAAATATAAGACGCGGTCGAGGTTGCGACGCGAAATATCCAGCAAAAGCCCCAGGTAAGAGGGGATGCGGCGGGTGTACCAGATATGGGCAATGGGGGTTGCCAATGTAATGTGCCCCATGCGCTCCCGGCGCACAGCCGCGCGGGTTACTTCCACACCGCACTTATCGCAAACGATGCCCTTATAACGGGGGTTTTTATATTTTCCGCAATAGCATTGCCAGTCGCGGGTTGGCCCAAAGATGGCCTCGCAAAATAGACCATCTTTTTCCGGGCGTAAACGCCGGTAGTTGATGGTCTCAGGCTTCAAGACTTCACCGTAGGACCAACTGCGAATGGTTTCCGGTGAGGCCAGGCTGATACGGAGAGCGGTTAAGCCTTTAGTTTCCACTGTCTCGTCCTCCTGTGGGGGATGATTGAACGGTATTGATAATGCCGAACCTGCCCAGTTTCGCTGTTTTGATGCAGGTCACAGACGAATAAATGCAAGCGCGAGAGATTTTATACTCCAGCGCTTGCACATATGAGCTAAGTTTTTATAATTTTCACCAATCGAATAATTATACCGAAGACGTAGGTGTATAGTCAAGGTCTTTTTTGTTTTTTTAAGAATAGCCCCGCTCAATCGGGCGGTATTGTACCCTAGTTTGAGTCAAGATACAACGTTTTGATCTTTTTAGGCGGGCACATCCACCTGATGGCGGGTTTCGGCAGAGGTTTGAATGGCATCTGCGATCAGGTTGGCCTGGTAGCCATCTTCAAAGGTTGCGCCGAGGGGGGCTACGTTTTTGTCGTTGACGATGCAATCTAACAGGTGGGCGATTTCGTGGACGAAGGTGTGTTCCCACCCGATGATGTGGCCGTGCGGCCACCAATTTTCCATCCAGGGGTGGTAACGCTCGGTGACGGAGATTTGGCTCCAGCCGCGTGTTTCGCGGGGTTCGGAATCGCACCAGTAGACTTCCAGTTCATTGAGTCGTTCCAGGTTGAAGCGCAGCGAGCCGTTTTCAGCGTTGATTTCGATGCTCTGGTTGTTTAGGTTGCCAGCAGCAGAGCGAGTTGCCTCGAGGGTGCCCATTGCGCCGTTTTCGAATTCGATCAGGGCTGCAAAAGCGTCGTCTACCGTTACTTTAACGGCCAGCCCGGTCTGCGGGTTGGGGCGTTGTGGGATAAAGGTACGGGTTAGGGCGCTGACGGTGGTTACGTTTCCTACTAAAAAGCGGGCCAGATCGATGATGTGTGTCCCTAAATCGCCGATTGCGCCTGAGCCGGCCTGTTCTTTATCTGCGCGCCAGGTAAACGGGCGCTGGTTGTAGGAGACGCTGCTTTCTTGCAGGTAGGTGGCGCGGAAGTGGTAGATTTTGCCGAGTTTGCCGCTTTGGATGAGTTGATAGGCCTGTCGAATGGCGGGAACGAAGCGATAGTTGAAGGCTGTCATGTGTTTGACGCCTGCTTTTTGGGCGGCTTCGAGCATGGTTTGAGCTTCTGCGGCGCTGCGGGCCAGGGGTTTTTCGCAGAGCAGGTGTTTGCCAGCCTGGGCGGCGGCGATGCACGGTTTGGCGTGGGCGTTGTTGGCGGCTCCGTTGTCAAAAAGTTGGATGCGCTCGTCGGCCAGCATTTCGCGCCAGTCGGTGTAGGCGTGCTGATAGCCGTAGCGCCCGGCGGCCTCCTGAACTTTGGCTGGGTCACGCCCGGCGATGCCGAGTAATAGCGGGATGGCCGGTGGCTGATTAAGGAGATAGGGGATTTTTTTGAAGGCGTTGCTGTGGGCTTTGCCCATGAAAGCGTAGCCTACCAGCCCAATGCCAAGTGTGGGAGGCGTAGTCATTTTTCATCCTTTTCTTGCAGGTTGAAGACTTTATGGAGGGTGAGCAGGGAGAGTGAGTTGCTGACTCTTCCTGCCCGGATTTCGGTTTTGAGTTCTGCCAGGCTGAGCAGGTCTACTTGAATATCTTCACTGGCGTCCAGGGCAGTGCTACTGGTTGGGCGGGCGTTGCGTGCCAGCCAGAGATGGCATTGGTTGTTGAGAAAGGCCGAGTTGGCATCGACGCTGCCGAGTGAAACCCATTCGTTTGAGGTGTAGCCGGTTTCTTCGCGCAGTTCGCGCTGGGCGGCTGCCAGGGGTGATTCGCCAGGTTCTACCAGTCCGGCAGGGATTTCGGTGGTGGTTTTGCCCACGCCAAAACGAAATTGACGCACGATGACGATTTGTTCGGAGGGGGTGATGGCGGCGATGTTGACCCAGTCGCCACCTTCCAGGATGAGGGCTTTGAGGCTGGCTCCGTTGCGCGGGTTTCTCATCCAGTCGTAGCGAACGCGGAAGAGTGGAATGGTTGGGCCGGGTTCGCTTTGGGTGCATTCCCAGGGAAGTTGCGGGATGGTCTTCATGCTTTTAGCCTGGCTTGGAGTGTTTCGGGGATAAATGGTTGTTCCAGGCTGTTGTAGACTTCCCAGGTTTCGGTGTGGGTGACGGTTTGGCCGGGGTGCAGCCGGGTGAGCGGGCCGAGGCTTTCGAGTTCGATAAATTGGTGGTTGCAGTAGCTTTCGGTGTTGCAGCCGCCATCAGGGAAGATTGCGCCGGGGAGCGGGTCGAAGCGTTTGACGAAGAGAATGCCTTCGAGATAGTAGCCCTGCCAGCCAGCCTGGTTGAAATAGCCAATTTTAACGGGTGGCAGGCTGGGGGTGGCGCGCAGTAGGATAAAGTCGTCGGCCAGAATCAGGCGCGGGTCGTCCAGTTTGGTGTAGGGCCAAAGAGCAAGCTGACGATTGGCTAATAATCCGGCTGGGTCTACGTTGCCGCTGGGTTGGGGAAAGATGGCGATTCCGCCCTGGCGAAACATGGTGATTGCCCAGGGGGCCAATTCTATGCCCCAGGGGCCGTCGTTGCGGAGTTCGTGCTGAAGGATGACTTGTGGGCGTTCTGGATTGAGCCGAATTTCGAGGCTTTTGGCGATATTTGTCCAGGGTTCGGTGGGCTGGTCGAGGCGTAGGCCGCCCGGTATTTGGCTGACGATTGCGCCGTCGTTATCTGGAATGTAGGTGCGCGGCATGGCTTCGGGGGAGTGCCATAGGCGATGCCCGCCGCGAAAGTGAAAATCGCCGTAGGGTGTGGGGATGGATGGGCTGGCGCTCAGGTCTGCGAACATATTGGGTGCGCCAAATGGGCAGAACCGCAGAATGCGTGGGGCGGTGGTCAGGGTTTCGAGCCGGATAAATTGATTTTCAAGCAGATGGTTGGTGGGCATGGCGACTCCGGGTGGGTAAGTTGTTTGTTATTTTATCAAATTGGGGCGAGGCGGGTGGGTAAGTTCAATGTTGGTAAAATAGGGGCAGCGCAATCCTACCCTGCGTAAGAATTGGATGAAGTATGCCTAGATTAGGGTCGATTTTTCTCAAGCTGATGGCTTTGCTGGTTGCCGGGTTGGTTTTGGCGGCTTGTACTGGCGGCGCTAAGGTGAAGGTGGGGGTTTCTTTTGCGGCGGTGGATACCGTCCGTTGGCAAAGTGAACAAGCCATGCTGGTAAAAATGCTTGAAGAAAAAGGATACGAAGTGGTTAGCCTGGTTGCCAATCACGATGCGCGGTTGCAAAGTGATCAGGTGGATGATATGGTGAAGCAAAAGGTGCAGGCTATTATTCTTTTGCCAGAAAATGGCGATGCGTTGGTGGGGGCGGTTGAGCGGGCGGCAGAGGCCGGGGTGCGGGTTTTGGCTTATGAGCGGTTGGTGAAAACTCCCCGGGTTGCGGCTTACCTTTCCTTTGATAATCTTGAAGCTGGCCGTCAGCAGGCGCTTGGGCTGTTGGCTGGCTTTGATTTGGAAAATCGAGATCAGCCGGTTCGTTTGGCTTTTCTTTCGGGTTTGCCATCTGATAATAATGCGGTTCTTTTTCGAATGGGGCAAGACCAGGCGCTTGCGCCAATGCTTACTGCTGGGACAGTTAAGGTGGTGGCCGAGCAGAGCTTGCAACCCTTAAACCTGGGTGACGCAAAAAAACGAATGCAGGACCTTTTGGATGAGACCAAAAATAAAATTGACGCGGTGTTGATTTATGATGACGAAGCGGCGGTGCAGGCTTTGGAGATTATCCAAAAACAACAATTGCCCACTCCTGTTTGGGTGGCGGGGCAAGGGCTGACGATTGCGGGAGCCAGCGCGATTGCGCGTGGTGATTTGGCGCTTTCGATTTTCAAGGATACCCGCGATTTGCCGCCAAGCGCAGTTTATCTGTTGGATTGGGTTTTGACAGGCCAGCCAGTGGATGATTTTACACTGGAGATGTATTCATTGGCGGCGCTCACCAATGATGAAACCCGCACCGGTGAAATTCCGTGCCTGTTTTTGCCTATCCGGGCTGTTACGCAGGCTAATTTATTTGATGAAGTTGTTGTAAGTGGCTATTATGCTTATGACGATATTTATTTGGGGTTGCCGGAAAATTTGCGGCCATTCAGGCCGTAATGCTAAGCTTTTTGTCACTATTCAGCCGGTTCGCTTATTGACCTGTTTTCCGGCGCTGAGCATCCGATTTTTGGGCTGCATGAATATTTTTTTGTATTGGTCACAGAAAGGATAGACATTTTGCGAAAACCGTATTGCGCCAATAGTCCCCAAAAGCCCAAAATCACCACGGAGACACTGAGTTCACGGAGTTTTAAAAGGTTTTCTCGGTGCTTTCCGTGTCTCCGTGGTGAAATGAGTGACAAACGGTTGTTTAGCCTTTGCTTGACTAATACACATTAATCATTTTTTTAGTGATTAATGCCCTGATCACAGGACGCTACAGCATTACTGGTAGGATTTATCCTATCCCCCGGAGAGGCTTTCCAAGATTCAGATTAATACGTTTACAAACCTTAAGGGCGAGTTTCTTAAAAAACAGGTGCCGAGAATTTTTATGGATATTTTTTGAAAAAGACCGCCGGTTTTGTTACTTTATACTGTAAAATTAAAGTCAAACTGAGACAGATTGACGATTATCTCAGATTCGTCTTTTAGTAAAAAGGAGGAAAGTATTATGAATCGTAGGGATTTCTTAAAAACGGCAGGCTTAGGGGTTGCCGCTACTGCGCTTGGCGCTTGTAGCAGCCCTGCCCCTGCTGGACAGGAAACCAGCGCCAGTAATTTGCCCGACTTGGATTGGCAGATGGCAACCAGTTGGACGACTGGACTGGGGGTGCTGTTTGGGGGTGCGCAAAGATTTACAGAGCGGGTTGCCGAGCTTACAAATGGCAAGTTCAAAATTACAGCCCGGGCTGGGGGTGAGCTTGCCAAAGCCACCGAAGTCTTGGATGTTGTCTCATCTGGGGCTGTCCAAATTGGACATACCGCATCTTACTACTATATTGGCAAAAGCTGGGTCTTAGGATTCGGTTCTAGTATGCCATTTGGGTTTACTGCTTCTCAGCAAAACGCCTGGCTCTACAATGGCGGTGGGCTGGAGGCGCTGCAAAAGTTTTATAAAGAAAAATACAATCTTATTCAATTCCCGGCAGGTAACACTGGCGCGCAAATGGGCGGATGGTTTCGCAAAGAAATTGCTACGGTGGCCGATCTGCAAGGCCTGAAAATGCGCATCCCTGGCCTGGGCGGGCAGGTGATGTCGGCGCTGGGAGTTCAGGTGCAAAACTTGCCCGGTGGAGAAATTTTCCAGGCGCTGCAAACCGGCGCGATTGATTCTGCTGAGTGGGTTGGCCCGTATGACGATGAAATTCTTGGTTTGAATAAAGCCGCGGAATATTATGGTTATCCGGGTTGGTGGGAGCCTGGCACAACCCTCGAGGTGCAAGTCAACCTGGCTGAATGGGAGAAGCTCCCCGCTCAGTATCAAGCCGCCATTCGGATTGCCGCCGCAGAATCGAATCTTTTGACACTTTCGGAGTACGAGGCGGTTAATGGTGAAGCCTTGGAGCGTCTCGTGGCGGGTGGCACAAAATTGATGCGCTATAGTGATGAGATTATGGAAGCCGCGCGCCAGAAAGCCTTTGAAATTTACGAGGCTAAGGCCGCAGAAGACCCGGAATTTAAGGCCATTTATGAGCCGTGGCTGGCTTTCCGGGCACGTATTCAAGAATGGAACTACTCTAATGAATTTGGTATGGTCAGTTTTCTGAAAAAAACGCGCTAGTTGAGCGATAGTAAAGGATAAAAAAAGTACACCGGTTTTAGCAGGTGTACTTTTTTATCCTTTACGGGCCTTGTGTTTACGGCGTGGGTTTGGCAGCCAGCTGAATTAGCCAGGTAACAGTTTCAGGGAATACCAGTACAATGATGAGTGCGACCATTTGCAGGGCCATAAATGGTAAGGCACCTTTGTGAATTTCTGCGGTTGGCACTTCTTTGGGGGCCACACTCTGTAAATAAAAGAGTGAAAAACCCACCGGGGGTGAGATGAAAGCTGTCTGCAAATTGATTGCAAAAACAACCGCCAGCCAAACCATATCGATACCCAGGGCTTGGGCGGCAGGCACAAACAAGGGCATGGCAATAAAGCTGATTTCGATAAATTCTAAAAATACGCCCAGTAAAAAGATGGCGATATTGGCGACGATGATGAAGCCCCAGTAGCCTCCCGGCAAATCTACCAAAAACTCGGTGATCAGGCGTTGGCCCCCCAAACCATCGAAGACCAGGCTGAAGAGCGAGGATGAGAACAGGATCGTAATGACCAGGGCTGTGATCCGCGCCGTCACCATTGCCGAGTCGATGATTAGCTTCATCTTCAGGCGTTTGTTGCTCCAGGCTAAAAATAGTGCGCCGACCGCGCCAATACTTCCCGCTTCGGTGGGCGAAGCAAGCCCGAAGAAAATACTACCCAGTACCGTAAAAACCAAAATTGTCGGTGGCACGAGCACGCGTGCTGCCTCCTTTAGCACTTCTTTGCGTGGAATGTTGCGAATTTCTTCTGGCAAGTCGGGCGCTAGATGCGGCTTGAGGCGGGTGATGACAAAAACATAGCCTAGATACAGCCCGGCGATAATTAGCCCTGGAATGACTGACCCTAGGAACAAATCACCTACCGATACGCCAATCTGGTCACTGAGAACCACGAGTACCAGGCTGGGAGGCAGCATTTGCGCTAGAGTTCCCGAAGCCGTGATGACGCCGGTTGCGAGCTGTTTGTCGTAGCCATATTTGAGCATGGTCGGCAGGGCCAACATGCCCATCATGATGATGGTGGCGGCCACAACGCCAGTGGTGGCTGCCAGGAGCGTTCCAACAATCACTACACCCATGGCCAGTCCGCCGCGTACACCGCTCATGAGTTTACCCGTGGTTTCAAGTAGTTCTTCTGCCAGACCAGAACGTTCAAACACGGCTCCCATAAAAATAAAAAATGGAATGGCGAGCAGCGTAAAATCCGACATGGTTCCAAACCAGCGGCTGGGCATTAATTTGAGCAGATTCAGGTTGAAGGCCCCTACTGCATAACCAATACCGCCAAATAAAATGGCAGTTGCGGCAAATGAATAGCCCACCGGGTAGCCGCTCATAATGAAAACAAAAAAACCAGCAAACATGACAACCGCAAGCCATTCAAAATGGGTCATTTTTTACTCCTTACCGTACCAGGCGGGATTACTTTTTTGGTGCAACTACCAGCCCTCGAATGATTATGATATTTTTTAAAATTTCGGAAACTGTTTGCAAAAGTAAAAGGCCAAAACCAACCAAAATCATGCTTTTGATCGGTGCGCGCGGCAATCCGCTGGGGTCGGGAGACATTTCCCAATTGCCAAAACTGCCGTCAGGTAACAGACCCCAAGATTGCATAACCGGCCCATAGGCTACGGTTATGCCAATGATGCAGAATGTAATCAGAAAAATTGCGTGACCAATCAAATCGACCCAGGCTTTGGTTTTTTCAGGCCATTTGGCGTAAAGAAAATCGACCCGCACATTTTCACCGTGTTTGAGAATGTAAGCAAAACCAAGTAGAAATGTGAGCGAGAAAAAATACCATTGCAATTCAATAAACATATTAGATGTGAGCTTGACCCCAATCAACTTGCCCAAATAACGCCCCATCACATTGTAAAAACCAATTGCAACCGTAAGAATCACACAAACCGCTGATGCCAAACCAAGTCGTTCGGTAAATGCGTCGATCAGACCTGCAATTTTGAGCATACATCCTCCTTTGTCATTGTCTTAATTTATGCAAAAGATCTCCACGCCATTTTGGGGAGCAATCTGCTGATAAGTGTCCGAGATTTTATTTGAATCTGGTGTTATGGCCTATTCCTGTTTTTCCAATACCTTTGCAAGCTACTGGCTAGAAAATAGTTGGAAAACCGGGTGAGTAGCGCCCAAACGAGTAATTTGCTGGAATATTTCGGCTAATAAAATGCCATCAGCTTTTTTCAATACCTTCGCCAAAAATAGGTGAAAGAAATAGGGCTAATCGAGTAAAG
>DYPU01000083.1 GCA_020719725.1 Anaerolinea sp. | reverse complement strand
GATAATCGAAAGTTAAGCAAAAAAAGAAGAAAGAGGCTTGCTGGGCCAATTTTCTTCTTTTAGATTGTTTCTCTCACGGCAGGTCTGTAGAATTAGCCAGAAGCCTGTGCCGTTTCGGCATCACGGCTCAGGTTTGCCAACCAACTAAAGAAGATACTTAAGAAATAGAGCGCCGTCATGGGCAGCATCACTAAGGCCATATTGACGGGGTCTACGGTGGGCGTAATGGCCGCAGAAATAACCGCAATCAAAATCAGCGCAATTCGCCAATACTTGAGTAAAAAGCCGGGCTTCACCAATCCCATTGAAGACAGCGCAAAAATCACCAGGGGAAATTGGAAGGCCACCCCAATCCAAAACATCAGGCCAGTGACAAAAGTGAAATAAGAAGCTGGGCGCAAACGGGCCTCAATGCCTAAAAAGTCCAATAAAAATGGCAGCGCGGTTGGCATCATCACAAAATAAGCAAAGGCCGCGCCGCCCAAAAAGAAAACGAGTGCAAACGGAATGGCTAGCAGCCCCGTTAGACGGGCTTTTGGCATTAACCCTGGCGCGGCAAACAACCAAATTTCAAAAGCAATGTAAGGCGTTGCCAAGGCTATCCCTGATAGCAGCGCTACACGCATAAAAACGCTAATCGATTCGGTAACTTCGATGGCTTGTAGTTTTTCCAGCCCGCCAATCGGTTGGGCCAGGTAGGCCACAAATGACTCGGTAAAATAAAAGGAAACCAGAACTGCTAAAACGAGCACCAATAAAGCGCGGCCTAAATGATTGCGAACATCGTTAAGCTGTTCCAAAATTTCATTGGGATTTTGCATTGCATCGCTAAACGCATCCACCCCAGGTCGATCTTCGGGAATTTCGTTAAAAAAACGATAAATCTTGCCACGCCTGATGCGCTCGGCCACCGGACGGAAAACCCAGCCCAAAAGCTTAAACAACAGGCGAAACGGCAGGCTAATCAACCAAAATAAAAGCCGAAACGGCGTCGCAAGCAACCAGAGTAAAGCCCGAATGAGTTTTTTCATACTGGGCTGTCCTCAATATCTGAAAAATCGGGTGTACTAATGGTTTTTAGGGGCGCCGAGAGGGCTTTCTCAACGACCAGCGTCGTCTCGACGGCAGAATCCGCCACTGCCGCAGCGGGCGGTGGCGGGCTGGCGATCACAGGCGCGGGCTGAGAAAAAATCTTCTTCTCGTCGAAGGAGCGCGAAACCTCCCCGCCAATTGCATTAACGTTTTCGTTAACTTTTTTACCAATCTGCTCAAATTCTTTACTGGCATCTTCCAGGTTGGCTTCGCGCATTAAATTACGCGGCAGGTTTTTCAATTCCTGCCCGGTACGAGTCAATAATTTATAGGTGGGTGAATTGATGGCCTGGTTAAGCCAGCGCCCCATGTTTTTTCCGGCGGCAACCATATCTTTTGGGCCAAGCAAAATTAAAACAAGCAAAACAATCAAAAAAAATTCAGGAATGCCAATACCGAGAATATCCATAAGCCTGTTTGTTTTCTCTCATTCAGCAGAGCCTAAAGCCTGCCAGATTTCATGCTCGTGATCTGCAAGGCTGCCCAAAACGCCATTGATAAAGCGCGGCGCACTGTCAGAACCATAATTCTTTGCCAGTTCCACAGCCTCGTTGATGGCTACTTTGAGCGGAGTCTTACGCGAAACCGCAAATTCCCAGGTTGCGATGCGCAATATATTACGGTCTATCGCCGCAATCTGATCAAAAGGCCATTCTGGCGCATAACGCTCAATAACATGATCCAATTTGACCGTTAACAGAGAAACGCCCGCCACGAGCTGGCGGGCAAACTCAATCAAGTCGTCGCCCAGGTCTACCTGCCCATCCAAACGAGCATCTTCCAGGCGGCGCTGGAAAACATCGCCTGGAAGATGAGCAACCATATCCACTTCGTAAAGTACTTGCAGGGCCAATCCACGCGCCCTGGTTCGAGGTTTCATGAAAGCTTATGCCTCTTCCGTGTAATCAACATCTTCAATATGAATGTTGACATGCCCAATATCCATGCCAATCATTTCTTCAATAGCCCGGGCTGTATTATGCTGCACATTCCGGCCTACTTCACGCACATTCACATCTGGCTTGAGCACCAGAAACAAATCCAGATACACCAGGCCATCTTCCACCTTTAATTCCACGCCCTCGTTTGCGCCGCGTTTAAAAAGGCGGTCAAAACGGTCTGGAGTGGCAGACAAGCGGCTAACACCTGGCACACTCAAAGCCGACATTTTTGCAATCGTCACCAAAACTTCAGGGGAAAGCGTGGTTTTACCTGCGGGTTTATGATCAGTCATCAGAATCTCCTCAAATTACATCATCGCCATGCCGCCATCCACAGCCAAAACCTGGCCGGTGATAAACGCGGCCTGGTCAGAAGCCAGGAAAGCAACGGCGTAAGCAACTTCTTCGGGCTGGGCTTTTCGTCCCAACGGCACAAACTTGAGCGCCGCTTCGAGCATCTCAGCGGGCATCGCATCCAAAATTTCGGTATCCACAAAACCAGGAGCCACCGCGTTGACTGTCAGGTTGCGAGCCGCCACTTCACGCGCCAGCGCTTTGGTAAAGCCAATCTGCCCGGCCTTAGAGGCCGAATAATTGGTTTGACCACCGTTGCCCATTTGCCCAGAAACCGATGAAATATTAATGATACGCCCGTAGCGTTTACGCATCATGTGACGCACTGCCGATTTAGAGCAATTAAACGTGCTTTTCAGGTTGGTGTCCATCACGGCATCCCAATCCGCTTCAGACATCATCATAATCAGCGTATCGCGGGTAATCCCGGCATTGTTGACCAGGATATGCAGATCGCCAAAGGTGTCAATGCTGAATTTGACGAGGGCTGCCGCCTGCTCGAAAAGCGATACATCGGCCTGGAAGGCGGCGGCGCTTCCACCCGCAGCTTGAATCTCGGTAACGACATGTTCAGCAGCCTCCGGCGATTTATGATAATTGACGACGACTGCTGCGCCGCGTTTTGCCAGCTCCAGCGCAATTGCGCGACCAATGCCGCGCGAACCGCCGGTAACAAGCGCAACACGGTTTTCTAACGATAAAAATTCGGGCATTATTGGCTCCTGAAAAAGAATTATACCGTTATTAACCCGAATTCGGGTTGGCTGTTACGCTATTTATTTTTTCGCCAAAAACCAACCGAGCATTCCGCCTGCCAGGGCTGCGCCGCCAAAAACATAAAGGACCACATCCTGCCAGAATCGAATGGGGTAAAGCCGGATTAGCGTGTCTGAATAAGAAAATAGCCAAGAATCGCCTTCAAAAAAAACAGCGTGAAAAGCGGTGAAAAACTGTGAGAACGAGGTGATTGCCAAAAGACCGAGGGTCACGATCAGGGCCAGTAAAAACCAGCCGCCGCGTGAAATTCCCTGGAAGTAGGCTTCCAGCCAATCGCGCCGCCAGGCTACAACGCCCAGAACCAGGTGCAAAATCAGCGCTGCCAGTAAAACATTCAGCACTTGTTTGACAACAATTTTGACATCCAGCATGTGGCTCACTTCGCGTTCATTAAAAACGGGCGTGTCATTGCTAAAGCGCAAATCGGCTAGGTATTCTGGCCCGGTGTTGTTGACGAGATATTGAATGCCATAGGCGGCCCATTGCACACGTTCTGCATTGGAAAAGCCATATTGATCTGCCGGGAAACCGGGCATACTGTATTCAAGCGCCGGAAAGCCCGGTATGAGCAGGATGCGCACAAAAATAAGGGGAACAATGAGAACTGTCAGAATACTGGTAAGGCTGGATAAAAACGATTTCACAAGAGAACTCCTGAAGTTGAGGTTATTGCAGGCTCTCAGCGCCACCGCTAAGGATGAAACGAATGATCATATCATTTGTAACCGCTTCGACGGGGGCCAGGTCGTCTGTGTAGACCCGTCCGCCAAGGGGGGTGGCTTGCAGGTTGGAAGCGGTGACAGCGACAGCGGTAACAAGCAAAGGGTGCGAAGCGGGGTTGGCGTGGAGCAGGCTGTAGTTAGCAAACAGGTTTTCGAGGCTGGTTTCGGCTTTGGTGGCGTATAAAATCGAATTAAATGTAGAAGGAATATCCATTATATAAATGGAAGTGAAGTGCTCTCCAATGGTGGCGGCCAGGTCGTTGATGAGGCGGCGGTCTTCGGCGGTGCGGCCAATGTTGATGGCGAGAACGCCATTGGGTGTCAGATGCTCGTGAACAATGCCGAAAAATTCGCGGGTGGTCAGGTTGGGTGGGATGTAGGGCGGACGGTAGGCATCGACGATGATGAGCGAGTAGTGGTAGGGGGATCGTTCCAAACCCCAGCGGCCATCGGTGATTTGAACATTGAGGTTGGGCATGGTCATTTTGAAATAATCGCGGCCAACCTGAACGATTTTGGGGTCAATTTCGTACCCGTCGATGGGGATAGGGCCAAAAACGGCGGTGGCCTGGCGGGCCGAGGTGCCTGCCGCCAACCCGACAATGGCAATGCGTTCTACCTGGTTGGGGTTGAAAGGAGCCTGGTTGAAAAATGGGCCAACCAGGAATTGTTCCCAGGGGCCGCCGTAAAAAAGCTCGGTGGGGTGATATTGAGAGTGAACGCCCTGGCCGTCGTTGAGGCGCAGGTAACGGGTTTCGCCAAATTGCAAGACTTCGATGTAGTTGTAGCTCGATTCGGTTTCAAAAACCTGGCCGGGGCTATCTTTGCCGTGAAAATCGCCAAAAAATAACAAGGCGGTAAAAAATAACAGGGCCAGGCTGAGTAAAATGGTACGCCAGGCTGGGCTACCTGCCCGTACCAGCCCAAAAATTCCCAGGCCAAGCATGAGAATGCCAAACAATAGCAAGCTGCGGGCCGCGCCAACCAGGTCGAAGAGGAGCAGGCTGGGCAAAAATGCGCCGAGTACCGACCCGGCAGTGGAAATGGCCGAAACGTTTCCGGCAATATTGCCCGCTTTTTGTGGGTCTCGCAGCAGCAGCCGCAAGGCAAAGGGGGAGGTCATTGCCAGCAAGGTGACAGGGATGCTAAATAAAACCAGGGTAGCGATAAAAGCGGCAGCCATTAGCCCCAGATTGAGTTGGTCTGAGGCCAGGCTGGCGGCACGCAGCATGGGTTGAGCCACCAAAGGGACAGTGCTAAGGCTGAGGCCGCCCAGGGCGATGACCGTAAAAAAGGTATGAGTGTGCGGAGAGCGATCTGCCAGCCGCCCACCGAGGGCGTAGCCAATAGCAAAATAGACCAGAATAAGGCCAATGATGACGGCCCAGACCAGGGTAATGCTGCTAAAACGCATTTGTAACAGACGCGAAGCGCCAAATTCTGCGGCCAGGGCACTCATGCCAGAAAGAAAAACGGTGAGGTAAAGAAGTTTTCGCATGGGGCGTATTTTATCAGACAAAAATAGCCATCCTTGACACAAGCCGCCCGCCCGGCTAAAATAGCTTGAGATGGTTTCTATGCCTCCGCCCGGAGGCTTGTTTTTTGCCCGGAGAAAACCAATGACCGAAATAACCGAACACTCTTCAGAAGAATCGGCCCAAGTTGTAAACCTTTCAAATGTTCAGGTGGAATTGGTTGAGGCAGAGTTAGTGCGCGCCACCAATTCTGCAATTGGTCAGGTTAATGTCAGTGAGGCGGATGTCAGCCTTTCGGCGATTGGGGCGCTAAACAGCCAAACCTTTGCCGGGAATCGAATTGCGGTGGGGGCGCTTCATGCCGGGCAGGTTGTGACCCAAATGACGGCTGTAGGCATTATGAGTGCCGGAAATCTCGATTTTTCTGGCAAGGCAGGCTTTGTGGGTGCCGATAATGTGCAATCTGAAGAATTTTCGGCGGGAGCTGTGCTGGCCGAGCGCGTTGAGGCCAAAAGCATCCGGGCTGGTTTGGTGATTGGCCGTGAAATTCAGGGGAATGTGGAAACACTGCTCGATGCGCGTACGACTCTATTGGCTGGGCTGGTAGGCGGCATTGCCGCCGGGCTGGTGATGCTGGTTGGGAAAATGCTTTTCGGGCGTAAAAAATAGTCAAACTGGCGGCGTGTGTTGCGCCGCAGTATATTCATCGGGCGAAGGTAACCCCAATTCGGGGGTGAGAGGCGCCTAAGGAGCAAAAAAAAATGGAAAAAGTTGTTTTGAAAGCCACCAAACGCAGCGTTATTGGCAAACAGGTGAAAGCGCTTCGCCGCGAGGGTGTTTTGCCTGGTGTGGTCTATGGGTACAATATTGAGCCAACCGCTATTCAGATGGATGCCCGCGAAGCGGGACGAATCCTGCCCAAGCTGACTTCTTCGAGCATGGTTAATATCGAGTTGGATGGCAAGCTGATCCCGGCGCTGGTACGTGAACGTCAGAAAAACTACATTAAGGGTATTTTCACTCACATTGATTTTCAGGCTGTTTCGTTGACCGAGAAAATTCGCACCATGGTTACGGTTCACTTGCACGGAGTTTCTCCGGCGGTGAAAGACTACAGCGCGGTGATTGTGACCAACATGACCGAGTTGGAAGTGGAAGCCCTGCCGCAGTACCTGCCGGAACGCATCGAACTGGATATTACCACCCTGGTAGAAATTGGATCCGCGATTCATGTCCGCGATATTGTTTTGGGCAAAGAAGTGGAAATTCTTTCAGACCCAGATGAAGTGTTGGTGATTGCCACCGGCGCAGCCGACGAAGAAAATACCCCTGAAGTTGTTGAGGGAGCAGCCGAACCGGCCCTGGTTGAAAAGAAGAAGAAAGAAGAAGTTAAGTAGTTTTTAGACATAAATAAAAAAGGCCGTTCCAACTGGAGCGGCCTTTTTTATTTATGGAGTCGTTTGTATTATTTTCAAAAATTCGAGGGTCATGTGGGCTGTCGCACCCCAGAGCAGTTCGCCGTCATTGGGCAGGTAGGCAATCACATAGCGCCCAGTTTCTGCCCGAAAAAATTGCATATAACTTTCGGGGGCGGCCAGCCAGGCCAGGGGCAGGGTAAAAACGCGGGCCACTTCGGTGGTATAGACGCGAAAAGCATAGGGCCAAGGCAAAACCCCGACAATCGGCGTGACCAAAAAGTCACTGATGGTGATAATTTGGGGCAGGCGACCGAGAAGGCGAACATCTGTTGGCCGAATACCAACCTCCTCGTTGGCTTCGCGCAACGCAGTTTCTTCGGGGCTTTCGCCGGGTTCACTGGCACCGCCGGGGAAGGAAACCTGGCCCTTGTGGTGCTCCACCCGGTCGGCGCGACGGGTGTAAAGCAGGTGCCAACCGTCTGCATGGCGTATGAGCGGGACGAGTACACTAGCGAGGCGTAAGGGGTGGTCGGCTTGAATCGCTTTTTCAGCGTAGGGGGCCGCTATTGGTCGGCTTAAGGCCTGAGCGATGAAGTCTTCGGTCAGTGTGTCAACATTCACAAGGCATTTACCGGGGTATTGCAGAAAGGGCATTCGGCCTGGCGTGGAGTGAGCCATTCCACTTCGTCGGAACGCAGTGGGCCGCCGCAGACAGCGCAGGCGGCGGGCAGGCGAGGGGCGGAATGAGAGCTGTGTTCGGTGGGGAGTTCAGCAGTGGCCGGAATATTGGCGTTGACCAGTGCGCTAATTTCGGCGGCTTCTTTGAGCAGGTTGCGTTGACGCAATTCTTCTGCGATTCGTAGCCCAATGCGATAAAGTTGGATGTGGTGACTGCCTTCGGCCAGCCGCATCAGGCCACGCTTGAGGTGTGCCAGCCCGGTGCTGGTCTGCCCGGTGAGGATGCGGGCGCGCCCGGCCATGATGGAGAAGAACGCGCGTTTTTTGGTATTTTCTGCGTTTGGTTCGCGCAGCAGGGCTTCGTAATGGTATGCCGCGCTTGAATAGTCTCCGAGCGCCATTTTGGCGTTGGCTTGTTTTAATTCGACAGGAATGGGGGATTGATACCCCATAGAACGACGGCGCATGGCTGGGTTTTACTCGCTTTCTGGTTCAAGGCCGTTTTGTGGTGTTTCTACTTGCGCTTCGTCGTGAGGTGCATCACTGGTCAGGTTTTGTTCGGCCAGGAGGGCTACCACGCGCGGGTCTTCTGAAAGGTCGATGCGACGGGCAAAGAGTAAGAAGCCAGTGTGGGCTACCATTCGGTCGGTGGGACGCAGACGGCTGGGTTCGGGTTTGTAATAGCGCAGGAGGATTTCGCAAACTTCGATGAAGGCAAATTGGTTGCGGCGCAAGGCGTAGAGGGTTTTTTCAATCTGGTTAAATGTGGGGATGATGGCGGAGAAAAATCCGCCAGGTTTGAGGGCTGCGCGTACTTGTGGGATGTAGTCGTAGGGGTTTTGAACATCGAGGAAGAAAGCATCGACGTTGGTTTCTTCGAATCCGTTACCAATGTCGCCCAGTTTGAAGTTGACTCGTTCTTCGAGACCAAGCCGGGCCAGGTTTTTGCGCGCCAGGTTTTGGAATTCGGGCCTTTGTTCGTAGGTGATGACTTGTCCGGTGGGGCCAACAGCGAAGGCCAGAGCGGTGGTCATGGAGCCGGAGCCGGTTCCCGCTTCCATAACGCGCTGTCCGCTGCCGATGCCCATGGAAACGAGAATGAATCCTATCTCTTTTGGGTATAGAATTTGGGTGTTGCGGGGCAGTTCAGTTAAAATATCGGCCAGAGAGGGTTGCAGCAGGAAAAACGGGCTGCCCATGTGGCTGAAGACCTGGCTACCCCAGGGCAGGCCAATCAGTTCATCGTGTTTGATGATGCCGCGATGGGTGCTGAATGTGCTGCCAGATGCAAGAGTGAAGATAAAATGTTTGTGGCGTAGTCCAACGAGTTGAACAAGGTCGCCTGCCAGGGCGTGGGTGGTGTTTAACTTCCAGGTCATGTACTCTCGCAAAGTTTCTGTGTTTTATGAAGGTAAAGTAGGAATCGTTTTTCAGCAAGGAGGCTGTCAGTTCGGGGTTCGAGATTATCAGGGCGTCAAGTGCTTCGAGAAGAAGTCTGTGATGGCGTTGTAGCAAGTGACGCGATTGGCATATTTGAGGACATCGTGACCTTCGTCTTCAAAGACCAGCAAATCGATCTCTTTGCCTGTTTGGCGCAGGCTTTGTACCAGGTCTTCGGATTCGGCGGCGGCGACTCGCGGATCGTTGCGCCCTTGAATGACGAGCATGGGGCAAGCCAGGGCTGAAAGATAGGTTTTTGGTGAACGTTCGGCCAAAAACTGACGGTCTTGGGGGGCTGCCGGGTCGCCGATCACCAGTTTAAAGTAGGGTTTCCAGGTTTCGGGGATACGCTCGGAGAAGGTGAGCAGGTCGTAAGGCCCAAACATATCACAGGCTGCATGCCATAGCTGCGGGTGACGTCCGGCCAGAGTCAGGGTCATATAGCCGCCATAAGAACGTCCTACCAGCGCGGAATGTTTGAGGTCGAGCCGTTCATCTTTGGGTAGAATTTCGGTCATGGCGTGAACATGGTCTAGGCGGTCGTTGCCGCCCCAGTCACGGTCAACCTGTTTGGTGTAGTTCAGGCCATAGCCAGTGGAACCCCGCGCATTGGGTACAAAAACTGCAAAACCGCGCAAGGTTAAAAATTGAATGAGCGGCATGGAGAACCAGGCAAAATCGGGCCGTTCCTGGCCCTGTGGCCCACCATGAACGTAGTAAACCAGCGGGCGCGGACCTTCGAAACCGAGCGCGGCGGAAGGGAGGTACAAACGCGCCGAGACGCGCAATCCGTCGTAGGAGGTGAAGGAAGCGTCCTCGCCCTGGGCTAGTTCTTCATCTAATATTCCCAGTACCTTTTCATTGGTATGCTGTACAACTAATTTGCGTTTCTTGCCTTCGATGGTGTAAATTTGGGTTGGGGAAGTGGCAGTAGAAAAGGAAATGGTGAAAATATCAAAGTCTTTGTTGTAGTCGGCGTGTTCCAGTACACCATCTTCAAGGGGAGAATCGCCTACAATGACTCGCTTCAGCTTTAGTAGGCAGTTTTCCTCGTCGAATACTGCTTCGTACAACCAGGAACAGCCGTCGATGTTGTATTGCACGGCATAGTGATCGTGGTGTAAATGGGAAATGCCTTCCAATTCGCCAACCCCGCTGTGGACGACACCCTTGACCTTAACCGGCACGATTTGGCCGGGGCGTTCGAAGGCCAGGTAGCCCGGTGAATAGGTATCCGTAAAAATGGCCGAAGTTAGCAGAATTCCTTTTCCCGACGGGGTAAAGACGGTTGATGTAATTCCGTTTAGGGCCACGGGTTCGCCAGCCTGGCGCTGTTCAAGGGGGATGCCATACAAAATTGTCTTTTGCTGGCCTTGTACCAAGTAATGAACACTATCCCCCACCGAATAGAGGTCCGAAAGCAAAACCTGGCTATGGTCGGCGCTATGGGCTGCCGGGTAAGCGCCCCACTCTGATTCGCCCAGTTTGGTGACTTGATTGTTGAATAAATCGGCGCGATAGGCTTCTTGTATTGGCTTGTCGCGCCGCTCGGCGTTCAGGTACACTATGCCCTGTTCGGCGTCTACCTCGCCCAAATGAACCCGGTAACCGTCGAAAAAATTATCAAAAGCCGGTTCGGGGAAGCCCCCCTCCAGCGCAACCAGCATCGGCTGATAATTTTCGTCGCCATCATGATCCAACATCACCAAAATTTTGCCAAAGTCCTTAAAAACATAAAACGAGTGGCCGCCAATTAAATGCGGATTTTGCAAAGCCAGGTGTGAAGGTAAAAGCGGTTCGGGCACGCTACCCCCGTAGTGCATGGCATACAGGCTCAACTGTCCGCTTAGATTACTTAGAAAATAAATTCGATCATCTACCAATTGCGGAACAACAAACATACGCGCAGAAAGCAAGGACTCAATGCGAAAAGACATGGCTCACCCTTTCTGAGAAAGAATTCTGGAATACCTTATCTTACCACAGCCCCCCAACGGGGAAAAATGTCCAAATTTACTAAAACTCAAGCAGAGAATTTGCTTGACATCTTTCTCTGCGAGCGTATAATTTCTTTATTCCAAAAACAAGCCCGAAGATAAGTATTCATTCTGTTTTTCAGAGAGTCGCCGGATGGTGCAAGGCGGTAGATAGAATGAAGAAATCCACTTCGGCGTCTGTGGCCTTCAAACCACCGACAGTTGCTCTTGCAAAATTCGTCTTAAGAGAGCCGGGTTTCGCCCGTTAGCGCGAGTACCGAGGTATCCCATCCCATCCTTTTTTATTGACAAGGATGGACGGGTACAAAAGCAGGTGGCACCACGAGCGCCCCCTCGTCCTGCTGACGAGTTGGGGCGATTCTTTTTTATCACCCTGGAGGTGCTCTCATGCTCGACATCAACCTTATTCGTGAAAACCCCGACCTGGTGCGTAAATCTTTGCGCGACAGGCAGGATGACCCCACCCCCGTCAATACAATTTTGCAGCTCGACGAAAAACGTCGCGCTCTGCTGGTCGAGGCTGAAACGCTTAAAGCCGAACGGAATGCTGTTTCCAGAGAAATTAGCAAACTGAAAGACCCTGCCGGGCGGCAGGCAAAAATCGAGGCAATGCGGGTGGTTGGAGATAAAATCGCCGAATATGACAAACTTGTAAGCGAGGTGGAAACCGAATTAAACCGACTCACTTCCACTTTGCCAAACCTGCCCGACCCGCGCGCGCCCTATGGGCTTGATGATAGCGAAAATGTCGTCATTAAGACC
>DYPU01000011.1:30089-47662 GCA_020719725.1 Anaerolinea sp. | reverse complement strand
GTCACGCACATGCGTTCTTTGTGACATTTAGCGCAGACCAGAATTTTCTTTGGGGTATAATAGCTTGAATCCGTTGTTGGACGGGCCGGTTTTGATTCTCCCTTACCCTAAGCCTGTTTCTCTGTCGAAAAATTAAACACCCCGGAAGATTTCTATGCCCAATGCCTCCCTAAAGCTCGTCGCCGATTATTGGCTGAACTTTGCCGTAACGAAGCGCGATATTGATTTCCTACAGAACTACCTTTTTGAAACCGAAATCCCTCTCGCTGAATCTGACCTGGCCCACATTTTAGTGGATGAGCGCATCCGCTACGAGCGTGAAATGCTTGCCAAGCAGCAGCGCGCAGAAGGTGATGTATTTTTCCCTAAAGAAACGTACAAAAAAGGCCAAAAGCTGGTTTTCCCAGCTCTTAACTGGCGTAAAGGCGAAGTTATTGCCGTGCGCCCTGGTCATAACCCTGAAGTTGGCCCTTTTGATGTGATCGAAGTGCAGATGGAAGATACGCAGCGCTTATTTGCAGCCGCTCTACCCGAGCACAAACTTAACAACCCTCCAGAAGAAGTTGCCGACCCTGAAACTGATTCTGCCGCCATTCTTGAACAATACGGCGATGAATTGACAAAAAAGCTGGAAATGGCTTTGCTTTCTGATGAGAGCCTGGTGAGCAGCGCCGGACAATGGTTTCCACGAGCCTTAATTGTTGACATGAACACCGGACATCTCAACCTTGCTGAAGCTGTGCTCGAAATGGCTGGCGGCGATCCGCTTTCGATTGCATCTCTCATGGAGCAAATCGATGCCCCGGCGGGCGTCAGCCGGCATTTGCTCGAATTTTCGCTCAATTACGCCTTGCAAGAAGATGGCCGGTTTGACGAGGTTGGCCCAGCCGGTGAAGTGTTGTGGTGTCTAAAGCGCCTTGAGCCAGATGAAGTACAACAAGCTCCGGCTGCCTTGAAATACAACCCAATCGATTACGACCGAAGCCTGCTCATTCCTGAAATGCTGGCCCTCGAATACCAACTCGACGACGAGTTTTCAGAAACATCCCAAAAACCGCCTCGCGCTAATGAAGTTACCATTACCCTCACCTACCCTCATTGGCGGGCTGGAACTTTGCCCGTATCCCCGCGAGTGCGGCATTTTTTCCCCACCGCCTACGAATCGTCGCGGGTACGCTTTATTGTTGTAGATAGCAAAACCAGCGAAAAAATCCCCGCTTGGGTGGTGCGCGAACATGGCTATGTGTACGGGCTGAAAGCCTGGTTTGAGAAAAACAAACTCATTCCTGGCGCTCAAATCACCATTCGACGCTCCCAATATGTCGGAGAAGTTATTTTAGAAGCTAAAACCCACCGCCCCTCTAAAGACTGGGTTCGAACGGTGCTGGTTGGTTCGGATGGCGGAATTGTATTTGCCTTACTTCGACAAGAAGTGGCCTGCGAATATCACGACCGCATGGTTTCAGTCGTGCCCGACGTTCTGGGAATAGATCAGGCCATTTCTCAAATGGCAAAAACCCGCCAACCGCTCGAAAAAATTATCAAAAATATTTTACGTGAACTCTCCAAGCTGACTCCGCAGGGCCATGTTCATGCCGAAGAATTATATTCCGCCGTCAATATTGTCCGTCGCATTCCCCCTGCTCCGCTTCTTTCTTTGCTGGCCTCCAGCAAAGAATTTATCCACATTGGCGATTTGTACTTCCGACTGGCTGAAACCAGCGAAGATGAGGAATAAATGATGAGCCTCGTCAAACCTACTTTGCAGACCCGCTATCACATCGACTTTGACTGGTGGCGTCAAACTGAAAACGATTGGCATGTTCACTTGCGCGGCTTGCTTTGCCCGGAGCACCAGGCAATGTTTGCAGATTATGGAGTGGGCGATATGCTCGACTTTATCGACCCCGAAACCGCCGAAGTTCGCCCCATGAACGGGATTCAGCAGGCCATCCTAGCCCATTGCGCCCGTCAACCAGAGTTTCTAACCGGCCAAACCGCCATGGTCGAGGCTGTTTTTCGTGTCTTCCTTGCCAATGGCAATAGCCCGCTTTCCACCACAGAACTGGCCGAGCGCTTGGGACGTCCCGCCAACGTTATCCTGACTACTTTATCGGGCGTAAGAGTCTACAAAGGCATTCGCCCCGTATCAGAATAAGCAATTACTGCTCCCGTAGCTCAATGGATAGAGCAGCAGCCTTCTAAGCTGTTGGTTGTGGGTTCGAATCCCGCCGGGGGCGCTCTCGTCGCGATTAAAATGTAAAGAGGATGCGCTAAATCATGACCGCTGAACGTAAAGGGTTAATTAAATTTGCAGGTGCTGAACAAACTGTTCTTGGTAACGACCTCAAAATTGGACAAAAAGCCCCCGAATTTACTGTACAAAAAACAGATTGGTCGCTTTTTAAGGCCCTCAAAGAAACCAAAGGGAAAGTTCGCATCATCGCTTCCATACCATCGCTTGATACTCCGGTCTGTGACCGGGAAACCCGTCGATTTAACGAAGAAGCTGCCAAACTCAGCAAGGATATCGTCGTTCTTGTTGTCAGCATGGATTTACCCGTTGCCCAAAAGCGCTGGTGTGGCGCAACCGGCGTCGATCAAGTCTTGACCGCCTCGGATGTCGTCAAAGCCGATTTCGGCAAAAAATACGCCACACTCATGAAAGAAGTCCGCATTTTGCGGCGCGCCGTGTTCATTGTCAATAAAAAAGGCATCGTCACCTATCTCGATTACATGTTCAGCAACGGTGATGAACCCAAATATGATGAAGTTCTCGAAGCTGCCCGCAAAGCGCTCGGCAAGTAACCAAAACGATCAACTCTTAAGAACAACTTGAAACGGAGTCTGGCAGTCCCAGCCTTCACACTTAACCACGAGGGAGCAGCTATGATTACGGTCAACTCTTCAACTGGCCGCGTGGCAGTGCTTGCCGCTCGCCAACGAATGCAGGTCGAAGCCATCAGTTGGCAGGTTCGCGTCCAACAGCCCATCTGGACCCCTCCCACTGATTTGTACGAAACCGAATTTGTCTACATCGTCCGGGTCGAAATCGCCGGAATGCGCGCCCAAGACTTTTCTGTCAATCTCGAACATAACGAACTTACAATTAGCGGTGCGCGCAGCGCTACCCCGGAACGCCGCGCTTACCATCAAATGGAAGTACGCTCTGGCGCATTCAGCACCGGCGCGACCCTGCCCGGCCCAGTCGAACTCAGCGCCTCCCGCGCCGAATACGACGATGGTTTCCTGACCGTCACCCTTCCTAAAGTTACCCCCAGCCAAATCTCAAGCAAGGAATAATCCCTTCAGCTATGCCTGCCTCCCGATGGAACTCCAATCCTGCCGACCTGTTCAAGTGGATCAATAGCGACGACGACGCTGAACTGCTCAAAATGTTCATCCCGTCGCTTTTTTCTGATTTTTCGACCCCAGACGAACCCCCAGATATCAACGCCCCTCAGCTTGAATCCAGCCAAATAGCCCAATCCACCCCTGAAATCGTGCCCATCCTGCCCTTGCGTGGGTTGGTTGTTTACCCCCAAACCGCCGTCCCGCTGACGATTGGTCAAGCACGTTCCGTCAAATTGGTCGATGACGTTGTCGCTGGCGACCGGTTCGTCGGGTTGGTTGCCTCCAAAAATCCAGAACTTGAAACGCCCGGCCCGGAAGAACTATACACCATCGGGTCCCTCTCCACCGTCCATCGCCTGTTGCGCGCGCCAGATGGCACCATCCGCATTCTCGTGCAAGGGCTGGAGCGGTTCCGAGTCATTGAATATGTTCAAACCGAGCCGTACCTCATGGCGCGGATAGAGCGGATTCCCGAAGCTGCCGAAGAAGGCCTGGAGTTGGACGCCCTGGCGCGCAATGCCCGTGATCAATTCTCGGCTATTGCCGAAATGATTCCATCCTTCCCTCGTGAATTGGTTGCCTCCATCACCGGCCTGGAAGACCCGCTGCAAACCGTTTATGCCATTGCAAACTTCCAGCGCATCGACCTGGAAGACGCCCAAAACCTGCTGGAATTGGAATCGGCCACAGATAAACTGCGTAAACTCATCGGTTTACTGGTACGAGAGACCGAAGTCTTACAATTGGGGCAAAAAATTCAAAACGAAGCTCGTTCTGAAATTGACAAAGTTCAGCGCGAATATTTCTTGCGCGAGCAACTGAAAGCCATTCAAAAAGAACTGGGCGAGCGTGACGAGCAGGCTGTTGAAGTTGAAGAGTTTCGTAAAAAAATTGACGAAGCCAAAATGGCCGAAGAAGCAGACAAGCAATCCCGCCGTGAGTTGGATCGTCTTTCACGCCTGCCCACCGCCGCCGCGGAATATGGTGTCATTCGCACTTACTTAGACTGGATGACCTCCCTGCCCTGGGCCAAAGTGACCCAAGACAATCTGGATATTGCCCATGCCCGCCAGGTGCTTGATAAAGACCATTACGGCTTGGACGACATCAAAGAACGCATTCTCGAATTTTTGGCAATTCGCAAACTACGCATCGATCGACGTGACGAGGCCAAGACCGAATCAGACGACCAGATTCGGCATGAACGCGAAGGCGTCATCTTGTGTTTTGTTGGGCCTCCCGGCGTAGGAAAAACCTCGCTTGGACAGTCGATTGCGCGCGCCATGGAACGCAAATTTGTCCGCATTTCACTGGGCGGGGTGCGTGATGAAGCTGAAATTCGCGGACATCGCCGCACCTATATCGGAGCCATGCCTGGCCGAATTTTGCAAGCTCTGCGTCGGGGAGAAAGCCGCAACCCGGTTTTTATGCTCGATGAAGTGGATAAACTTGTCAACGACTTTCACGGCGACCCTTCTTCGGCGTTGTTGGAAGTGCTCGACCCAGAACAAAATAGCGAATTCCGCGATAATTATTTGGAAGTTGCTTACGACCTTTCGCAGGTCATGTTTATTACAACGGCTAACACCCTCGAAACTATTCCTGGCCCTTTGCGCGACCGCATGGAAATCATCTCGCTTTCTGGCTACACCGAAGGCGAAAAAATAGCCATTGCCAAAGGTTATCTCATTCCCCGCCAAATTCGTGAAAACAGCTTGCGGCTCGCCGAAATTGTTTTTAATGACGAAGCGCTAAAAACAATCATTAACCAATATACCCGCGAAGCAGGTGTAAGGAATTTAGAACGCAATATTGGCTCTGTTTGCCGTAAGATAGGTACACGCATCGCGGAAGGCAAAGACACTTCTTTTGAAATCACCCCAGAATTTGTCAAAGAATTGCTTGGCAATCCATTTTTTCAGGGCGCAGAAGAGATGAACGTGCGGATGGCTGTCCCGGGTGTTGTTGCTGGTCTGGCGTGGACGCCCTACGGTGGCGACGTGCTCTTTATCGAAGCCACCCGCATGTCGGGCAGCAAAGGCTTTCAAATTACCGGCTCTGTCGGCAATGTCATGCAAGAATCTGCCCGAGCCGCCCTGTCTTTTGTTCGATCCAGGGCCGCCAAACTGGGCCTGGAAGCCAACTTCTTCGAAAAATCGGATTTTCACCTGCATGTTCCCTCAGGAGCGCAGCCCAAAGATGGCCCATCTGCCGGGGTAACGATTGCATGCGCCTTGGTCTCGCTCATCTCTGGGCGTTTAATGCGCAAGGGCGTTGGGATGACCGGCGAAATCACCTTGCGCGGCCAGGTTCTACCGGTGGGCGGAATCAAAGAAAAGGTGCTGGCGGCGCACCGCAACAGTTTACGCACCGTTATTTTGCCCAAACGCAACGAAATGGACTTGGACGATGTGCCCGATGAAATTAAAAAGTCGATGACTTTTATTTTTGCCGAAAGCGTGGAAGATGTGATCGAAGCCGCGCTTGAACCGGCCTCCAGCGAGCCTTTCCCTGCAACCGAAACGCCTAAAAAGCAAAAAACTGCAAAAAAAAAGGAAAAAGCAAATGTCGAAAATAATGCTGGCCGAGGATGATCCGACCATGCTCTCCTTACTCAGAACCCTGCTCAAACTTGAAGGATTTGAGACGGTTACTCTAAACGAGCAGGAAGATATCGTCGATGCCATTTATCGGGAAACCCCCGATGCGCTTTTACTGGATGTTCACCTGACGCAAGGCAATGGCCTCGACTTTTTGCGTCAAATGCGTGCTGACAGCCGCCTCGACCGCTTGGTGGTGGTGATGGCATCTGGTATGAACCTGAAAGACGAATGTCTCTCGGCTGGAGCCAATGTCTTTTTGCTTAAACCTTTTATGCCCGATGCCCTCATTGACGCTATTCGCTCATCGCTTGAAGCGCGTTCTCTCTCTTAGCTGTGCCTTTTTCTCTACGTGAGTTTTGTTTGCCTCAAGACTATGCCGCAGTCCTCGATTTGTGGCATAATTCTGGCCCTGGGGTTCAAGTGTGCCGCTCAGACGATATAGCGGAGATAGAGAAAAAACTTACTCATGACCCAGACCTGTTCCTCGTTGCCGAGGCCGACGGCCAAATTATCGGAACAGTTTTAGGCGGCTTTGATGGCAGACGCGGCCTGATTTATCACCTGGCGGTAGCCGCCGAATATCGTAAAACCGGCCTTGGGGGCGCATTAATGGCCGAAATCGAAACTCGTTTGCGCCAAAAAGGCTGCCTGAAGGCCTATCTCCTGGTGACAAATTCCAACGAAGAAGTCCTTCCTTTTTATGAAAAACGAGGCTGGGAAGAAATGCACTTGCACTTGCTTGGCAAAAAATTAGCGGATTAAGAGAGAAATTCATGCCCTTTAATGTTGCCATACTGACAATCTCCGACCGCTCTGCGCGCGGAGAACGCCCAGACTTATCTGGGCCAGCCCTCATTCAAGCTGTTCAAACCCAGCACTGGCAGATCGTCAGCACCGCCATCGTCCCCGATGAAATTGAACAAATTCGCCAGACTCTCCAAGCCTGGACCCAAGGACAAAATATCGACCTGATCCTGACGACGGGTGGAACCGGTTTTGCCCCGCGCGATGTGACCCCAGAAGCCACCCGATTGGTGCTGGAGCGCTTGACCCCTGGCCTCGATGAAGCCATGCGAGCCGCCAGCCTAAAAATTACACCCCACGCCATGCTTTCCCGCGCCGTATCGGGCATTTGCGCCAGCACCCTTATCATCAACCTGCCCGGCAGCCCGCGCGGCGCGGTTGAAAATTTTCAAACCATTGCGCCGGTTTTGCCTCATGCTATTGAACTGTTACGAGAAGCAAAAAACGCCGAAGATGGGCATCGCGCCAGCTCGTTTACCAGCCCACCTCCCTCGGCTTCCCCCTCATAAGGAACGCACTGTGGACAAAAAATTTCTCGAACTAAAAACCCGCCTGGCCGAAATCCAAGACATCACCAAAACTGCCGGTTTGCTCGGCTGGGATCAGCGTACCCTCATGCCCGCCCGCGGCGCAGCCGTCCGCGCCGAAATGCTCGCCAGCCTGGGCAAAATTGCCCACGAAAAATTCACATCCGACGATATAGGCCGCCTGCTCGAAGACCTGCGCCCCTACGAAGAAAGCCTGCCCTACGAATCCGACGAAGCCAGCCTAATCCGAATCGCCCGCAAAGACTACCAAAAATCCATGCGGGTTCCCTCCTCCTTGCGCGCAGAAATCAGCCGCCTCAGCGCCCAGGCCAGCGAAATATGGGTTCAGGCCCGCAAAAAATCAGATTACTCCTTGTTTTTGCCTTACCTGCAACGCCAGGTTGAACTAAAACACCAATACATTGAATGTTTTGACGAAACCGACAACGCCTACGACATCCTGCTCGATGACTACGAACGCGGTATGACCACCGCCGAAGTCACCGCCATGTTCGAAACCCTCAAAAAAGACCTGGTCCCGCTCATCTCAGACATCTCCGCCTCGCAAAAAAACATTGACGACAACTGCTTGCACGGCCAATTCCCTATCGAAACCCAAAAAAACTTCATCACCGAAATTCTCAAACGATTTGGCTTTAGCGAAGACTCCTGGCGAATTGACCCTACCGTTCACCCCTTTGCCAGCAGCATCGCCACCTCCGACATCCGCATCACCACACGTTACTACGAAAACTTCCTAAGCGCAGCCCTATTTGGCTCCATGCACGAATGTGGGCATGGCCTGTACGAAAACGGCGTATCCACCGCGCTTGAACGCACCCCGCTTTGCCGCGGCGCCTCGCTCGGCCTGCACGAATCACAAAGCCGGATGTGGGAAAATCTCGTTGGACGCTCCCGCGCCTTTTGGACCTTCTTCTACCCACGCCTGGTCGCCGCTTTTCCGGCCCAACTCGGAACAACACACCCAGAAACTTTCTACCGCGCTATCAACAAGGTCTACCCTTCGCTCATTCGCGTCGAAGCCGACGAAGCCACCTACAACCTGCACATCATCCTACGCTTTGAATTGGAACAGGAAATCATCAACGGCAAACTAGCCTTGCGTGACCTACCCGAAGCCTGGAATGCTCGCATGAAATCTTACCTTGGCATAGACGTGCCAGATGATGCGCATGGTGTCTTACAAGACATTCACTGGTCGAGCGGCATGATGGGCTACTTCCCGACCTACTCCCTAGGAAATATCATTTCTGCCCAAATCTGGCAGCGCGTTCAGGCCGAAATTCCAGATTTGCAAGACCAATTTGCGCGCGGTGAGTTTAAAACCCTGCGCGAATGGCTCCGCGAACGATTACATCGGCACGGTCGTAAATTTACCCCCCGCGAAACCTTGCAAAAAGTAACGGGTAACGCCAACATCGATGTTGGCCCCTACACGCGTTATCTTAAAACCAAATTTAGCGACATTTATAACCTGTAGCGCAAACCAAAAAGCGACACCACCAGTGCCGTTTTTTGATTCACGCTACAGGTTATTTATTTAGGCTCCGCCATCTCCGTAAAAGGCCGGGTCGGACGGCGTAACTCCCGAAGCGTCGTGGACATAAACCCAATCACCTTCATGCGCCCAACGATAGAGCCAGGCTGCATCTCCCACCGACATATTGACACAGCCATGTGATTGGGGATACCCGAGGGAGGTGCGCCAATAGGCCCCATGAATGGCGCGCGCCTTGTCAAAATACAGTGTGTAAGGAACATTTTCCAGATAATAATAGTCTGACCGGTCGGCCTCGAATGCCCCACTCATATTTTCGGTTTCTTTCATTTTATAAATTTGAAACAAACCTAGCCGAGTCCAGAACGGATCCAAGCCCGTAGCCACCAGCGCTGCAAAAACCAGCTTGCGATTTTCATAAATTGCAAGTGTTTGCTCGGCCAAATCCACGTCGATCCAGCGTTCTTCGGTTACCCCGTTCGGAGGCGTTGTGTTTGGAAAAACAGCCGCAACCTGACGGGCAGAAACCCACTCATCTGGGCCAATCAGGAACCAATTTTCGCCTTCCACTGTAATGGATTGATAAACTTGCACCAAAGCATGTTTTGCAAGCATCCGCGTTACGGGAATATCGAAGGTATAACCAGGGCTGGAGCGCACCTCCGTGCCAAAGATAACCCAACCAAAAGCATTGCGCGGTGTGGTGACAAACTCAAGCCCCTGAAAAAGATTTGGGATGCCGACCCTTTGCCCATCTCCTGGCATCCACTCACCCGAAGGGAGTTGAAAATAAGTCCCACGGTCAGTTTCTTCAACGCCGGTGTACGTTACATAAATCAATGAACCTGGCCCAATTTGGCGCAACGCGCCCGCTTTGCTGATTGCCCCATCCAGGCTGCCATAGGTATTGGTCGTATATTCGGTGATTTGGTAATACAAAAACGGCACCTGCCCAAGCGCATCGTCACGTTTAATGGCTGGCAGAGCTTGCAACGGATAGGGAAATCCCTGTCGAGCCAGTTCGGTCAACGTTTCAGATGGCCCAAGCGGCAGGCAGTCGTCTGGCGTTGTGAGATATACATCTGGCGCGCATAAAACAGCGCCGTCACCTTCTTCGGCTTCAGACAAATTTTGAGCCTGAACCGTTTTGGAAGGTTGAGCGCCAATCAACACGCTAAAAACAAACAGAAAAACAAATACAGGTCTCATCAGGAATTTACCGTTTTGCAAAGTCTCCAGATTATACATGTCTTTTTTATGAAAACGTAGCATAAAATATAAACGCTTTTAAAGTATCATGCTATAATTAAAGAGTCGTTGTAACTTGACACACGATACTCGCCGTGCTAAAGTAGCCATTGTTTCACAACAACTCAACGGCATCAAAATAATATTCTTGTCAGGAGGGTTGTCTTGTCTAAGTCTCGTACCCAACAAATGGTGGACCGTCTGCGACAGTTGCAGGCTTCATCCCCCGACATTGAAGCATCAGCGATTGTCAGCGTCGATGGCTTGATTATTGCATCTGCCCTCCCTCAAGGTGTTGAAGAAGACCGCGTTTCAGCCATGTCTGCTGCTATGCTTTCATTGGGCGAGCGTATCGCCTCGGAATTGGGGCGTGGTTCGCTCGAACAGGTCTATATTAAAGGCGAAAAAGGTTATGTCATTCTGGTTTCTGTTGGCGATGAAGCTGTGCTGACAGCCCTGGCGCGTGAACAGGCCAGGCTCGGTTTGATTTTCCTCGATATGCGCCGGGCTACTGAAGACCTGGAAAAACTCATCTAAGGCGGAGACTGTTATGAGCACGATTCAAAAAGCAGGACTTTACTATCCAAATAAATTTGGCCTGATTACGATTAAGGCCCTTGAAGAAGTCATGGGGAAGAATGGTTTGAATGCCATTCTAAATCTGGCGGGTCTCAACGAATATATCGACAATTACCCCCCTGATAACCTTGAAAAGCAGTTCGATTTTGCCGACCTCTCTTCTATTAACATCGCTTTGGAAGAGATGTATGGCCCGCGTGGTGGGCGCGGGCTTGCTTTGCGAGCCGGACGGGCGACTTTCGCCGATGCTTTACGAAATTTTGGCGCACTGGCTGGAGCCGGTGATTTAGCTTTCAAAGTGTTACCCTTGCAGGCTAAAATGCGCATTGGTATTCCTGCCATGGCAAAAATTTTTAGCCAGGTTTCAGACCAGCATAGCACTGTGGAAGAACGCGAGAACGAATTTGTTTACACTATTCACAAATGCCCAGTATGTTGGGGGCGTTCTGGGGTAGATAAGCCGGCTTGCTTTATTGCGGTTGGCCTTTTGCAAGAAGGTTTAAAGTGGGTTTCTGGCGGCAATGAGTTCCGTGTTAATGAATCTCGTTGTATTGCGCTCGGTGATGAAGCCTGTGAATTCATCATTCAAAAAGAACCTATTGCATAATCATTCAAAAACATAAAACCACAGATAAAAAACGGCGCTGCAATGAGCCGTTTTTTATCTGTCGGCAGGTTGTTCAAATTTTTGCCTGATGAGGCTACCGTGCCAGAAGAAAAGTCGAAAATCTTAATTGTCGAGGACGATCTGGATGTCGCAGATATGCTTAATGCCTATTTTCGCGTTCAAGGTTATGAAGTGTTTACGGTCAATTGGGGCGAAGATGGTGTGCGCGCTGCTCTGACAGCTCGACCAGATTTGATTATTCTCGATATTCGTTTGCCAGACATTGATGGTTACGAAGTTGCCCGTCGCTTGCGCTCTGACCGCAAGACAGGCGCTATTCCGATCATCTTTCTGACGGAGAAGCGCGATCGTTCTGACCGGTTACATGGGCTTGAACTTGGCGCGGATGACTACATCACCAAGCCTTTTGATGTGCAGGAGTTACGTTTGCGTGTTCGCAATTCGTTGCGCCGCACTCAACAAGACACCCTTACCAACCCGGTCACGGGCCTGCCTGAGGGCGAGTTGGTGACGGAGAAACTTACTCAAGGCCTTTCTAGCCGCGCTTTAGGTTTGATGGTGGTTTCATTAGATAACCTGAATATTTTCCGCGATCACTATGGTTTTGTTGCATCGGATGATGTTATGCGAGCTGTGAGCCTGATGCTGACCAATGCGATGCGCGATACCGGGAATAGCGAAGATTTCTTGGGCCACCTTTCACCAACCGATTTTTTACTGGTTCTGGAACCGGCTTCTTTGGCGGCAATGGAAGAACGAGTTCGCACCCGCCTCGAACAATCTTTAGATTATTTTTATCCGATCAAAGACCGCGATCAGGTTATGTCTCGCAAGAATCGGCTGGGCGTTCGGATTGGGACTCTCTCTCAGGTTGCAAAACAGTTTAGTTCGGTTGAAGAACTGCAAGACGAGTTGTTAAGCCAACGTAAATAGGATTCTTTTTGCGTACCATCATTATTTTGCCAACCTATAACGAAGCGGAAAACCTGCGTAAGCTGGTTTCCGCTTTATTTGTGCTTCCACTCGATTTAAATTTGCTTATCGTGGATGATAATAGTCCAGACGGAACCGGACAAATTGCAGATGATTTGGCTGTTGAGTATCCGACTCTGGTGTCAGTATTGCATCGCTCGGGCAAGTTGGGGTTGCGTACCGCTTACCTTGAAGGAATTCGTAGCGCCATGGATGCTGGCGCTGAGGCAATTGCTCAGATGGATGCCGATTTTTCCCATGAACCGGCTCGCCTGGTGGACATGACCACGGCGCTGGAAAATGGCGCGGACGTGGCGCTGGGTTCGCGGTATGTGGCTGGCGGCAGTGTTGATGAGCAATGGCCGATTTGGCGCAAGTGGCTTTCTGCTTTTGGTAATTTTTATGCGCGTTCTATTTTGGGGTTTCATTTACGAGATGTGACGACTGGTTACCGGCTCTGGAAGGTGGAGACATTGCGTGGTATGCCGTTGGAACGCATTCAATCAAATGGATATATTTTTTTGGTTGAAATGGCTTACATGGCCTATAGCTTAAAATATAAATTTGCGCAGGTGCCAATCTACTTTGCCGACCGAAAGTTGGGCAAGTCTAAAATGTCGTTAAGGATTCAGCTTGAAGCTGCTTTTCGAGTTTGGCAGGTTCGCTGGAATTATCGTGATTTGCGCAAACGAGGCCAGGCGGCTAGAGTGATAAAAATGTAATTATTTTGTGCTCATTTCCAGCGAAACCACATTGGATGAGACGAATCTCGAAGGGGAAGTCGGCTATGTCGGTCACGTTTAAAATGTTTTCCATGCCAGAGTCAATGGGGATTGCAATCGCCATTATGAGCCACTTTTGCCCGTTTTAGGGATAAAGCGTTCCTCGGCTTTGAGCTTTGCCTCGTTTTCTGCTTTTGACGTGGCAAATAGGCCATCAATGGCTGCCACAAGGATTAGGGAAATTGCTGTAATAAGGGCTGTTGCGACTGCGGTAGGAATGTAATTAATTCGGTTTTGGTTTATCGATGCTGGCAGGCCATTGTTCATATACGGGGTAGTTATCGGGTTCGTTTTTTTTAGCCATTTCTCCTTCTTTCTGAGCGCTCACTCAAAATACTTGTTCTATTTACTGATGTAAGTACCTGATTTTTGTCGAATTTTACCGCAATTGTCTTAGACGGCTTGTGTGATTCGGCACAATTCTCCCCATTCTTCCAGGCTCAGGGTTTCGGCGCGGCGCATTGGATCAATTTTGGATTGGCGCAAATAGGTTTCGGCTTGCTGGGCAGAAATGTGCAGGCCTGCCGAAAGGCTATTGCGCAGGGTTTTGCGTTTTTGTGAAAAGCCCGCCTTTGCCAGTCGGAAAAATGTTTCCAGGCTTTCCTGCGGAATGCGTGGTTCTGGGTAGAGGTTGACACGAATGATGGCAGAATCTACCTTCGGTACGGGGAAAAAGGCTTCGGCGGGGATTTCAGCGCTAATTTGTGGTTCGCCATAAACTTGGACGCTAAGGGCTAGCAAGCTCATCTCGCCGGGGCGGGCGCAGATCCGTTCGGCCACTTCTTTTTGAATTGTCAGGGCGATGCGGCGCGGGCGCGGGGTATTTTCCAGCAGGTGACGAAAGACAGCCGAGGTGATGTAGTAGGGGATGTTGGCAACCACCAAATAGTCGCCGGAGGGCATTAACAGCGCAGGATTTAGTTTCAGAATATCACCCTGAACGACCCGGACGTTGCCAAAGGGTTTGAGCACATCACCCAACACCGGAATCAGGCTCGCGTCCAGCTCGATGGCGGTCACGCTGTGGGCGGTCAGCGCCAGATGCCGGGTCAGGCTGCCCAGGCCGGGACCAATTTCCAGAACGTCATCCTGGCGGGTCACCTGGGCGGCGGTTACAATTTTTGCCAGTATTTCGTCATCTTGTAAAAAGTTTTGGCCCAGGCCTTTGCTGGCGTGCAGGCCGTTGGTGCGCATAAGGTTGGCGATCTGAAGCGGGGGCAGGGGCATGTAAAAACTCTCCAAAGTTATTGCAAAAAATAGGGAATGCTGGCGGGGGCGGGGGCTAAAAAGTAGACGGTGATCCAGCCGCTCCAGGGTTCGTAATCATCGTCTGAGAAGCCCAAGTCAATCCAGGCTCGGCCATCGGGGAAGCCGCCGCCAACGTCGGCAATGATTGCTGTGCCGTAGTTGGGAATATAAACCTGGCTTCCGGCTAGTTGGTTGTACCATAGCCGCGCCATTGCCACTACGCCGCGTCTGACGGGCAGGCCGCTGGCTGTGCCGGAATAACATTGGTCTGCGCCGGAGCGGCAGGGTGAATAGGATGTGGCGTACATTGAAATTGCTCGCCAATATTGCAGGGTTGGCTGGCCGGGCACAGGTTGCAGCATAATTTTGGAGCCGCGTCCGCTCAGGCGGTCTTGGGGTGGTGTAACTACGGCTTCGGCTTCTGCAATTTGGCTCACTTCGAGGCCGTTTTCGTAGCGGATGCGGGTGCGCGCAATGGCAATGCCGTTGACGCCTGGAAAAAGGATTTCTTCTACGCCAAGTGGCACTTCGGGCGCATCCACATATTGGGTTTGAAAAGGAATCAGTTTTTGCGTGAGCGAGAGTGTTTCGCGGACCCGGACGATTTCTACCAGTCCGTTGGCGGGAACCGGGGCAGACTCAGCCGGAAGGCTGTAATCCAGCCCAAGGAGCGTTAACCCGGCTGAGGCCAGGGCCGGCCCAACGCGTTGGGCGGAAGTTTTGATTTGTACCGTGGCCCCATCCACGTTGACGGTTAGCGCATGCGCCGGGCGATACTCCACCGTTAAATCGGTTTCCAGCGCTGTTTCTGGTGGCGGTGCGATAAAATCTTGACGGTAGAGCGTTAGCCCCATTTCGCGCAGGGCTGCGCCAACGGTTGCGGCAGAGGACGAGAAGCTGGTTGGGCCTTCGGGGGTGATGAGCGTCACCTGCCGGGCGCGGACGATTTGCACAATCAGGCTGCCTGCTGGCAGGGTGGCTTCGGCGGGGAAATTTTGCCCATTAACCAGAATCCGGTCTGTTGGAGAGAGGTTCAGCCCGGCCTGGGCTGCGAGCGTGATGGGGCTGTTGTTTCCGGCCTGAAGTGGGTAGACAAGCTCTTTGTCCAATAGGAAAACTGGTTCAATTTCCAGCGGTGTTGGTGGGGGCTGGCAGGCCGCTAAAAGGAAGGCCAACACAATCCAGGGGAAATGTTTCATTGGGTTATTTTAACATAGCAGAAGTTGATAAATTCCAGAGCTGCCTCTGTAAATTCGGGCTGATTGCCAGTTTGTGATTGGATGGCTTTCTCTATCAGGGGTTGCCATTGCGAAAATTCGGTTTGGGCCCAACGCGCCGCGACCGGTTTTGAGACGATTGTGCCGTATTCAAGCCCATGCAGGGCGCGGCAGATGCTGATGACGGCGTAGGCGTGGTATTCGCTGCCCCTTTCTGCCAGCCAGGCCGGGTTGGTGAGCATGGGAAACCACCATTCTTGTAAAATTCCCAAAATAGCCTGGCGGATTTCTGCTGGCGATACCGGGTCGATGAGTGTTTGCGGGGCTGGGCCGCTTAGGACGATTCCGCATTCTCGAATCACGTGGCGTTGTAAAATCCAATCACTGCCGCGTCGATCTACAAAGAAAGCGCCTTCGTTGACGGTGGGACATGGACTGCCTTGTGGGTTGTGACGGCGCAGCCCATTTTTGCCTGGTTTGCCAAATTTTCTGGTGCAAGGTTACTTTCTGTGACGACTACGAAGTCTATGTCGCTGCTTTTTGGATTGAAATCGCCACTGGCAAGTGACCCGTATAAATACATGGCCGTGAATTGTTTGCCCAATGTGTGTTTTACGCGCGTTAGAAGCAGTAACAGGATTTCATTGACCTCTGCATAAGGGCTGGGGGTGTTTACCATTGTTGTAATGTCCCATTTTCGAGGCTCCAGGTTTCTTTGGCGAAGCTCTGGATGAAGTAACGGTCATGGACAACGGCCAGAACGGTTCCATTGTAGCTGCTTAGGGCTTGCTCGAAGCGTGAACGTGAAGCGATGTCGAGGTGGTTGATGGGTTCATCGAGCAGGAGAAACGGTGCAGCCCTGGGCAATGAGTAACCCTAATTGCAGGCGGGCGCGTTCACCGTAGCTTAGGCTGTAATTGGGGCGAAGTGGATCGTCGCCGCTGAAGAGCAGGAAGTGTAGAAAATGCCTGGCTTCTGTTTCATTGAACCGAGTGACAGCTTGCAGGCTTTGCAGTGGGGTTTGTTGAGGCGCAAGGGTTTCTTGCTCCTGAGTTAGATAGCCTAGTTTGACGGCTGGCCCAAGCCGAAACGTCCCGGCCAGAGGGGGAAGTATTCCAGCCAGTGTTCGCAACAGGCTGGTTTTACCAGAGCCGTTTTTTCCGGTTAGTACAATCCGCTGCCCGGCCTGGATGGAAATGTTTACCGAGTTTAATAGTGTTTTTTGTGGCGTGTAGCCAATTCACAATCCTTCAGTTCGTAAGATTTCCCGTGATTGATGGCCGGGCGCGGCGAAATTGAGCTTGAGTTGCCAATCGGCGCGTGGTTTTTCGATTTTTTCTTCGGTGAGAATGTGCTCTATGCGGGTTTCGATGTGTTTTGCGCGCCCGGCAACGTTTTTTGTGGCACGGTTGCCAAAGAAACCCTGGCAAATTTATCGCCGCCATCGGCTTTGCCGCCTTTTTTCATTTTTGTGAGACTGCGGACATGGTTGGCGGCGGCTCGGAGTTGGGCAATTTGCTGCTGCTGATCGAGGTAGGCCTGGGTTTGATGTTCGAATTCGGCTTGTTTTTGGCTGGTGTAATTGCTGTAGCTGCCAGGGTAGGCTTTTAATTGGTGGGTTTGGGGGTCAAGTTCTAAAATTCCGCTGACGGTGTTATCGAGAAAGGCGCGGTCGTGAGAGACAATGAGCGCGGCTCCTTTAAAGTTGCGTACCCAGTTTTCGAGCCATTCGAGCATGGCAATATCAAGGTGGTTGGTGGGTTCATCGAGGAGGAGTAGATGTGGTTCTTCGAGGAGAATGCGAGCCAGGGCCAGGCGCGTCTTTTGGCCTCTGCTAAGGTGTTGGATGGGCGTTTCTAGCGGCAGATCTGCCAGCCCAAGCGGGGCCAGAATGGAGGCGGGGTGAATGGCCAGGCTGGCGATTTCAGCTTCGAGCAGCGCTGCGTCAACGGTGAACAGGCTGAGGCTGGTTTGGATGGTCGCTTTTTCTGGCAGGTCAAAGCCCTGGGCCAGGTATCCAATCCGCAAATTGGGAAAGGTCTGTGAAATGGTTCCTTTTTCTGCCGTTTCTTGCCCAGCTAACAGACGCATG
>DYPU01000011.1:0-29989 GCA_020719725.1 Anaerolinea sp. | reverse complement strand
GGTCTGTGAAATGGTTCCTTTTTCTGCCGTTTCTTGCCCAGCTAACAGACGCATGAGGGTGGTTTTGCCGCAGCCGTTGGGTCCAATCAGCCCTAATTTTTCACCGGCGCTGAGGCTGAAGTGGATGTCTTGCAAAACGGTGTGGATTCCGTAGGATTTGTGCAGGTGGTGGACGGTAAGCATGGGACCTCTTTAAAAAAATTAAAACCGGGGGCGTTAGCCCCCGGCTGTATCATTACAGTGGGTCGTACCCCGAAAACTGTGCGGTTTTTTTAGAGATCCGTCGTCATCTTTTTTTTTTGCTCCTGAATAGCAAAGGAGCTCGCACTATACCATAATTTATATGGTTTTTGCGTGCGTTTTTACGAATTTGACAACGCGGGCTGGGGGGCTTGCTTGCTGCTTCTTGGCGTTTATTTGATTGGTTGGGCCACCCACAAATTTAAGGTAACGCCATTGATGGTGGTTTGTGAGATGGAAGTTTGCCAGTGCTGTTCCGAGTGATCTTTTGTGCGAATCGTGATGTTAAGTTCATTTAGAACCGGGTTTTGGCGAAGTTTTTTGTTTAATGTTGATCTTAGTTCAAGGCTGAATAAATTGACTGAAAGGGATGTTTTGCCGATAATGTCGGAGGGTGAGTAGCCGGTACAGACGGTGAAAGCGCTGTTGATTTCCAGAATTTTGCTATTGGTTGCATCAAAAACAATAAAAATATATTCTTCAATTGTCTTTTCTCGGCCCTGTAAAAAGAGACGCAATTTTTCTTCGTTGCTGGCCCGTTCGGTGATGTCATGAACAACGTAGATGCTGCCTTGCAATTGGTTTGCGTGCCAGATTGGGGATATTTCGACCTGCAGGTAGTAATCATTATCGCTGACTGTGATTTTTGTTTCGATTTGTTTGTTATCTTCATGGTTGCTGAAGATGTCTGGCCAGTTGAAAAAAACTTCATAGACTGAGACGCCAACAGATGTCTCAGGCAGTAAACCAGCCATTTTTTCAAAAGATGGGTTGATAAATAGGATTCGTTTTTGATTATCGAGTACCAGCACGCCATCCCCAATATTTTGCAAAATTATTTCATTGGCAATCGGCATCAAGTCTAGCAAGTTGTGTCTGAACAAGCCGTAGGATAGGATGATGCACGAGAGAGTGAAGCTGAATGGGGTAATATCCAGCCCCTGAAAGGGTAGTAACCCAAGCAGGTATAGCCCATTGCCGCTGATGAAAACAATCACCGTTATGATGATAATGACAGCCTGGGAACGATAGGCACGCCCGGTTTTTATAGTAAGCCTTATTAAAAAGAAAATACCAACAAAAATAGCAGCATATGAATAAAAAGCGTGAAAAGCAAAATAGGGGCCATGCTCTGAGTGCATTAACCAAAGATTGGACAGCTTTACCATATAGCGATTTTGCCAGACCAGCCCGTGCAGGTCATTTGTCCATGCCATCAGGATGGTTATTATTGGCACAATGACAAGTAATCCCAATGCTTTTTGTGAGCCTTTTTGCTGGTAGCTATACTGAATCGAAAAGATAAGCCATAAAACTGGAACCAAGGCAATCGCAGGATGATGCACATAAGACCAAAATTTATGCCAACCAATATCCGAATTTAGGTTTTCAATCCCATAAGAAAAGGACCACAAACTTAGCAACGCCAAAATAAGCATCATCGTCTTTGCCCCATAGACTTTGCGGCGCTGATAGGCAAAATAGGCAACAATAGCAGCAATGAAAGCGGAAATAAAAAGCGCAATTGAGAAATTATTTAATGAAAAACTCATAATTTGATTTTATCGCAAACTTGGATTTTTGTTACGCTTTTGTGAAATTGGGCGCAGGTAAACGTTTTATTTTTTTACTTGACTCTTTATTTCACTTGGATTATCATTGTCCTACCGACCGTTCGGTAGGGAGATAGTATGACTCGTGATGAAATTTTGGTTGCCGCCGCTCAGGTCTTTCGCCAGAAGGGTTTTCATGGCGCTTCAATGGCAGATATTGCCGAAGCCGTCAACTTGCAAAAAGCCAGTTTGTATCATCATGTTGCCAGCAAGCAGGAGCTTTTAGTGGAACTGCTTGATCGCGCGCTGGAAATGCTTTCGGAAGGCATGAACGCTGTCGTGGCGCAGAATGTACCTGCCGCCGAGAAGTTGCGATTGGCGATGCGATCTTACCTTCAGGTGATGACCAGCAACCTGGACGTGACCGCTGTTTTGTTGATGGAACATCGCTCACTAACCGATGAGCTTCATGCGCGCCACATCCCAACCCGTGACCGGTTCGAGGAAATGTGGCGCGATTTGGTTCGGGAAGGAGTTGCATCCGGGGTTTTTGCCTGTTCAGATGTGCCGATGACGGTGCGCGGCCTATTGGGAGTGCTGAATTGGACAATTACCTGGTACCGTCCGAACGGCTCACTCTCCCCAGAGCAGATTGCCGACCAGTTTTCGGAAATGTTTTTGATGGGAATTCGGAACCCAACATCTTTAGATGTTGAAAGTTGATGCGCCTTATCTCCAAAGTCAGAAGACTTTGGAGTTCGTCTGACAAAGGAGGAACAATGTATTCTTTTGAACCAAATGAAGAACAACAAATGCTGATCGACGCTGTTCGTCGCTACGCCAAAGGCGATTTACGCCCGGCGGGGCATGAGGCCGAAGAGAGCAAAAGCCTGCCTAAGAAATTGGTCAACAAGGGCTGGGAACTTGGCGTTTTGCAGGCGTCTATTCCCGAAGCCTATGGCGGATTTGGCGAACGCTCGGCAGTGACGGGCGCGCTGGCTGCCGAGGAGATGGCCTGGGGCGACCTGGCCGGAAGCCTGGCCGTGATAACTCCTGGCCTGTTTGCCATGCCCATTCTGCTGGCGGGCAGCGAGGAACAGAAGCAAGAGTGGATCCCCACCGTGATCGAGGCTGATTGGCCGAAATATACTGCGGCGCTGATCGAGCCATTCTTCGACTTCGACCCGAATGACCTCAAGACCACCGCCACCGTCGAAGGGGATGACTTCGCGCTGAACGGTGTCAAGATGATGGTTCCATTTGCCGCCGAAGCCGAAGCCATGATCATTTACGCCAGCCTCAACGGCCTAACCAAAGGCTTTATCGTCCCGAAGTCAAGCGCCGGGTTGAGCGTATCTGAACCGGAAAAATTTATGAGCTTAAACGCCTTGCCGCTTTATCGGGTCACGCTCGAAAATGTAAAAGTCCCCCAATCTCACATTTTGGATGGCGATTTTGCCCCGATTTTGGCTTCGATGCGGGTAGCCAATGCGGCCCTGGCAATTGGGGTCGCCAACGGCGCGCTGGAATACGCTCGTGATTATGCCAAGGAGCGCCAGGCGTTTGGGGTCAAGATCGCCCAAAAGCAGGCTATTGCCTTTATGTTGGCTGAAATGGCGACCGAAATTGAAGCCATTCGCCTGCTGAACTGGGAAGCAGCCTGGATGTTGGACGCGGGCAAAGAAGAAGCTGTTATCCAGGCTTACCTGGCTGCCACGGGCGCTGCCGATATGGTGATGATGGTGACCGACCGCGCCGTGCAGATTTTGGGCGGATATGGCTATATCCGCGATTATCCCGTTGAAATGTGGATGCGCAACGGGCGCGGGTTTGCCAGCTTTACCGGATTGGCGATTGTGTAGGAGGAACCCATGACGATTGAATTTGAAACCCCAAAACCGATTGCCAACATGCGTTACATGCTGCAAACGGTCGCCGAGAATATGATGCGCCCGATTTCGCGCGAAATGGACGAGAATGAGCACGAAATCCCGTATGGCTACATTGAATTTATGCACACTGCCATGAAATCGACTGGAGCCGGGTCGCTTGCGCCACAAGAGAAAAAGGAAAAGAAGGAAGAAAACCCCGGAAAACCAAAACACCCCCCGATTGCTTATCAATCACTGGCTTCAATGCTTGAGATGTTGGCCTGGGGTGATGTTGGGATGTACCTGATTACTCCCGGCGGCGGATTGGGCGCGGCGGCGGTTCAGGCGGCGGGTTCGCCAGAGCAAAAAGCCAAGTTTCTGGAGCGTTTTGATGGAGAAAAGCCAACTTTTGCCGCCATGTGTATGACTGAGCCACAAGCCGGTTCTGATACCTCTGCCATTCGCGCCACTGCGGTATTAGACAAAGAAACCAATGAGTGGATTTTGAACGGTGAGAAGATTTTCGTCACCGCCGGGCATAAATCCTTCGTGCCAGACGAGCAATTTGGCGCGGGCTTTCTCGTTGTTTGGGCAACCATCGACCCGACCGCCGGACGAGGCGGGATGCGCGCTTTTGTCGTCGAAACCGGGACGGCAGGGGTGGCTGTCACCAAGCTGGAACATAAACTGGGCATTCGCGTGAGCGATACCGCCGCCATTGTGTTGCAAGATGCGCGTGTGCCGTTCGATGCCTTGCTCGGTTCGCCGACCGTCGAAAAGACAACCACCGGCTTCAAGGGCGCAATGGCGACTTTTGACGCCACCCGCCCGCTGGTGGCCGCCACTGGCGTTGGCGTGGCGCGCGCCGCGCTGGAAGAAGTCAAAAAAATGCTTTCGGAACAGGGCGTGACCATCCGCTATGGCCTGCCCAGGCAAAAATTGACCGCCATCGAGCGTGACGTGATTGACATGGAGATTATGCTTAAAAGCGCCTGGCTGATGGTGCTTAAAGCGGTTTGGATGGCTGATAACCAAAAACCCAATGCGCTTGAGTCTTCGATGAGCAAAGTCCGTTCTGGCGATATTGTTGCCAAAGTAACCCAGAAAGCAGTTGAGATTATGGGGCCGCTCGGTTACAGCCGCGAATTTTTGCTCGAAAAATGGTTCCGCGACGCCAAAATCACTGATATTTATGAGGGCACCGGTCAAATCAACCGGCTGGTTGTCGCCCGGCAGATTTTGGGCTATTCGGGTGCGGAGTTGCGGTAAATCGTGATTGGTGATTTGAGGAACGGTGGCGAATTCTGAAGATTTGCAGATTTTGAAAAGCGCGAACCTTGCCCAGTCGTTTGGACGCTACAGTTTTTGTATTATGTGCGCGGTAGCTTGTTTGAGACCAAATACTGGCTCAACAGAGTCTGTGAACATGGGCTGATGAAGCCGGACGAAGTCACTGCTTAGGTTGAAAACCTGACCCAACTTGCGCGCCAATTGAACACTTTAGCAAGTGGTCTGAAATTGGTTCGCGCTGAACAATCTGCAAAGAAGTTTGTTCGAGAATCTGTATCAGAATACACCATCAGTACAGACCCCGAATCCCTTTTCGGCGAAGAAGACCTCCCCTACCTCGCCCAATAATTACCAATTGCCCAAAGGAGATGCTATGAAATACAAAATACAAAACGCCGTCGTAATCGGCTCTGGCGTGATGGGCGCGGCGATTGCGGCGCATTTTGCCAATGCTGGCGTAGCCACCACCCTACTCGATATTGTTCCAAAAGACACTGGGGCCGATAAGGCCGCCCGCAACAAAATCGTCAATACCGGCTTCGAGAACGCCAAAAAGGCCAAACCGGCGGCGTTTTACTCGTCCGACGGGCATTCACTCGTCCGAACCGGCAACTTGGAAGATGATTTTAACGTCATCGCCAGCGCCGACCTGGTGCTGGAAGTCATCGTTGAGAATCTCAAAATCAAGCAGTCTTTAATGGAACGCATCGAGGCCGTCCGCAAGCCGGGCAGCATCATTGCATCCAACACTTCCGGCATTCCGCTCAAGGACATCGCCACCGGGCGCAGTGACGATTTCAAACAGCATTTTCTTGGAATGCACTTTTTCAACCCGCCGCGCTATCTCAAATTGCTGGAAGTCATCCCAACTGCCGAGACTTTACCGGGTGTGGTCGAATTTATTTCTCATTTCGGCGAATACCGCCTGGGTAAGGGTATTGTCTTGTGCAAAGACACGCCCAACTTCATCGGCAACCGCGTTGCGTTTGGCACCGGGGCCTTTGCCCTCGATTTCATTATCAACAACGGCTACACCGTCGATGAAGTCGATGCCATCACCGGCCCGCTGATGGGTCGCCCGCGCACCGCCACCTTCCGCCTGATCGACCTGGTCGGTATCGACGTTTGGGATCACGTTGGGCGCAACCTGGCCCCGGCCATCCCGCACGACAGTTACGCCCAGCCCTATTTGCAGGCCGAAAAGCCGAATGCGCTGATCAAATCCATGCTGGAGCGCGGCTGGTTGGGGAATAAGAGTAAAGTTGGATTTTACAAGGAGGTGCGGGGCGAGGACGGCAAAAAGGAATTCTGGTCTTTGAACCTTGCCACGCTGGTGCATGAAGCGCCAACCAAGCCCAGGTTTGACTCCGTTAAACAGGCCAAAGCTGTCGAAGAATTGGCTGAGCGGCTGCAAGTTTTTCTGGCTGCGGACGATAAAGCCGCCAAACTGGTCCAGGCCTTCACCTGGCAGGGATTCCAGTATGCGGCAGCGATCATCCCTGAGGTAGCCGATACGCCCAAGCCGGTTGACGATGCCATTTGCTGGGGCTTTGGACACGAGGTTGGGCCTTTCGAAACGTGGGACAGGCTAGGGGGGGAACGATCCGTGCAGAAAATGGCTGAAGCCGGGTTCCCGCCCCCTGAATGGGTATCCGAGATGCTTGCCGGTGGAACGTCCACGTTTTATCAATATGAAGGTAAAGCCAAAGTTGGTGTATATGACGTGGTTCAGAAAAAATATGTACCGCTGATACGCCCGGCAGGTTTTGTGAAGATTTCTGGCTCCAAAAAGGTGGCCGAGAATGCCGGGGCGACGCTCTACGATATTGGCGATGGCGTGGGGCTGGTGGAATTTCATACCAAGATGAATGCGCTCGATGAGGATATCTTTGAAATTACTTCGTTGGCGCTGGATAAGGCCGAGACCGAGTTTGACGGGCTGGTGATTGGTTCGGAAGCCGAGAATTTTAGCGCGGGCGCGAACCTGTTTATGGTGGTGATGGCCTCTCAGCAAGGCATGTGGGATTCATTGGATGCGTCGATCCGCAAGCTACAGGCCATGAATATGCGGATGCGTTACTTTCCCAAGCCGGTGGTGGTTGCCCCGGCTGGGCTGGCGCTGGGCGGCGGCGCGGAAGTGACTATGCACGGCTCGCGGGTTGTCGCGGCGGGTGAGTTGTATATTGGGCTGGTGGAGTTGGGCGCGGGCGTCATCCCGGCTGGCGCTGGGACGAAGGAAATGCTGCGGCGCGTGGTCAACCCGCCCATGCGTACCCAAAACGCGGATGCTCTGCCGTATCTTCAGCGTGTTTTCGAGCAGATTGGGCTGGCGAAGGTGGCGACCAGCGCCGAGGAGGCCCGCCAGGCCGGTTTTCTGACTTCTGCCGATAGAATCATCCTGAACCGCGACCACTTGTTGACTGAAGCCAAGCGCGAAGTGCTGCACCTTTCTGCAAGCGGATACCGTCCGCCCGCGCCGGAGCCAATTTACGCGGCTGGCCGCGATGCCCTGGCCGCGCTGCGGGTTGGCATTCACATGATGGCTGAAGGCAAGTACATCAGCGAATACGAGAAGGTCATTGCTGGGAAGCTGGCGTATGTTATGACCGGCGGCGAACTGAGCAAGCCGCAGTGGGTCAGCGAGCAATATATCCTTGACCTGGAACGCGAAGCCTTCCTAAGCCTGTGCGGCCAAGAAAAAACCCAGGCGCGCATGTGGAACCTGCTGCAAACGGGCAAACCGTTGAGAAATTAAGAGCTTTTGGACGCGGAGTTTACGGAGTTGCGCGGAGATTTTTTATGAACGTGGGAAGGCCAACGCAACAGGCAAAGTTTGAAGGAAAACATGCCAATCCATGTCTATTTTCATGGCAAGGTGGTTGGCGAATATATCGCGGATGCGCTGGTCAATGATGTTGTTGTGCTTGAACTGAAAGCAGTGAGTAAACTCAACGAAGACCACGCCGCTCAACTCTTGAACTACTTGAAAGCGACTGATTACGAAGTTGGTTTGCTCTTGAATTTTGGTCAAACCGCCGAATTTCGCCGCAAAATCTACGACAATTTGCGCAAAGGCCCCCGTTCTTGGGTGCAAAAATAAGATTGCTCCGTAAAATCTGTCATCTCCGTGTCCAAAAAGAAGGAGAATATTATGAATATAAGAGATGCTGTAATCGTTTCAGCCGCCCGAACGGCTGTTGGGAAATCCAAACGCGGTGGGCTGGCGACGGTTCGACCCGATGAAATGGCCGCCGAGGTGGTTAAGGAACTTTTGCGCCGCGCGCCTGGCCTAGACCCGGCCGAGGTGGAAGATGTCATCCTCGGCTGCGCCTTCCCCGAAGGCGAACAGGGCCTCAACATGGCGCGGACGGTGGCCTTGCGGGCCGGGTTGCCATACACCGTCAGCGGCGAGACCATCAATCGCTACTGCTCCTCCGGGGTGCAGTCGATTGCCCATGCTGCCTATGCTATTATGACCGGGCAGATGGAGGTTGTCATTGCCGGTGGGGTAGAATCCATGTCACTGGTGCCGATGACCGGGAACAAATTTGCGCCGAACTCTCATTTTGCGGCCAATGATCCTGGCGCGTTTACCAGCATGGGCCTGACTGCTGAAAATGTGGCCGTTAAATACGGCATTTCGCGCGCCGATCAGGATGCCTTTGCTTTGCGCTCGCACCAGAAGGCATTTGACGCGGTTACTTCGGGGCGATTTGATCCTGAAATTGTGCCGATTGATGTGGAAATTGTCGAAGTGGTGGACGGCGCTCCGGTGGCGAAGAAATTTACCGTCAGCCGCGACGAAGGCCCGCGCGCTGATACTACCCTGGAAGCGCTCAGCAAGCTGAAAGCGGCTTTCAAAGAAGGTGGATCGGTTACGGCTGGCAACTCTTCTCAGACTTCGGACGGGGCCGCGGCAGTGGTGGTGATGTCTGCCGAAAAAGCTGCCCAACTTGGGCTGAAACCGTTAGCCCGTTTTGTGGCGTTTGCCATTGGTGGCGTCCCTGCCGATTTGATGGGCATCGGCCCGATTGCGGCCATCCCGAAGGCGCTCAAAATCGCCGGGTTGAAACAGGAAGAGATTGACCTGTTTGAGTTGAACGAAGCGTTTGCCTCGCAAAGCCTGGCCGTCATCCGCGAGTTGGGCCTGGACGAGAGCAAAATTAATGTCAATGGCGGCGCGATTGCCCTGGGGCATCCGCTGGGCTGTACCGGTGGCAAACTTACCACGCAACTGATCTATGAAATGGGCCGACGGGCTTCCCGCTATGGTATGGTGACAATGTGCATCGGCGGCGGCATGGGCGCGGCGGCGGTTTTTGAAAATCTACAACAGTAAGGGCGTAGCATTGTTGCGTCCCAATAAAACCACATAAGGAGATTACCTATGGCTTTAACAATCGAATCCCTGATGTCTAAAATGTCTGGCGCATTTGTGCCAGAGAAATCCCCCGGCCTGGTGGCTGTCATCCAGTTTAAATTCACCGGCGAAGAAGCGGGTGATTGGTATGCAGATATCAAAGATGGCGCAGTGGATGTGCAAAAAGGCGTCCATGCCAGCCCCAAGATGACTCTGACCGCTGATTCTGCTGATTATCTCAAGATTTTCACTGGCGAATTGGATGGGATGAAGGCTTTTATGGAAGGTAAGCTCAAACTAACTGGCGACTTGAACCTGGCGATGAAGTTAACCCAGATGTTCAAAATTCGTTAAAAAAGTTCTTTTTATAATCAAAAACGACTGTCTTAAGACAGTCGTTTTTGATTCCAAGCGGTCTTGGATAGTATGAATAATGTTTAGCGGTGGATGTATGTTGCGCCTTTGGCGGATTTATCTATTATAGGCATTATATAAAAATGCTAATCACGCTAGCGAAAACCCACAGGCTCAGGCAGAATGTCAGCAGGGAAAAAATGCTGGTTGCGATTCCTGTTACAGTGGAGCGAATCCAACCCGTCAGGCCGACGCCAAATAGAAAGAGGATCAGGCCGAAAAATGCAATCATGAATGCCCAGCCCCCCAAACTGTCTAATTCTTTAATCTCCTGGTTCAGTTCGGCTGTTGCTGCGCCGATCATTACAAAGGCGAAAATTGTAAAGAGAAACATGAGTGTTGAGAGCGTGAAAATGACTATGGTGATGGTGGGTAATTTGCCTGGGCGGTCGCTTGCCAGTAATTGCACTACCGCCGAAAAGGCAAATCCGGCCAGGATGCCCGCCAGGGTGGCGATTTGGTTGACCTCCTGTAAAATATTTTCAACAGGCATGGGATTTCTCCAGAAACAAAAAACTCCCCGCCATGTGATATGACGGGGAGTGGGACGGGTGAGTTAGCTCTTCAAAAACTCTTCCAAGGATGCTTTGCTGATGCGATAGGCGCTGCCGAGTTTTTTAGCCTTCAAATCACCGGCGGTGATGGCCGCAATCACGTCTTCTTCTGAAACCCGCAGAACTGCTGCCGCTTCCGAAGGAGTCATCACTTCGGGCATTGCCGGAGCTGCTGAGCTGCCCGCCGCTTGGGCTGTGGGCTGGGCGGCCTGATTCGCCATGCCACCCGAAAGGGCCTGATTCATGATGTTGCCGATGCCCATGCCAGCGCCAATACCGGCTGTCAGCCCGGCTCCGCCGCTGGGGTTGTTGGCGGCGTCACGCATCGCGTCGGCGGCTTGTAGTTGGGTGTAGACGTTCATATCGAGCATACCCATATCGCGCAGTTCCTGGGCCGATTTTTCGGAAGGCTTCAGGTTGCCGATGTAGAAGCTGATCAGCGTCAGGCCCATCGCCGAGAAATCGTCTTGAGCTTTGGCGCGCACGCCTGCGCCCAGTTCTTCTGTCAGTCCAATTAGTTCCACCACGCTTTTCTTTGCGCCAGTTTCTCCCAACAAATCCTGAAATTTGGAGAGCAGCATTGTGCGCATTCGCTCTTCAATTTCACTGGTGCGGAAGACGGCTTGTTTGCCAACAATGTTCGTGACAAATAATTGCGGGTCTGTAACTTTGAAACTGTAAGTACCAAACCCTTGTAAAAGGGCTACTCCCAACCCCATACCAGGGTTGCGGACGATGATTGGTTGGGGTGTGCCCCATTTTTTGTTCTGAAATTCTTTTAGCGAAACGAAATAGACTTCTGCCGGGAAGGGAGTGCGGTCGTTAAAGGCTTTTCCAACAAAATCAATTAGCTTGGGAATGTTGGCTGTTACCAGTGTGTGCATTCCTGGGCCAAAAACATCCAGCGCTTGGCCGTTGCGGAAGAAAACCGCCGCTTGTCCATCTCGCACGATTAATTGCGAGCCAATCCGATAATCGCCAATGCCGTTGTCATCTGGGAAGCGGTGAACAATTTCATCCACCATTTCATTGCGATATTCGATAACATCAAAAATACGAGCCATGTTTTTCTCCTTATCAGGTTCAAGTCATCAATGAGCTTAATTGTATTCCATCCAACAAGATGTTTCAAGCACCATATACGCTAATTTAAAAAAAACGTTTCGTTAGCCTGTCAGCAGGCGTGTGCCACAGGCCTGGCAAAAGAGTGCTTCGGAGGTGTGGCCGCGCCCACATTTGGGGCATTGGCGGGGTAAATCGTTGGGGAGGCCTGCCCCGCACATCGCGCAAGAGTCAAGCTGCGGGGCGTTGGCACTGCCGCAGTATTCGCAAACTTTTGGGTTTAACGGCGCATCCCGTTCTCCGGCCAGGGCGCGTGTCAGCGCGCACAGATCGTTAATGGCATCCCAGATTTGCGGCGCGATGTTTTCCTGGGTTAGTTCCGCCATCACATCGGGTAACATTGTAAAAAACGTCCAGGGATCGGTGGATGCTTTTCGGACGAGTTCGAGCGTATCTCCAGCTTTGTCCAGCCAGTCGTGGTTGTAGTTCATTGATACCAGCACCCCACCGCTGGTATCCGCGATATGAACAGTGACGGGCGTTCCAAGCTTGCTGCCGATCTGTACCAGCGAGGAAGCCCCGGTATGCGAGATATTCACCCGGCGCTGACGGTCGTTGAAGCGGGCTGCCAATTGGTCTGCCAATCCTGCGGCGCGGATTTCGCCATGGAACATGCGCTGAGTTGGGGGAGGAATGGGCATCGTTTTCCTGTCGGATTGGGCAAAAATCTTCAGATTTTTGCGTTTAAATTATTCTGTTTCTTGGGGTTTGACATCTGCTTTCCGTCCCCGTCATTTCTTAGCATGATGATCTCGGCCAAAATGCTGATGGCAATTTCTTCGGGGGTTTCTGCGTTTAGCTCCAGGCCCAGTGGCGAGTGAATGCGGGCAATTTGCGCGGCGCTGAAGCCTTTTTCTTGTAATCCTTGCACTGTGGCGGCCCAGCGCTTGCGTGAGCCAATGACGCCAATGTAAGCGGCTTTACTTGTCAGCAGGGCGGGCAAGCCATCCACGTCTACGGAAGAGCCGCGCGTGGTAAGAATAAGGTAGGTTTGACGGTTAATATTCAGGTGATTGGGCAATTCTCGCATGAGGACGGGGAAAAATTCATCGGCATCCGGATTCGTTTCAGGGGTGCAGAATTCGGCCCGGTCGTCGCTGACCGCTACCTGAAATTTTAGCCATCTGGCGAGGTGTGCCACGGCTTTGCCGACGTGTCCGCCGCCGATGATGACGATTTTTGCAGGAGGTAGAATTGGTTCCACAAAAACCTCCACTTGTCCGCCGCACAGGCCGGGGTCGGTCATATTGTATTTTAGTAGACGGGGTTTCATTTCATCAATCGCGAGGCGGGCTTCTGCCAAGATGCGGCTTTCCAATTCGCCGCCGCCAACTGTACCAGTAAAAGCGCCGTTCTCAAAGACCAGCATTTTACTTCCAGCATGGCGTGGAGTGGAGCCGCTGGCTTGGGTAATGGTGCAGAGCGCGGCGCTTTCTCCCTTTTCGAGCAGTTCGTTGATGGTTTTGAGAAGTTTTGTGTCCATGATTTTCTCACTGAAATAAGTTTTATTCAGTAATTATATCCTCTTACATTGGGTCCATGCTTTGTAAATTGGGCAGGCTTCCGGTGGAGATTTTGGCAGAGCATTCGGCGTTTTGGCGGTGATCTTGGGCCATGCTTTTGAAGGCCGGGTCGATATGTTTTTCGAGCCAATCGGCCACAATTTTGTGTAGTTGGGCGCGGTTGCGGTTGGAAATCAGGTTATATGCCACATCGCGCAAGTAGGTATTTTTAAAAATATATTCCTGTTCTTCCGAAAACTGTGAATTTTTGCGCGGAAAGGCCAATTCTGCGCGTACCAATTGGCGTAGGCCATCCTGAATAAAGCGTTCCACCACTGGAACGGGCGCATTCATCATAGAAATTGTTCCGGGCAGCGCCGCCGATTTGGCTTGCGCCATGATACTGCCAACCCAGAAGACTCTACCTACCACCGAAGCCATCAGCGCTACACTGCGGGCCTCGCGGGATAAATTGTCGAGCCGCGCTTGTAATGTAGCGCGCAGTGATTCGGGAATTTGGGTAAGCAGGTGTTGCTTTATCTCTTCGCTGGACGATTTGGCGGTCAGAAAGCTCGATTTCACCAGACTTTTTACAATTTCTTCCATAAAATAGGGGTTGCCCTCTGCTTTTGCGGCGATAATTTCCAGCACATCATCCGAGATAAGCTGCAAGTCCGGGTAAGCCAGGGAAACCAATTCGGCATTGAACTTGATTGGTTCGAGTGAGATGACGCGGGCCAGGTTGTGCCATTGGGTTTGGTTTTTAAGAAATTCAGGCCGGGCGGCCCCCACCACCAATACAGTCATTTTGGGTTCACTCAGACTCAGTAAAAAAGCCAGTAGTTGCAGGCTTTCACGGTCGGCCCATTGCAAGTCGTCAAAAAAAAGTACCAATGGTTCATTTTTGCTGATTTTTTGGAGCAGTTCAATCGTTAGCGCATAAATTTTCACCAGGTCAGCTTCGGTTTTGGCAGCGCTGCTAACCGAAAGGCCCATCATTTCCCCTAAAACCTGAGTGGTTTCCAGACGTTTTTGTTGAGGCCCATTTTCCCACAACCTACTAAGAGCCTTATTCCATTTTTCAGTGGCCTCGCTGGGCTGGTCATCATCGCGCAGGTTAAACTGGTTGCGCAGCAGCATCCGCCACAGGTAAAACGGGATTCGGGAGGTTTGCGCCAACCCACGGGTTGAAAAGGCGTGAATGTTTTCCTCATGCTCTTCGAGATAATTGCTAAATTCGAGCAATAAACGTGATTTACCGATGCCAACCTCACCGTGCAACAACGCCATTTGTGGATGTTGTGAGGCGCGGGCATATTCAAAAACAGCTCTCAGCCGTTCCAACTCATTTTCGCGGGCCACAACATGCGTCACCAGGCTGTCGGAGCTCTGATACCGGGCGCGACCAGTCGTTTGCAGGTGGCCTTCAATCATATAAGCCTGAACCGGCTCGGTTTTTCCTTTGACTTTGACCGGTTCCAGCCTTTTTACCTTGAAACTGGTTCGCACCATCCGAAAGGTGTTTTCGCCGATGACGACCTTGCCCGCCTCGCCAATCTGTTCCAAGCGGGCGGCCACGTTGACAGTATCACCGAGCACCGTATACTCATTGCGATGTCCGATATATCCGGCAAAAACTGCGCCGCTGTTAATCCCGACTCTTAGTTTGAGTTGTTCTGCGCCGTGAATGCGAACATTAAGGCAAAATTCTTCCAGAGCTTGGGCCAATTCCAACCCGGCAGCAATGGCTTGCTCCGCGTCATTGTCGCGGGCAAAGGGCGCGCCCCAAACAGCCATAATGCCATCCCCAAGATGTTTGTCGATATAGCCACCGTGCGCTTCAATAACTTTATCGAGCCGGTTCCAAATGCCTTTAATCAGATCGCTGACTGTTTCAAAATCTAATTTTTCAGCCAGGGCGGTAAAGCCCTGCACATCAGCAAACAAAACACTTGCCAGTCGCCGTTCTTCGGGGTAGTGGTTTTCACTCATCATCAACAAAAATGCTCCCAGCTTAATCTTACACGAAATATGAGCCAAGAGCATTATCAAGCGATTGCAATTTGTCTATTTTTCCAATAAGCCCAAGACGGTCGGCAGCAGTTGTTTTTTGCGCGAAACCACGCCGGGCGCATCGCGGGTTCCATCTGGCAGTTTAGGGTAGGGTAAATCATCCAAAACCGGGTGTGGATTGGCAATGATGAGGCGGCTGGAATTGCGTACAATATCTGTGATAAGCAGCAGGGCAAAATCGAGGCCGCGATTTTCGCGCAATTGATTGAGAGCCTCTTGCAAGCTGACGAGGTGCTCGTTAAGAGTCATCAGATCGGTGACTTCGGCCTGGGCTACGGCAAATTTGAATCCGCCTGCCTCGTAGGGTTTGATGTCGGTGCTGACGATTTCTTTCGGGTCTCGGTTGGAAAGCCCGGCCCCAGCCGCCAGCACTTGCTGACCGTAGGAGAGGATCGTCTCTCCTTTGAGTGGGCCGCTGCCCACAAAGGCCCAGCGCGACAGGCGCTCGGCGGCTTGTTTGTCGCGTGGGGTGACGGTGGGCGAAGTGAGTATCAACGTATCGGCCAGCAGGCCTGCCAGTAGCACACCCGCCAGCGGCGCGGGCATCGAAAATCCGGCTTCGGCGGTCAATTCCGAGACCAGCGTCGAGGTTGAGCCGACTACATCTACGGTAAAACGAATTGGCTGATGGGTGGGGGGGTTGCCCAGGCGGTGATGGTCGAGAATTTCAATCAGTTCGGCTTCATCGAGCGCGGCGATGGCCTGACGCGGTTCATTGTGGTCTACCAGGATAATTTTCAGGCGGGGCGGGTTGAGTACGCCGCGCTGGTGGCAAACGCCAACATAATGGCCGCTTTCATCGACGACAAAAAAATCGTTGTATTCTTCACGCAAGATACGGTTGAGCATATCTCGGATGTGGGCATTGGCCGGAAATTTGGGCACATTTACATCGGCTGCATCTTTGCATGGGGCCGATAAGATGTCGGCGATGCGTTGGTCGCTCATATCGAGGCGTGGCCCTACCACCTGGCGAAAGAAGTTGAACAGGCTGAACCCATCGATGATGCCATACGGTTTGCCATCTGCGGTGATGATGGGGGCAATGCCGCCGGTGCGGCTGGCGAGCGTCCAGGCTTCGGTGAGGGGGGCATCTGGGTGCAGGGTGTCTAGTTGGCGGGTGACAGAGTCGAAGCGTGGTGAGGCATCTGTCAACAGCATTGGGGCTTCCAAGCCCACTCGTTTCAGGACCCAGGCGGTTTGCTGGTTGATGGCTCCGGCGCGCGAAGCGATGGTTTCCAATCCGTCGCGTTGACGCAGCAGCCAGGCGTAGCCCAGGGCAGAGGCGATCGAATCGGTATCCGGGTTGACGTGCCCGGTAACATAAATACGGTCGGTCATGTTGTAAGTCTCCAAAATCAATTTTACCCTTTTCTGTCTCGTTTCACAAAAAAGACTCGACAGGATTTTGCCGAGTCTTTTTTGTGGCCGCTGAAAGATTTTTGCTTATTTATGCTGCATTGCTTGCCAGATTCTTTCGGGGGTGACTGGGTTGATGTCCACGTCTACGTTGAGCGCATCGCGCAGGGCATTGCCAACCGCCGGGGCGACGCCGTCCATGGGGATTTCGGCTACAGCTTTGACGCCAAAGGGGTGGCTGGGTTCGAAGGTTTGCACAAAAATTACTTCCAAAGTGGGCATTTCGTGGGCCTGGAAGATGTGATAGTCACGGAAGTCACGTTCACGGGCGCGGCCTTTTTCGTCGTAGAGCATTTCTTCGCAGACGGCATAGCCCAAAGCCTGGGTTATACCGCCTTCGATTTGGCCGGAAGCGGTTTGCGGGTTGACAATTGTGCCTGCATCGACGGCCATTACCAACCGGTCTACCACTATTTTGCCGGTTTCGGTATCGACGGTGATTTCTGCAAATTGTGCGGCAAAGGGTGGCGGGGAAGAGGGCGAAACGTAGCTGGCAACGCCCATAATTTGCTCTTGTTGTTGGTGGTGCAGGCTGTTGAGTGCAATTTCGGCCAGGGGGATGCAGCGCCCGTCTGGAGCGTGGGCGGCGCGGTCAAATAGCCGGATCGTTGCGTATTCAATATCTGCCCCAAGCATCAGCGCTGCGCGTTTTTTGATTTTTTCGGCCACAATTTCGGCGGCTTTGACCACTGCTGCGCCAGAAATGTAGGTTGTTGATGATGCGTATGCGCCGACATCAAAGGGGGTGAAGTCTGTGTCGGATGAGTAGGTGATCATATCGTCTACTGGAACGCCCAGCACCTCGGCGGCCATTTGGGCTAAAACGGTGTCGGAGCCGGTTCCCAAGTCTGTTGCGCCAACCAGCAGGTTGAAGGAGCCATCGTCGTTTATTTTGATCGATGCGCCCCCCATATCGAGGTAGGGGATTGCGGTCCCCTGCATGACGAGGGCGACGCCGATGCCTTTACGGCGGTGCGCGGGTAAGCCAGAGGCTTGTCCCACATGCCAGGCTTCGTTGCCAAATTTTTCATCCCAGCCAATTGCAGCCCGGCCCTGGCGGACACATTCCTCCAGCCCAACGGTATGGATGATTTCCGGGCGGGGTTCGCGGCCTTCGTTCCAGGCTGTGCTAAAGGGGTGATGTTCCCCGGCGTGAATGGCGTTCTTGAGCCGAAACTCAATTGGGTCGAGGCCCAGTGCGCGTGAGATTTTTTCCAGGTGACGGTCGAGAGGCCAGTAGCCTTGCGGCACGCCATAGCCGCGAAATGCGCCTGAGGGCGGGGTGTTGGTGTAGACAATATCGGCATAAAACCGAATATTGGGGGCGTTGCGGTATTTTCCATCGCCGACATACAGCGCCATCGATTTGTGTCCGGTGTTGCCGGTCACGGTTAGGGCGTGAGCGCCGTTTGCGCCCGTATCGCTGAGGGCATACATCTCGTTGGCGGTAATGGTTCCATCGCGTTTGACACCGGTTTTCATGCGAATGCGCATGGGATGACGGGAGCGGGAGGCAATAAACTCTTCTTCGCGGGTGTACTCATACAGCACCGGGCGGCGTGTTGCAATTGTCAGGTGGGCGGCCACATCTTCCATCTGTACTTCCTGTTTGCCGCCGAATCCGCCGCCGATGCGCGGCTTGATGACGCGAATACGTTTGATGGGCAAACCCAGCACGGGCGCAAGCATCCGCCGCACATGGAAGGGAACCTGGGTGCTGGTGCGAATGACCAGCCTGTCATCTTCGTCCCAAAAAGTGACAGCGACATGCGGCTCAATGTGGGCCTGCTGAACTTTGGGGACTTCGTATTCGGCCTCGAAAATCTCGTCGGCTTCGGCAAAGCCTGCTTCCACATCTCCAATATCGATGCGAATTTCTGCGGCCAGGTTTTTGGCAGGGTTCGAATCGGCAAAATTGACGTATTCTGGCTCATCGTGAATCTGAATTGTGCCTGCTTTCATAGAGTCGGCCATATCCAAAATGGCAGGTAAAATTTCGTATTCAACCTCGATCAGCTTCAGCGCTTTTTCGGCAATTTCGGGTGTTTCCGCAGCCACAAAGGCTACGCGGTCGCCTACAAAACGGACTTTGTTGTCGAGCGAGAAGCAATCCAGCGGCCCCGGAATTGGGTCGGATTGTCCGGCGGTCGAATAGACCACGCGCGGAATATCCTGCCAGGTCAGCACAGCAGCGACTCCTGGTAAAGCGCGGGCGCGGCTGGCATCAATTTTGAGTATCCGGGCGTGCGCGTGGGGTGAGAGTAACACTTTGGCGTGCAGCAAATCGCGCGGTTCGATATCGGCGGTAAAGGCTGGTTTGCCTTGCGCCAGTTTGACGGCGTCCAGCTTCTTTTCAGATTTTCCAACGGTTTGCCAGCGGGCATCCTGGCTGGCGGCAGTGGGTGGCTCTATTTTGGCTGTTTCTCCGCGCAGTTCTGCCGCTGCCCGCAGGATAGCTAGAACGGGTTTGGCGTAGCCGGTGCAGCGACAAAGGACTCCCGCAATCGCCGCGCGAACTTCGGCTTCGGTGGGGGTTGGGTTCACATCCAGCAACGCTTTTGCGGCCAAAATTTGGGCAGGGGTGCAGTAGCCGCACTGAATGGCGCCAGTTTCGATAAAAGCCCGTTGCAGTGGGTGCAACCCGTCGGTTTTGCGCCAGCCTTGTTCTGGGTGTTCGCCCAGCGCTTCTACTGTCACAATTTTATGCCCCTCGGCTTGCGCCGCCAATAGTAGCCCGGCGTTAATGGGTTTGCCATCTAAAATGACGGTGTCTGAGCCGCTCAGGCCCTGCTCATCGCCAAATTTAACTGAGTGAAAGCCCAAACTGCGCACCGCTGCCAGCAGGCTGGTGTGCGCCGGGCAATCTAGCGCGTGATCTTGTCCGTTGATATGCAAGTTGAGTTTCATGGATACTCCTCGTGGGGCAAGCCTGGCTAGGCTTGTATTCCTATTTTACTTCTTTGTCAGACAAATTTCTGACTTTTTACCCATTCGCGCAGCAAATCTAAGGGCTTTTTCTCATCGTTTTGGAGAAAAAGCCAGGCATCCCACCCGTTAACCGGTGTGCCATTTAACAGGTTTTTGGCTACGCTGTGAATTGAGCCTATCAACTCGCCGCTGACAATTTTTCCATCTGCCCGCACCGTAGCGGTGATGGTTGGCTTTTTTTCCAGCCACAGCGTTTGGCCGGGCGTCAGCAACCCCGCTTCGAGTAAATTTCCAAACGGAATGCGCGGTTCGCGCCGCTTTTCGGGCAGAATCAGGCTTTCTATAGGTGATGTTTCGATGGCAGCCAATCGCTCTGTCGCTACGCGGACATAATTCAGGTTGCGTTCAATGCCGATATAACGGCGTCCCAGTTTACGGGCCACCGCTCCGGTTGTCCCGCTGCCAAAAAACGGGTCCAGCACAACATCTCCAGGGTTCGAGGCGGCCAACATCAGCCGGTAAAGTAAGGCTTCGGGTTTTTGGGTTGAATGGGCCTTTTCGCCATTGATCTTGAGGCGTTCTTTGCCGGTTGCCAGCGGTAAATGCCAATCTGAGCGCATTTGCAAATCGTCATTAAGTGCTTTGGTGGCATGGTGATTGAAGGTGTATTTTTCGCCCTGTTTTTTTTGCGCCCAAAGCAAGGTTTCGTGCGCGTTGGTAAAGCGCACCCCGCGAAAATTGGGCATTGGATTGTCTTTGATCCAGACCACATCATTGAGTATCCAAAAATCCAGGTCTTGCAAAATGGCCCCGACCCGGTAGATGTTGTGATACGAGCCAATGACCCACAACGTGCCAGTATTTTTGAGCACCCGGCGGCAAGCCGAGAGCCAGGCGCGCGTGAAGGCGTCATACTCTGCAAAGCTGCCGAATTTGTCCCAGGCATCATCCACGGCATCCACTTTGGTCTGATTGGGACGATATAGGTCGTTTTTCAATTGCAGGTTATAGGGGGGGTCGGCAAAAATCAAATCGATCGAATTTTCTGGCAGGGAGGCCAGGATTTCGATGCAGTTACCGGGCAGGATGGTGTCGAGGGGTAAAGGGGTCATCATAAATGGGCGCAAGATAGAATGTCTTCATTTTAGCCGAACTTATCTACTTTGGGGTTTTTGGATAAATTGCAATGGTTTGTGCCAAATCACCAGCTCGTTTTGGCACTGGAAAGAATGTTATTTTTGTCCTACAGCCAGGCCAGGTTGTTCAAAAGCAGATAGAAAGGATCAAACATGGCTTCCAATACCCCATTAGACCATCGTAATCTTGTTATTTATGAAGTTTACGTCCGTAATCATGGCATCAGCGGCACTTTTGCCGATGTTGAAGCCGACTTGGGGCGTATCCGCGCGATGGGTGTGGATGTGGTTTGGTTTATGCCCATTCACCCGATTGGCAAACTGAATAAAAAAGGCAGTTTGGGCTGCCCCTATTCCATTCAGGATTATCGTGGCATCAATTCGGAATATGGGACGCTTGAAGATTTTGCCCGTTTTATTGAAACCGCGCATAATTTGGGCTTAAAAGTGATGATTGACGTGGTTTATAACCACACCGCGCACGATTCTGTTTTGGTGGCTGAACATCCTGAATATTTTCATCAAGATGAAAGCGGACGCCCCGTTACCACTGTCCCGGATTGGTCGGATGTCATTGATTTGAAGCACCCTCAGCCTGACCTGACCGAGTATCTGGTGGAGACACTCAAAGCGTGGGCGGTTTTTGGCGTGGATGGTTTCCGCTGTGATGTGGCTTCGATTTTGCCGCAAGCGTTTTGGCTGACGGCGCGGGCGGCGGTGGAAGAGGTGAAACCGGGTGTGCTATGGCTGGCAGAATCAGTTCACGCTTCTTTTGTGGCAGATCGCCGCGCGCGTGGGCTTTCGGGCTTGTCGGATAGTGAACTCTATGCGGCTTTTGACTTGACTTATGATTATGATATTTGGCCTATTTTCCAGCAGGCTGTGCGTGGAGCCGTGCCGGTCAAACGTTATCTTGAAATGCTTGCCTTTCAGAATGCCATTTACCCACAAAATTTTATCAAAATGCGCTGCGCTGAAAACCATGACCAGTTGCGTATTTTAAAACTGGCTCCCAGCCGCAGCCAGGGTCTGGCTTGGACAGCTTTCGAGGCTTTCAATCGCGGCGCATTCCTCATTTATGGTGGTCAGGAATCGGCTGCGACGCATACTCCTTCCTTGTTTGAGATTGATAAAGTTGATTGGGGCAGCTACGAGTTGCAGCTGTTTCTGACGCGCCTGGCCGGGCTGAAGAAGCATCCCGCGCTGAATGGGAATTTGTATTTCCTGGCGGCTGAACCTGCTCTTCAGGCGGCCTGGGCGGGTGGTTTGGGCCGGGGTCTGTATGGCGTTTTTAACACCAGCGGACAATTGGGCCGGGTGGAAGTGCAATTACCCGATGGCGATTACCTCGACTTGCTGACGGATCAGCGCGTTGCGGTGCGTGGTGGCTCGCTGGATTTGCCGCTCGATGTGGTTGTCCTTGAAGTTGAAGACCTGCGCACTTATTGCTCGCTGCGGTTTGAATTATTGGATTAATCTTGTTGGTTGATAAGAAATCAGATGGAGCGGGTTGGCTATCCCGCTCCATCTGATTTCTTTTTGGTAATGCGGCCTCAATTTCTATAGCACTTTTTGCACGTCTAATAGTCCTTCGCGTTCTTTGTTGGCCTTCTCAATTGCATCTGCCGAGCCGAGCACCACCACCTCGCCTTTTTCGGCAACGGTTGCCAGGATTTCGGCGAAGCGTTTGAAGTCGGTTACGCTCGCGCCAAGCACCTCTTCACGCAGTTGCTGGCGGATGTCGTCGGTGTAGCCGGTCAGGTGACGTACCAGGCTGGTCCAGCCTTTGGCATCGGGCAGCAGGTAGGCGTCCAGGTCGCCGATGGTGCCGATGATGGTTTTGGTTAGTTCGGATTCGCTCAAATTTAGCTCGCGTAGAAATTTAACGGTATTGTCGTAGTTGTCTAAGGTTGCCAATACGTTGGGGTCACGGTAGCTTAGATAGCTGAATGTTCCAGAGTTCATGTCGAAGGTGCTAAATCCGCCATAGGCCCCGCCTTGTACGCGGACTTTTTCCCATAGCCAGGTGGTGCCCAGGTAGTTGCGGATGACGTTGATGGAGCCATCCGGTTCGTAGCCGAGGGCGTAAAGATTCGCGCCTTTGCCGACGTAGTTGACTTGGGCGGGGATGGTCAGGCCTTCGTTTTTGTCAAAAGCGGCGGGGCATAATTTGACGGGGGCCGGTTTGGCGGTGGGCAGGGCTTCGATAAGGGCAGTCAGCGCCGGGTGGAGCGTTCCGAAGGAGGTTGTGTCCAGGGTGACGTTGATGATCATCCCGGCGCGGTTAAGCAACAATTGCCGCAGCGTTTCCAATTTCCCTAAAACCGAGCCCCAATCCTGCTCAATTTCTTCGGCCAGGCGGCGCAGGAAGAACAGGTTATCTAGCCCGCCAAGCTGTTCTGAGACCCAACCCGCCTCGCTGAAGCGGGCCGATAGGCGGCTGTTGACAACGGCGTGTCCGCTGGGGATTAGCCCGGCTTCGGCTCCGGCTTTTTCTTCGAGCACGATCTGCTTGAAACGCTCGCGGTTGTCTAGTTTGGCGGTTAACAGCACATCTTTCAGGATGTCGAGCAGTTCTTGCGCTTTATCGGTGGTGGCTTTGCCGCGCAGGAAGAAATACAGGGCCGAATCGCGGCTTTCGCGGATGGTGGAGGTTAGTGTGGCCGAGCGGATGCCGCCGGTGCTTTTGCCGATGCGCTGGGTCAGGGCCACATAATCCTGGCTGTTGGTTCCCATTTGGAGTAAAACGCGCCCCAGCAGCCCAACGAATGGCAATAGATTGGCGGGCAGGGGGTGCAGGTCGAAGCCCAAGTCGAGGTAGAGAATGCCATTGGTCGGCAGGTCGTGAGTTAGCAGTTTTGCGCCGCCAAGTTGGCCGATTTCGACCGGGATGGTCTTGATGTGGGGGTCAATGTCGGATAATTTTAGGGCTGGGATGGTTGCCAGCGCTTCGGGGCTGTCGGGGGTTTCCTGGCGTAGCTGGAGTACTTTCACATCGGTGATCAGGGTTGCGATCTGTGCCGGGGTCATCTGCGCTTTGACTTGCGCCAGGCGTTCGGCTTCGGCGGTCTCTTTGCGCTGGCCTTCCTCTGCATCTGGGATAAGGTGCAGGGTGGAGCGGTGCGGGTTATCGAGCAGATGTTTTTGAATCAGGCTTTCAAAATAGCCTTGCGGCTGGCTTTTGACGGCCTTGAGCGGCGCTTCAAAGGCCAGTCCATCCAGCGGGTTGGCGTCGTACAGCCAGGGGGTTAGGGCTGCGAGCATCAGGAACAGGCCGCGTGGGAAGCGCCCGGTGTTTTGCTCGCGCAGGCGGAATTCGAGGGTGTTGAGGGAAGCTGCCACCGTTTCGGGGTCGAGGCCGCTACCGGCCAGTTCTGTCAAGGTGGTTTGGATGAGACTCTCCACCTTTTCCAGGTCGCCGCGCTCCAGGCCTTTCATCCCGGCTGAAAAATAACCCTGGCGCAGTTCTTCCTGGTAGCCGCCCATTACATCCTCGCCCAGGCCGCTGTCGAGCAGGGCTTTTTTGAGCGGCGAGGCCGGGGTAGCCAGCAGGATGTGAGACAAAATAGACAGGCTGAGGGTTGTTTCTGGGTCGGACGATTCGGGCATAAGCCAGTTGACCATGAGGTAAGATTTGGCTTCCGGAGTGTCACCGGAATCATACGGTTGGACGATCCGTTTCGGGGCTGTCCACTGCGGCTGGAGCGGCAGATTTGATTGGACAGTTTTCTGTTCGAAGGCGTTCAACCACTCGTCGAGCAGGCGCAAGCGTTCGGCTTCGGGGTCGTCGCCATAAAAGTAGATGTAGGCGTTGGACGGGTGGTAATAGGTTTCGTGGAAATGCTTAAACTCTGCATACGTCAGGTCGGGGATGATTGCCGGGTCGCCGCCAGAGTTTAGCCCATAGGGTGTATCGGGGTAGAGTGACTGCTGCGAGAGTTCGCCGAGCAGGTCATCGGGCGAGGAGAGCGCGCCCTTCATCTCGTTGAACACCACGCCTTTGAAAACCAGCGGGTCTGCGGGGTTTTCGATCTCGTAGTGCCAGCCTTCCTGCTGAAGGGTTTCGGGTGTAATCAGCGGGTAGAGCACGGCGTCCAGATAGACATCGATCAGGTTGTAAAAATCTTTCAGGTTGGTGCTGGCAATTGGGTAGCAGGTTTTATCTGGGTAGGTGAAGGCGTTTAGAAAGGTGTTGAGTGAGCTTTTTGCCAGTTCGATGAAGGGTTCTTTTACCGGGTATTTGCGCGAGCCGCATAGTACAGAATGTTCCATGATATGGGCAATGCCGTTGGAGGTCTGAGGCGGGGTGCGGAAGGTGATGCCGAAAACTTTGTTCTCGTCGTTATTGAGCACCGATAAAATTTGCGTGCCGGTTTTGTCGTGCCGGTACAATTTGGCAGTTGAAGCGATTTCGGGGAGGCTGCGTTCTTGCAGAAGGGTAAAGGTCATGAGGGTGGCTCCGGGGGATGGGGAAGTGGGGTAACGACAGAAATTATAGCACTTTCACTCTTTTGAAATTTTGAATATCGTGTAGTGATCATTTGAGTAAATCATGATTAGCGCAGGGTGATTGTATTTTTCGGGTTGGTAGGGTTCACTAAGAACGAGATAATCTGCCTCTATTTGGTAGGCAAATTTTACGAATTTATTGATGAATCCTTTTCGGCGAAAAGAATGTTTTCTCAGGCCTGCCAGTTCGTTCATTGTTTGGTAGTCTTTGTACCATGTCATCAGGGCGTGATGATCGGTATAGGCAAAAGGCGGGCCATCTTTATAGGAATAAGCCAGAGGGCGCAGCGCGTAATATCGAATTGCCACTTCTTGTCCTTCAGAAAGAATCCTTGCGCCTATGGGCGTTTTGTTGCGGAGAGCGTCCATTGTGTCGATAAAGTCTTTCTCATTTGAGGGAAGTGAGCAAACGATCTGGCTTTTAAGAAAACATTTCAAGTTTTGGCGGGTTGCTTGGGCAATATCAGATTTTTGAAAGAGGATGCCATAGTATCCCCACACACCGAGCAGCAGGATACTGCCAAGAACGGCGAATTTTTGTGGTAAATTTTTCTGTTCGGCGTATTTCCAGATCAAATATAAATTGAGTAGCAAAAGCAAAGGCACGACATAGCGCATTCCCCGGTACATCTCGAATTCAAGGGGAAAGGTAGCCAGGGAAGAATAAATTTTATGTTCCATCATGGGCAGCAGACCAGCTCCTACCAGGATACCGGTAATGATCCACCAAATGGCCCGAAATTGATAAAACTCTTGCGCATTTCTGTTGTGCTGAGCAATTAGCCCTGCAATGGCGAGGCCCCACAGCGCAAGCCATAAGGTTTGCCCCGCTCCCCGAAAACCTGAGATAAAACTTAGCATGGCTTGCTCTGGGTGAAGCGCAAATGGTGATAACCGCTCCACCACAATTGGCGCGGCCACTGCATAGGGAATTTCTGATTGCGCGCCTATATCGGTTGATGAAAAAAATGTTTGCAGGAAAGGCAGTAATATCACCAGTAAGATGATGACGGAAAGCGACATCATCTTTATTTTGGTAAAAAAAGTTTCGTTTTTTACCAAAAACCATAAACTTAGCATAATGCCCAGGGTAATGGGAGGTGTGCTGAGGGGGTGAAAATAATTTAAAAGACCGGCGTAGGCCAAAATAATGGGCCAGCGTTTTATGTTTTGCCCTTGTCCAATGCTTAAGGCCAGTAAGAATGCCAGAAAACCTTGATAAAAGAAGCGTGGGATGGGTTCCAGGATAATGCCCCAAAAATCGCGCAGAAACCCCAAATTCATGGGCGAGGAAAGCAAAAGGGCGGCCAAAACAGCCGGGCCGGGCCGTCGAAAGACAGCCCAGCCCAGGGCGTAGTAGCCTGTCAGGTGTATTAAAATCCCAAAGGGAACCAGCGCTATGGCCGCGCTACCATAGTTGTCAAAAATTTTTCTTAGGGCCTTGATTTGTCCGTAGAAGAACATCCTGTAGTCGGATATATTTTCTTCCGAAGACAGAAGCGGGTCATTTACAAAAAATTGCGGGTTTTCTTGCGCCGCAACAAAAGATACATAAACGCCTGCGTCAGGGGTTAATAAGGCGTATCTTTGGAACTCAGTGCCTATTTTTCCAATTGTGAGAAAGATGGAGAGGAATAAAAATAAAAAAAACGACAGGAGATGCCATTTGTTGTCATTAAAAAAGCGTGTAAGAGTCATGCCAATGATGCCCCGTTTGAGTAATCCTTTGAAAATCTCGCGGTGGTTTACTATTGAGCTGATTCTAGGCAGCGCCGGGCCAGGGTGGCAGCCACATCCATGCGATATTCGGCGCTGGCCCAGGCGTCGGCGGCTTCGTGGAAGGTGTTTTTGGCAGCCGCCTCCAGCCCGTCGGCTTCGGTACCGTCCATTGCCAGCAGGGCCGATTTCCCGTAGCCGCCCAACGCCAGGCGGGTGCGGCCATTGGCCCATTGAACGAGCGCGGCGGCTACAATCGGTAAATCTGCTGGGGTGCGGGCCACCTGTTCGTAGGCGGTTTTGATATTCAGTGGGAGGTTGATTTGGGTGATAAGTCCGGCTGGACGAAGGGCCAGGTATTCGGACAGGTTGATGACGGTTGTTTGTTGGCCGATGAAGGTCAGTTTGGCATCCAGCGCCAGCATCATCACGCCAAAGGGTGAGCGGCCCTCTGCCGAAACCAGCGTCCCGGCGACGGTGGCGATGTTGCGGAGGTTCAGTGTGGATTCCAGCCGAATGGCTTGTTGCAAGCCGAGGGGGGTGTGGTCGTTTTGTAAGAGTTCTTCCAGCGTGGTGGTTGCCCCAATTTCCAGCGTGTAGCCGCTCTTTTTGAGGTGGCCGAGGCCGAGTTTTTGCAAATCTACGACAGCAAAATCTTTTCCTTTGTAGGCGGGGGTGTTGATTTTTGTGCCGCCACCGAGTGCGAGGGTGTTGGGGTTGGCAAGCAGTGCCAGGGCGTTTTCAAGGGTATCTGGACGGTGATATTGGGTAATCATGGCATTCCTCCGAGACGTTAATTATAGCTTGTTCTGCTGGGAGAAAACAAAAAAGCCGCGATTGGCGGCTTTGGGTTTACATGGTTCGGTTCAGGCGCTCCGCCAGGGGTTCGAGATGTTTTTTGAGAATTTCTTGAGAAGGGCGGCTGGGGTTGAGATAGGCTTCGTGGATGATGATATTGAGGCTTTGCACCATCTGGTGTTCGATGGAGCGCCATTGGCTGATGGCGGGGTAGCGTTTGCCGGTTTTGCTGATAGCCTGGGCGGTGGCGCTGAGGGGGTGCGAGGCCGGGTAGCGCTCTTTGAGCGCGTCTGGCCGGGCGGGCATGGAATGGGCCTGTTTGCAAAATTGAACAACGCTGGTTTTGCTGCTGAGGAGTTTTACCAGGTTGAGCGCCAGGGTTTCGCGTTCCGGGTCGCGCTGGGAGTGTTTCCAAATGACCAGGCTGTCACCGCCTACCCACGAGGCGTTTGAAACTGGCGCAAAGCCGATATTGTTGCGGGTTTGCGGGTCGGCGGCTTCGTACATGGCATTTGCCATGCGAATGCCAATCAGCATGGCGGTTACTTTGCCTTGCCCAAACAGGTTCACGCAATCGCGGGCGCTCAGGCGGTAGTTGGCTGCTACTGCGCGGTAGCTTTCGAGCCAGCCGGTTAATCCTTGCATGGCTGGGGGTTGGGTGAATGCGATGCAGGGTTGGCGTTTGTCACAGTCTACCAATTCGCCGCCCGCGCCCCAAATCCATGAGGCGGCAACGTGCAGCATGTCTGGATATGGGGTGGGGACAAAGGGGGCCAGCCAGGCGCTTTCGAGGTTGAGGCCGTGCTGGCTCATTAAGTCTTTGCGATAGCACAACACAAAGGTGTAGCTTGTCCAGCGCACAGACCAGGCTTGGGCCGGGGTACTTCCAAGATCGGCCAGTTCCTGGCGTTTGAAAGGTCGTATCGCATTCAGGCCGGTCAGGCTGCTGATCCAAGTAGCGCCAATTTGAGAGACATCTGGTCCGCTGCCGAGTGAGGCCACGCTAATCAGGTCTGACCAGGAGGTCATCCAGTGCATTCGTTTGGTGCTAACGCGCGCGCCAAACTGCTCGTGAAACAAATTGAGCTGGTTGGTAAGCGCGTCTAATTCTTCAAAATCGCCGTGAAAGGTTGAAAGTTCCAAGTGGGTCATATGGGTTTCTTTTGTTTTTGGGCAAGATGATTTAAGTATACCCATGTTCTTGTGGGCTGAGAAGCACACCAACTGCGTGCGGCGGTTTATCGTCATTGGGCAGGGGACTTGCGAGTTTACTCAAATTCTAATTCAAACTCTTCTTCCGGCTGCCAATCGTCGCGCTGAATTTCAATATCGCCAAATAGAGTGTCCTGGCGGGCCGCGATACGGTAGCGTTTAATCAGTTCGAGCATGGCTAAAAAGGTGACAACCACCTCCAGCCTGGTTTTTGCGGAACGAATGAGTTCTCGGAACGAGGCTTGTTCACCCTGGCTCAAGCGCTCGGCAATGAAGGCGATTTTCTCGCGGATAGTCACTTTGGGGGCCGAGATGACAGTTCCCAGCGCCTGTTTGTCTTTTTCGTTTAGGAAGATATTTTCGGCAGCGCGCAGCAGGTCTTCGAGGCTGATGTCGCTTAAATCCAGGCGGCCTTCCAGTTTGGGTGGCGGAGCCAGCCGCAGATAGGTGCGCAGTCCACCTTTTTCGCGTTCTTCCATCCAATTAGCAATTTCTTTGAAGCGTTTGTAAATGCGTAGTTGGCGCGCCAGGTTTTCGGCTGGGTCTTCTTCCCCAGCCTCGCGCACTGGCGGACGGGGAAGAAGCGCCTCAGATTTGATTTGAATAAGTTTGGCGGCAATCACCAAAAATGCAGAAATCTCTTCGGCCTTGGCTTCATTTTGCATAGCGCGGATGTATTTAAGGTATTGATCTGTCACCAGTGCCAATGCAACCGCAGTAATATCCAATTCTGCCCGTTCAATTAACTGTAAGAGCAGGTCGAGCGGACCTTCGTATACGGGAATTTGTACCGTATAGTGGCCGGTTTGGTGGCTGGCAATGTTTAAATCCATAGTGCGTGATTATACCTGTTAGTCCATTGGTAACAAGTTAAGGAGTAAATGAATTCGTCAAGACCAGTTTTGGTCGATTTCTATGTTTGAGAATGCCGAGAAGTTTGGCGTCTTCAACGAGATAGTGAACAGGATCAGATGCTCTGCCAAGCTTTTTCTCTTGAGTGAAGTGATACAGACCTTTGAAAACCATCTCCATCGAAATGTCTGCAAACGGACGTTTCATTGCTTCAGCGATTTGGTCGGTCAAATCTACTAACATTGCATACAACAACCAGGTTGCCCAGATTTGTACCTGAACGCCATTGATCGAGCCAACCCAGAAATAGGCCAGACCCAAAAGACGTTTGGCTATGTTGAAGGCATCTTCGATGCGCCAGCGTTGTTGGTAAATTTGCGCTACCTGGTAGTCACCCTGTTGGGTGTGGTTGAAATAAGGAATAGATAGGGAAACTTTAG
>DYPU01000082.1 GCA_020719725.1 Anaerolinea sp. | reverse complement strand
GGTCGATCTGGGCGTGGTGCAGTTTCCCAAGCCACAGGGCGTAGCCCAAGACCAGGTTTAACGGCTGTCCACTGAAGGTGAGGTCGAGTCCCCACCCAGGGGCGGGAAGGGCAGCCAGGCCGGAGGAAAGCCGGTCGGCGGTGTCCGAGTCCCAGGGCAGGACATCCGGCAAAACCGCCTGGAGCAGGCCAAGTTGGTCCATGCGCACCAGGGCTTTGGCGGGATGCAATTCGTGGAAAAGCAGGTCAAATTCGTGGCGGATGCGTTCGGGGGTCAGGCGTTCGACGAGCGGCAGGGCAGGCGGGATGAGGGCCAACGTTTCGGGGGCAATTTGGAAGTTGTAGCGGGTTTCATAACGGACGGCGCGGTAGAGGCGGGTGGGGTCGTCACAAAAAGATTGCGGGTGTAGAACGCGAATCAGGCCGTTTTTCAGGTCGGCCTGTCCATGATGAAGGTCGATCAAGGAGTTATCGGACAGGCTCAGGGCCAGGGTGTTGATGCTGAAATCGCGGCGGGCCAAATCATCGGCCAGGGTGGATGGCGTGATCTGAGGCAAGGCTGCTGGAGTGGGGTAGGTTTCGCGGCGGGCGGTGATGAGATCGAGGGCGGGGCCGGTGGGCGGCTGCCAGGTGGCGGTGGCAAAACGGGTGTGCAGGGTGATTGTTCCGCCGTATTGCTGTTGCAATCGCTGAGCAAGCTGAATGGCGTTGGCTTCGACTACGAGGTCGAGGTCCAGAATGGGGCGGTTGAGGATTAAATCGCGTACTGCGCCGCCAACCAGGTAGGTTTGAGGGGGCAGTTGCGCGGCAATTTGCCGAAGTTCGGGGATGTTTTGAAACAGGTTCATTGACATTATTGGGCAGAACGCGGATCAAAGAGTTCACTCAGACCATCGCCGAGCAGGTTCCAGCCAATGCCAAACAGCACAAGAGTCAGAGTGGCGGGTAAAAAGACCCACCAGTAGCGTAAAATGCCACCATCCGGCCCAATGACCCAATCGCGGCCATTGACAAGCATGGTTCCCCAAATGGATGTGCCGCCCAGCCCAATAAAGGTGAAGGTGGCTTGTAAAATAACCATGCCGCCAACATCGCGCGCGGCCAGTACAAAAGCCGGAGAAATGGCATTGGGGATCAGGTGACGAAAAATGATGCGCGCCGGGCTGGTCCCAAGCGCCCGCGCAGCCTGGATAAATTCGGTTTCTTTAAGGGTGGTGACGATGATGTTCGTGATACGGGCGTAAGGCATCCACGAAAAGAGAATCAGCGTGAGGAGTAAAGGGTCAATATGCTCAATGAGCCAGATCACAAACCGGGCAGATTGGTCTGGTTCGGTAAGCCATTCACCTTGATAAAGAACACCCCCGGCGTTGGTGATGACCGAGAGCCAAAGTTGATTGACAAGGACAATCCCGGCGATCGTTGGGAAGGAGAGAAAGGCATCGGCAATGCGCATTAAGAAACTGTTGATCCAGCCACCAGTATAGGCCGCTCCAGCGCCAAATAATACGCCAAAAATAGCCGTAGAAAGGCTGACTTGCAGCCCAAACAAAAGGGCATCGCGCGTGCCCCAGACCAGGGCGTGAAAGACATTTAGATTGCCCGGCAACGTTCCGAGCGGGGGTGCCAGGTCGGGTGATTTTGGCGCGCGGTCGGTGATGCGAAAGCCAGGGTAACGCTGAAAGGGGCCAGGCGATTTAGGGTCAGCGGGTGAAATGAGCGGAGCCAAAATAGCCACAAGGGCGAAACTCAAAACGAGCAAAAGTCCCAGCCAATTTTGCCAGCGCGAAAAAAAACGACGCAGGTTTCTCATGAGCGCAAAACCTCGTCACGGACGCGTGGGTCGAAGATGGCTTGCAAAACATCCAGCCCAAACATCAAAAGCAAAACGACGATGACGCTGTAGATGGTAAACCCCAAGGCTGCCGCCGCATCTGGGATACCTTGCATGGAGCGCACAATAATGTCTGAAACTCCGTTGTAGCGAAAGATGATTTCGACGACGAACACCCCTGTCACCAGCGAAGCCGCTGAAAGTACCAGGCTGGTAAAGGAGGGCGCTATCATATTGTAAAAAGCGTGACGCCAAATTAAGCTATTTTCGCGGATGCCGCGCGCACGGGCAGCGATGATATAGTCGCGGCGACGCTCGGCAATCATGGCAGCGCGGGCAATTCGTCCCAGCGTGGCCCAATGATAAAGGCTGAGGGTAAAAACGGGCATGGCAAGATGTCGAAAAGCATCTGCCACCAGATCGAGGCGGCCATTTAGCAGGCCATCGATGGTGTACATGCCGGTATAACTGGTGAAATTTTCAGGGGTAAGATGAATGGAAAAAGAGAGTGAAATTCGCTCTGGAGCAAACCATCCCAATCCAATATAAAAGAACGAGATCAAGATCAGCGCCAGGATAAAAGTTGGCATGGAGGTAGAAAAAAAAGCCAGCGAACGGAAAAGGCCATCCAGGATGCCACGCTGATGCCACCCGGCCATTACCCCGGCCAGCAAACCAAGCGGAATGAACAATAAGGCCGAATACAGCGCCAGTTCTGCTGTGGCGGGTGTGCGCTGCAATAAGGCGGGCAAGACATTACCATTCAGGCTTGGGCTATAGCCCCAATCCCCTCGCAGCAACGATGCGACCCAATAAACATACTGCACGGGAAAGGGTTCATTCAGGTGATAGCGCTCAATAACCAGGTTAATTTGTCTTTGAATTTGTTCTTCGGTAAGATGAGCGTTGGTTTCGGGCATATAAATGGAAGCGCGGACGTCAGGCGGCGTAACCAACACCACCCCGCCGTAAATGATAAGGGTAATGACCAGCAAAGAAATTGGGATTGCCAGAAAACGGCGAATTAAAAATTGAAAAAAAGGGGGCATAAAAGACCTATTTTTATAACTATTCAGCCATCCGACCTCGCCAAGGGATAAATCCCACCACTAAAATGTAGCGCAAACGTCAGATTTTTCCGGTTTCCCATAGCTCCGGCAAAACAGGCCAATAAGCAAACGGGCTGAGCAGTTATCTGTTTTAAAAAATTTTGGCTCTATTGTACCCCGCAATCAAAAGCAATCAGGTATAATACGGTCATGTTTGCTAAAAACCCATCCGCATCCCCACATTGGCAAACCTCCTGGTCTGGATAGGTTCGTTTTTTGTATTTCGTAAAACGGCTCCTAGACCGAGGAGCCGTTTTTTGTTGACATCTTGCCCGCGATTTTGACCACAAAGGCCGCAAAACAAACCATGCCCGCTGTCCGATTGTCTATACCTGAACTCACCGAAAGAATGCAGACCTTCGTCCACTCGAAAAGCTGGTATGCCGCAGAGAGTAAACGCCCGCAAACACCCAAAAACCTGGCAATTTCACTTTCACTGGAAGTCGCTGAAGTTTTGGAGCATTTCCAGTGGCGAGAAGAAACCCTCGACAAAACCAAGCTGGCTGCCGAACTGGCGGATGTGACGCTCTACCTGCTACAACTGGCTTCGGTTTCAGATATTGACCTGGAAGAAGCGGTTCTAGAAAAACTAAAAATCAATCAAACCCGTGAATGGGATACAAACTCCACAGTCTCATGACTTTGGAAAGGCAAAATCGGAAGATTTTTCATTTCAAACAATAAAACGATGAACATCACCATCTTCGGCGGCGCACAGCCCCAACCCGGTTCAACAGCTTACGATGAAGCCTATCGCCTCGGCAAAATCCTTGCAGAGCATGGTCATACCGTGCTAACAGGCGGCTACATCGGCACAATGGAAGCTGCCAGCAAAGGCGCGAACCAGGCCGGCGCAAACGTAATCGGTATAACCTGCGGCGAAATCGAAGCCTGGCGACCTATTGCAGTCAACGCCTGGGTCAAAGAAGAACGTCATCACCCAACATTACTGAAACGGTTGGAAGATTTGATTACCGGCTGCGATGCCGCCATCGCCCTGCCCGGCGGCCCCGGCACGCTGACCGAAATTGCCCTGATGTGGAATCTGATGACAGTGGAATCCCTGCCCCGGAGGCCGCTCATCCTGGTTGGGGATGGCTGGCAGTCCATCTTCCACCAGGTTTTTGAAATTACCGGCAACTATACTTCCACAAACGCAAAAAAATTGCTACTTTTTGCAGAGGATGTGGAAACTGCTGTATCATTACTAGAATCCAACGCCTTCTGACGTTGGACAGAACATCAATTCAAAACGTCCAAAATCTGGAGATTTTGGACTCCTAGCGAGGACAAAATGGCAGAAGAAAAACTCCCCACCCGCGCCGAAAATTTTGCGGACTGGTATAACGATCTGGTACTCAAGGCCGAACTGGCCGATTACTCACCTGTGCGCGGCTGCATGGTCGTCCGCCCCTACGGTTGGACACTCTGGGAAAACATTCAGGGCCAACTTGATCGGCGCTTTAAAGACACCGGCCATGTCAACGCCGCCTTCCCCCTGTTCATCCCCATGTCCTTCCTTGAAAAAGAGAAGGAACATGTCAAAGGCTTTGCCCCCGAACTGGCGGTTGTCACCCACGGCGGCGGCGAAAAGCTGGAAGAACCCCTGGTGGTGCGCCCCACCTCCGAAACGATTATCGGCTACATGTACAGCAAATGGATCAAATCCTGGCGCGACCTGCCAGTGCTGATCAACCAATGGGGCAACGTTGTGCGCTGGGAACTGCGCACCAAGCTCTTCTTACGCACTGCCGAATTCTACTGGCAGGAAGGCCACACCGCTCACGCCACCGAACAGGAAGCCCGCGAAGAAACCCTGCGGATGCTGGATGTCTACACCGATTTTGCGGTCAACGAAGCCGCCGTGCCTGTCATCAAAGGCATCAAATCCGAAACCGAAAAATTCGCCGGGGCAGTCATGTCCACCACCATTGAAGCCATGATGCAAGATACCAAAGCCCTGCAAAGCGGAACCAGCCACTTTCTCGGCCAAAACTTTGCCAAGGCTTTCGAAATCCAGTTTACCAATCAGAACAACGAGCTAGAATTTTGCTACACGACATCTTGGGGACTTTCAACCCGCATGATTGGGGCCATTATCATGACTCACGGTGACGATCAGGGCTTGATTCTGCCCCCTCGCCTGGCTCCCATCCAAATGGTGCTGGTTCCCATCTACAAAAACGACGCTGAAAAGGCCTCCGTTATGGAAGTTACCAATCGTATCTGGCAGGAACTCAAAGCCGCCGGAATCCGCATCAAAGTGGATGACCGCGAAGGCGTTACCCCCGGCTTCAAATACAACGACTGGGAAATGCGCGGTGTGCCCCTGCGCATGGAAATTGGCCCCAAAGATGTCGAAAAAGGCTCTGTGGCACTGGCCCGCCGCGACAAACCTGGCCGGGAGGGTAAATCCTTCGTCTCCCAGGAAAATATCGCCGCAACTGTCAGCGAAATGCTGGTAAACATTCAGGCCGCCCTATTGGAACGCGCCACCGCTATGCGTGACAGCCACATCCATGACCCCAAAGACTACGAAGAACTCAAACAGGTCGTTCAGGGCGGCTGGGCCTTCTCATACTGGTGCGAAAGCAAAGCCTGTGAAGCCAAAGTCAAAGAAGACACAAAAGCCAGCACGCGCTGCATTCCCATTGATGGACAACCCGAACATGTGGGAACCTGCATCGTGTGCGGCGCAAAAGCCAAACGCAAGGTCTATTTCGCCAAGGCCTATTAATTCGTAGTATGGGCGATCCGCCGGGTCGCCCATACATCCCAAACCCATGCCCGCAATTGATATTGCCCGCCTCAAAATTCAGGCCGCAACGCTGGTCGAAAAATTTGACCAACCTGCGGCGTTTTTGCATGACCTGCACGAAATTCTCGATCTATACGCAGATCGCACCCTGCGGGTAGGTGTCGCGGCCCCGGCCTCCGTCTTGCGGGCTTACCGCGCACCCCAATCCGTCCTGCGCCAAATCGAATTTGAACTGGCTCCACTAACCGCCACTTTCCCCGAACAAAGCATGTCCCTGACCGATGCACTCTGGAAAGACGCCTACCTTGAAACCCGCTTGCTGGCCGCCACCCTACTCGGACGCATCGCTCCGCGCACGCCACTTTTAGTGGAGCGCATCAGCGCCTGGGTTGGACGAGTCCGCGATAAAAAAGTCCGCGCCGCTCTGCTCAGTGCCAGCCTAAAACGGCTACGCAACGAAACCCCCGACCTGTTTCTAAACCTGCTTCAAGAATGGGTTGCCAGCGAAAACCCTAAAATGTGGGCCAATAGCATCGAAGCGCTTTTACCGCTGCTCGCCGACCCTGGCTATGAAAATCTGCCACCGGTCTTCGAGATTGTCGGTCCAATCATCGCCAATGCGCCGCCGGTGCTGCAAAACGAGCTGGCAGACCTGCTCAATGCACTGTATCGGGCCTCAGCCATCGAAACGATCTTCTTTTTAAGGCAAATTATCCAGGCCAGCCGCAATGCGCAAACCATCACCACCCTGCGCCGCTCACTGCCTGGCCTGGAAAGCGAACTTCAAACACAAGTTCAGCAAATGCTGCGCCAGAAAATCCTTTAGCCGCATAAACAGCCCGCGCCTGCCACAGACCACCAACTCAGCCATGGTTCAGGCATTCATTGCAACCCAACCCAACTTTACAAAAAAACTGAAAGACCCGCCCATTTTTACGCAACCCGGCCCAGTGGACATGCTATAATCTTGTAACATTCTCTTGACGACTCCATTTTCCGACAGGCAGGTGACCATGTCTCTCAACGCCAATCTCCCATCACGCCCCACTGCCTCGCAACCATCTTCAGGTGGTATGCCAGGGTTCATTCCCCCACCCATCACCCGCATCGACGATACCGGCCTATCGCAACTCTGGTTGCAAGACCTGGCCCTCAAGATTTTATACTTTCAGGGCTACCTTTCAGGATTTAAAGTAGCCGAGGAAATTGCCCTGCCCTTTGCCGGTGTCACCGACCTGATTTTGGAATCGCTCAAACGCGAGAAATTGGTCGAGGTCAAATCCTCCTCGATGGGGCTGGGAGAAGGCTCCTACCAATACGCCATCACCGGAGCCGGAATCGACCGCGCCCGCGAAGCCCTCGACCGCAGCCAATACGCTGGCCCGGCCCCCGTCCCAATCGAAATCTACAACCAAACACTGCGCCGCCAAAGCCGCCAACGCATTCCCGTCACCGCTCGCACCATGTACCAACTCCTGTCACAGTTGGTCATCTCCAAAACCACCTTTGAACAACTCGGCCCAGCCCTCAACTCTGGCACTTCCATCTTTCTATATGGACCGCCCGGCAACGGCAAAACCAGCGTGGCACGCGCCTTTGGCAGCTTGATTCTGACCCAAAATATGTACATCCCCTACGCCCTGTATGTTGATGGACAAGTCATCAAACTATACGACTCCGTCAACCACCAGCGCGCGCCAGATGACGATAGCACCGCTTCAGGAACCGGTTCCCTGCGCTCTGGTGCCAAACGCGACCCGCGCTGGGTACACATCAAACGGCCTTTCATCGTAGTCGGCGGCGAACTAACCCTGGCCGGACTAGACCTGGTTTTTGACGACACCCACAAATACTACGAAGCCCCCTTTCAGGTAAAAGCCAATGGCGGCATACTCCTCATCGACGATTTTGGCCGCCAACAAGTACGCCCGCGCGACCTGCTCAATCGCTGGATTGTACCGCTCGAAAACCGCGTCGATTTTCTAACCCTGCACACGGGCCGCAAACTGGAAATCCCCTTCGATGTTCTGGTCGTCTTCTCCACCAACCTGCCCCCCCGCGATCTGGTCGATGAAGCCTTCCTGCGCCGCCTGCGCCACAAAATCGAAATCGGCGACCCCTCCTACGAAGAATTTCGTGAAATCTTCAAGCGCGTCTCACAAGCCAAAAACGTCAAATACAACGATCAGGGCCTGGCCTACCTGCTGCAAGAATGGTACATCAAACGCAACCGCAAACTACGCGCCTCGCACCCGCGCGACCTGTGCGACCAAATCATTGACATTGCCCGCTACCTGAACGTTGAACCCGAAATGAACCGCGACCTGCTCGACCGCGCCGCCGCATCCTACTTTGTGGAACTCTAATGCTCAAAGACCTACCCCTCCCCAGCGTATTTGCCCACCGCGGCGCATCGGCTCACGCCCCCGAAAATACCCTGGCCGCCTTCAAGCTGGCCCACGAACAGGGCGCAGACGGCATAGAATTCGATGTCAAACTCACCAAAGACGGCCAGGTTGTCGCTTTTCACGACCCCAGCCTGGCCCGCACCAGCAACGGCACAGGCCGCATTTCAGAATACACACTGGAGGCCCTCAAACAACTCGACGCAGGCTCCTGGTTTAACGAGAAATTTCGCGGCGAACGCATCCCCACCCTGGCCGAAATTTTTGAAACGGTTGGCAGTCAACTCTTCATGAACATCGAACTCACCAACTACGCCACCCCCTTCGATTCACTGGTAGAAAAAGTGGCGGAACTGGTCAAACGCTACCGACAGGAAGAACACGTCATCTACTCCTCGTTTTTCCCTCACAATTTGATTCGCGCCGCTCAACTCACCCCCGGCCTGCCTCGCGGACAATTGGCCCTGCCCGGCCCCGCCGGCTGGTGGCAGCGCCGCTGGGGTCGATTCTTATCCATTCAGGCCGAACACCCCTACAGCCAGGATGTCAGCGCCCAAAACGTAGACCGCGCTCATCACCTGGGCCGCCGGGTCTACGTCTGGACCGTCAACAACCCAACCGAAATGCTCCGCCTGCAAGCTCTAGGCGTGGACGGCATCTTCACCGACGACCCGCAATTGGCTTTATCTGTTTATCATCGCGCTTAAATATTTGGATACCCGCCTTTGTTCCCATACGACTGGCTACTGACAGCGCAAGAACGACTTGCGCCCCACCTCCGCACAACCCCGCTGACGCATGACCCTCAGCGGAGTTTGTGGCTTAAATGGGAAAACCAGCAAATCACCGGTTCATTCAAACTGCGCGGCGCACTCAACAAAGTACTCGCGCTGCAAAACTGGGAGCGTCAGGCCGGGCTGGTGACAGCCTCGGCAGGAAATCACGGCCAGGGCCTGGCCTGGGCCGCCCAAAAAACTGACACACCGGTCAAAATCTTTGCTTCAGATCAGGCCACGCCACACAAAATTGCAGCCATGCGAGCGCTGAAAGCAGAAGTTGAACTAGTCGCGGGCGGTTACGAAATTGCCGAAGCCTACGCCATTCAATTTGCCGCTAAAAACAGCAAAACCTTCATCTCCGCCTACAATGACGCCGGAGTCATCGCCGGTCAGGCCACCCTTGCGCTCGAAATTCTAGCGCAAAACCCAGACACAGCCCAAATGACCTGGCTGGTGCCCGTCAGCGGCGGCGGGCTGATTAGCGGAATTGGCCTGGCGCTCAAAAAAATCAACCCAGGCGCGCGCCTGGTAGGAGTACAAGCGGCAGCCTCGGCCTTTATGCACGGACTATTGACACGCAATTCTCAAGAAAACATCCCCGATTGGCCCTCCCTGGCCGACGGGCTAACCGGGCCAGTTGAAACCGGCTCCATCACCCTGCCCCTGGTACGCCAACTGGTCAATGAAATTCTACTTATAGAAGAAGCAGAGATCGCCCAGGCAATCGCTTTTGCCTGGAGAAACTATGGGCAAATCTTGGAAGGCTCGGCAGCAGTAACACTCGCGGCAGCGCTGAAAAACAAAACAACGCCCGAAACCGTAGTAATCCTTTCGGGCGGTAACATTCAACCCGAAGTTCACACCAGAATCTTGCGCCAAACGGAGGGATTGTGAGTTCACGTCTCCTTTCTCTCTTTAACATCTTGTTACTGCTGGTTTCGTTGGCCTGGCCTTCGTTCAATGCGCAAGCCCAAAGTAACGCCGATCAAAAAGCCGCGCAATTACTGGCAAAACTGACACCTGAAGAACGAGTCGGTCAATTGTTCCTGGTCACATTTCAGGGAGCTGAAATTACGCCAGAATCTCAAATTTATGACCTGATCACCAATTATCACATTGGCGGGGTAACGTTGACAGCCGCCAACGATAACTTTTTGGCGGCTCCGAACACGGTGTCTGGAGCCTATGCCCTCATTTCAGACTTGCAAAATACCGAATGGCAACAATCTACCAACCCATCCGACCCAACCCTGCCCCATTCGTATATTCCGCTTTGGGTTGGAATTGCCCAAGAAGGTGGCGGCGCGCCCAACGATGAAATTTTAAGCGGGCTGACAGCTCTGCCCGACCAAATGGCGCTAGGGGCCACCTGGAACACCCAATTGGCAAACGAAGCTGGTCAGGTGATGGGCAGCGAACTCACCAACCTGGGCTTCAACCTCTACCTGGGGCTGTCGTTGGACGTTCTGACGACTCCTACCGCTTCTTTTTCCGCCGATTTAAGCACACGCGTCTTTGGCGGCGACCCCTATTGGGTTGGCGAAATGGGCCGAGCCTTTATTAGCGGAATGCACAGTGGCAGCGCGGGCCGAATGGCGCTAATTGCCAAACATTTTCCGGGCCGGGGCGGAACCGACCGACCCACCGAGCAAGAAGTAGCAACAGTCCGCCGCTCCCTCGAAGAGCTAAAGCAAGTGGAACTTGCGCCATTTTTTGCCGTTACCGGCAATGCTCCCAACCCAGAAAGCATTGCTGATGGCCTGCTGGTTTCACACATCCGCTATCAGGGCTTTCAAGGCAATATTCGCGCCACAACCCGCCCAATTAGTTTTGACCAACAAGCTCTGGGCCAAATTTTGGCACTGCCCGAAATTGCAACCTGGCGGCAAAACGGCGGCATCATCGTAAGCGATGACCTGGGAACAGCCGCAGTGCGTCGTTTTTACGACCCAGGCCAGGAAGGTTTTTCGGCGCGTCTGGTGGCCCGCGATGCTTTTCTGGCCGGGAATGATTTACTATACATCGGCGGAATTCAATCAACCGATATTGAAGATAGTTACACCACAGTGCTGCGTATCCTTGAATTTTTTGCCCAAAAATACCAAGAAGACTCGGCGTTTGCCCAACGCATAGACGAATCTGTCTTACGCCTGCTCACTGCCAAATTTCGGCTTTATGAAACTTTCAGCCTTGCAAACATCCAACCTGCTCCAACCGGGCTGAACGAAATAGCGGCTTCAAAAGAATTGACCTTTGAAGTCGCCCGCCAGGCCGCCAGCCTGCTTAGCCCTTCCCCCATGGACCTTTCAACAGTGCTGCCAGACCCACCCAGCGCGCGCGATTATGTCATCTTTTTTACTGATACCCGGTCAGCGCAGCAATGTTCCACTTGTGAGCCGCAGCCCATTTTAGCGGTGGATGCGCTGCAAAATTCGGTCTTAACGTTATACGGGCCAAATACCGGTGCGCTGGCACTGCCTTCCCATTTATCTTCTTATTCTTTTGACGATCTAGGGCTATATCTTGAGGATAAATACCCATCCCTTCAGCTTGCCAGCGACCTGCGCCGCGCGAACTGGGTCGTCTTCTCCACTCTCGACCTGAGTGAAGGCCAACCCCAAGAAGAAACCTTCCGGCGATTTTTCTCAGAAAAACAAAGCCTGTTGCTAAACAAGCGCCTTGTTTTATTTGCCTTTGGCGCTCCATATTACCTGGATGCCACTGATATTGCCAATCTGACCGCCTATTATGGTATGTATAGCGAATCTGCGCCATTTATCGAAGTGGCAGCGCGCCTGCTCTTTCAGGAAATTGCCCCGGCGGGAGCTTCGCCAGTCTCCATTCCTGGCCTGGGGTATGACCTAATCTCCATCACCGCGCCCAGCCCCAGCCAGGTGATTACGCTTTCGCTAGACCTGCCTGCGGCCCCGCCCAGCCCAACCAGTGAATCCACGCCAGAACCAACCCCCGAACCCGTTTACCGGGTCGGCGAAAGCATCGCCCTGCGCACCGGAATCATTCTCGACCACAATGGCCGCCCCGTTCCCGATGGAACTGTGGTGCGTTTCGTTCTGGAACAAGGCGAAA
>DYPU01000001.1:77071-105621 GCA_020719725.1 Anaerolinea sp. | reverse complement strand
GCGTGATAATTTCACGTAAACTACGGAAGAACCAGTCTACTCCGGTCAATGACACCCCCGACTGACTCAAAACCGCTGATCCTTTCTGGGTCGGCGGTTTCCCCATTAAGGGAACGGTGCAATCTGGTAAAATCACCCCACTATGAAAAAATGGCAATTTTGGCTTGGGGTACTGATTAGCATCTTGTTCTTGTGGCTCTCCCTGCGTGGATTGCACCTGGGTGATTTTTGGTCGGTGGTGGCGAAGGCCAACTACTGGTGGATATTGCCCGGCGTGGCGGTTTACTTCGTGGGCGTGTGGGCACGCGCCTGGCGCTGGCATTACCTGCTCAGGCCGATCAAAAAAATCTCAACAGCAAAAATGTTCCCAATCACGACCATCGGTTACATGGGCAACAATATCTACCCGGCCCGGGCCGGGGAGGTGCTGCGGGCGGTCATCTTGAAGCGCAAAGAAGGCGTGCCCGTCTCGGCTTCGCTGGCAACGATCATCGTCGAGCGTATCTTTGACGGGGTGGTCATGCTGGCTTTCGTCTTCGTTAACCTGCCAGAATTGGCGAAACTAACGACATCTTCGGGCATTATGGGCACGATCGAGCAAGTATCTTTGTGGGGTACAGCCGCTTTTATAAGCGCACTGGTTATCTTTTTGCTGGCGGCCATGTTCCCAAGCATCACAGCCAGGATTGGCGATTGGTTCATTGACCGCTTGTTACCAGAACGATTCAAAGAAAAGACTCGCGGCATCATGCACAAATTTCTGGATGGCCTGGCCTCGTTGCGTTCACCCTTCAATGTGCTGATGGTTTTCCTGACATCGGTGGTGATCTGGCTGCTGGAAACCGCCAAATACTGGTTCATAATGCATGCCTTTAACTTCGAAGTCAGTTTCTTCGCATTAATGCTGATGAATGGCATCGTCAATCTCTTTACCACCCTGCCGTCGGCCCCCGGCTACATCGGGACGTTTGACGCACCCGGCATCGCCGTGCTGACCGCCTATGGCGTGGAGCAGGCGACGGCTGCCGGATATACCCTAACCCTGCATGTAGCGCTCTGGCTGCCGATCACACTGGTAGGGGCCTGGTTTCTGGCCCGTGAAGGAATCAAATGGAGCGATTCACTGCGAACTGAGGCAGATGGAGAAGTGCTGGCCCAAAAGGAATAGCAATGTCTCAACCAGGTGTGGACTCAAGCAATAAACTCAGGGTACTCATCGTAGATGACTTTCAGGAAACCCGCCGCAGTGTTCGATTGATGCTATCCATGAACCCAGGCGTGGTTGTGATTGCCACAGCATCCAATGGACGCCAGGCGATTGACCTGGCAAAAACTCATCACCCCGATATTGTGGTGATGGACATCAATATGCCTGAAATGGACGGACTGGCAGCCTTCAAAGCCATCAGCGAAATTTATCCCGACACCGGCTGTATCATCATCTCGGCCCAAACCGATCTTCAAACACTGAATGCCGCAATTACATTGGGCGTTCAAGAATATCTGGGAAAACCATTCTCCATAGAAGAATTGAACGATGCCATCAACCGTGTCGGAAAGTTAGTCATAAAAAACCGCCCCAAACTGGAACATGCCAGCCACCTGCGCAAACAAAGCGAAAACTCGCTGGAACAGCTCGCAAATGAATACGCCAAAGCCAAACGCACCGATGATCAGGCATTAAGCATCTTTGAACAATTGGCCGAAAACCAAAACTGTGAACTACGCTGGCTGCGTACCCTGGCGATGCTTTACATCATCCGCCAGGAATGGGGCAAACTAAAAGCCCTGGCAGCCCGACTCGAAAAACAAGCCAAAGACCACCCTTTCAAGTAAGGAAACTCTTATGAAAATTGCAATCATTGGTGCAGGATACAGCGGAATGTCTGCTGCTTGGGATTTAAAAAAAGCCGGGCACGATATCACCATTTACGAATCTGCCGATTATGTTGGCGGGCTGGCAAGTGGCTTCAAAGAACCAGGCTGGGCGTGGTCGGTGGAAAAGTTCTATCACCATTGGTTTTCCAGTGACGAGCACATGCTGGGTATCATCAGAGAACTAGGATTAGAAGACAAAGTGATCTTTCCCCGCCCGCTGACAGTGATGTACCACGAAGGCAAATTCTACCCGTTCGATTCCATTGTCAATGCCATTCTGTTCCCCGGCTTGGGCTGGGGATTGAACAAAATACGGTTTGGGCTGGTGGGGCTTTTTCTACGCATCACCACGAACTGGCGCGCGCTCGAAAAAACTACCGTAGAAGCCTGGATGCGCAAATGGGCCGGTGAAAAGGTCTATAAGCTAATGTGGGAACCGCTCCTGGTCGGAAAATTCGGCGAGAAATACTCAAAGCAAGTCAACATGGCTTGGATGTGGGCCAGAATCCACGCCCGCACAACCCGTCTGGGGACGTTTAAAGGCGGCTTTCAGGCATTTGCCGATCAGTTTGCCGAAAAGCTGCGGGCCACAGGAGTCGAGATTCGGCTGGGGACGCCGGTAACGCATATTCAACAGGATGCAGGCCAGGGTGGGTTCGAACTCTCGACGCCTGAAGGAACGGAAAAAGCCGATAAAGTGCTGGTCACGCTTTCGCCAGCAGTCGCCGCTAAAATGGTCCCGGCGCTTCCCAAAGAGTATTTGGAAGGATTGCTAAGATTAAAGTCGATGGGGGCGGTGGTCATGACCCTGGCGCTGAAAGAAAAACTTTCGGAGCAGGGCTATTACTGGTACAACATTCCAAAATCGGCGGGCTTTCCGTTTTTGGCCGTGGTGGAGCATACCAACTTTGTCTCACCCGAAAATTTTGGCGGCGACCATATTGTATATGTTGGTGATTATTTGGAACCGGAACATGAGTATTTTCGACTATCGCAGGACGAGTTGTTGGAGAGATTTTTGCCCAGCCTGCAAAAGCTCAACCCGCGTTTTGAACGCAATTGGGTAAAGAAAACCTGGCTCTGGCGCACAGCCTATGCCCAACCAGTGCCGCTCGTCAATCATTCGCAAAACATCCCCGCAATTCAAACGCCGATTAATGGATTGTATTTTGCTTCAATGAGCCAGGTTTACCCCTGGGATCGCGGCACGAATTTTGCGGTAGAAATTGGGCGCACTGCGGCGGGTTTGATGCTAAAAGAATAGAAACAAGAGGTAAGCGCTCTTTTATTGAGGCTGAACAGTTACCTTTACCCCAGAATAAACAAGACGCCAGAAAACATCTGGCGTTTCGTTTATTCTGGGGTAAATAATTAATTTTCGAAAGTCATTCTTTCAATCGCGCCGCCACGATTTCGGCCACATCCAGCACTTGCATGGCTTCATCTGCTTTGGAAGCATCGCTTAGCATTGTCAAACAAAACGGGCAACCCACTGCCAGAGTTTCCGCGCCGGTGGTTTTGGCTTCAACGTAACGTGTGGTATTAACGCGTTCTGTGCCAGGTTCTTCTTCCTTCCACATTTGTGCGCCGCCCGCGCCGCAGCAAAACGACTTAGCCGAATTACGCGGCATTTCCACCGTTAGCCCACCCAGCGAGCTGAGCACCTGGCGTGGCGCAGCCACAATTCCATTATGACGGCCCAAATAGCATGGATCGTGAAAGGTAATGGCAGATTGTTGATTTTCACCGGCAGCTTGCGGTTCAAGAACCAATTTTCCGTTGCCAATTAACTCATTAATCAACTGCGTATGGTGAATCACCTCGTAGTTTCCACCAAAGGCCGGGTATTCGTTCTTAAGTGTATGCAAACAATGCGGACAGGTTGTTACGATGCGCTTGGGGGCCACCTCGTTTAACAACTCAACATTGCCCGTCGCCAGGCTAAAGAAAATATCTTCGCGCCCGGCGCGGCGCGCCGAATCACCGGTGCATTGCTCATTTTTACCCAAAACCGCATAATTCAACCCCGCCGCATTCAGGATTTTGGCAAAAGCGCGGGCAGTCTTTTGAGCGCGCGCATCGGTGGCAGGGGCGCAGCCCACCCACCAAAGCAGTTCCGGCTCCGGGTTCTTCTCCACGGTTGGCACACTCATCCCATCCGCCCACTTCATCCTATCCGCCGGTGAAACATTCCAGGGGTTGGAATTTCGTTCCATGCCCCTAAAAGCAGATTCTAGCTGCTTCGGCACGCTGCTTTCCATCAGCGCCAGGTTGCGCCGAATATCGAGAATATCACGCATCGGCTCGTTACCCACCGGGCAAATATCAACACACGCGCCGCAACTGGTGCAAGCCCAAATCGCTTCTTCGGGAATCAGGTCAATCAGGGGTTTCTCAACCCCGCCGCCCAGGTTAAAGTTATAACGTTTATTAATCTCTAGCGCCGCCGGGCTAAGGATTTTACCCGTATTATAGGCCGGGCAAACTTCTTGGCAGCGAAAACACATGATACAGGCATAAGCATCCACAATTTGCTCATAGCCCAGGTCGCTAACCTTGGCCGCGCCAAACGTCTCAATCTTTTCATCGTCCATATTGAGGTAATTCGACGCACCAATCGACTTGCGTTCGGGCTTGAGCGCAAAATTAATCGGCGCAAAGAACAGGTGGATGTGTTTGGAATAGGGGAAATAGGGCAAAAAAGCAGCAATCGCGCCCATCGACAGCCAAAAGGCGATCCTTTCGCCGACGAGCAACGCCTCGGGGGACATTCCCACCCACAGCTTGGCTACCGTTGTAATAAACGGCTGCCAGCTATCTGCGCCATGCTCCGCTACAAAGAACGACTCGCCGATTAATCGAGATGAATTATGCAAAAAGATAAACCCGGCCACGATGGCTGAATCGCGGCTGATGCCCATTCGCGCGGCGGGGAACAAAAGCGTGGTGAGACGGGATGAAAGCGCGGGGGGGCGCAAGACAAAACGCCGAAAGGCCATAGCAACGATTCCGACCAGAATCGCTATGTTGGCAAAATCCGCCAACAGTCGGTATACATCTCCAAAAATGCCGGTGTGGTCGAGAAAACGCCAGCCAAAGTAGGCGTAAATAATGTCATTTAGGTTAATGAGTAAAAAGGCCAAAAAACCCCATCCGATAAGGCCGTGCAACAGGCTGGGAATGGGGCGAAAGCGAAATACTGGTTGAAAAGTGATGAACTTGATAAGCGCACCGCCTGCTTTGCGCAAGACGACCTGCCAATCGGGTTTACCCTGACCGCTGGCGATATTGCGCACGATGCGCTGTACACCGCGCCAGGTGAAGTAGAGTGAAACGAGCAATGCTACGGCAAAAATGATTTTTTCGGCAAGCGTCAGCATGGTTCCTCCCAGGTTATAAAAGGGTTCAGGCAACGGGTGTAATTCCGGCCAGGTTGCCAATGGCATCCGTCAAAATTTGGTTGCGATTGGCTTGCACAAATTCCCAAAAGCGGGCTTCGGCGCGTGTAAAAACCGAAGCAACATGCCGGTAGATATAAATGCGTTGGGTAATATCCAGGCCATCAATGTCCACTTTTTTGACGCGCCCCAAAGCCAGGCCGCGCGCGGCAACCAGTTCAGAGACAAAGGCAATCCCAATGCCTTCTTCGACCGCCATTTCAATGGCTTCTGCATTGCCCAATTCCATGACGATATTCATCATGTCGGGCATAATGCCTTGTTGTTTGAGGGCGTTAAACAGCACTTCGGAGGTACCAGACGATTCTTCACGGCGGATGAAAGATTGGTCGAGCAAATCGGCGGGCAGGGCGCGGCCATAATGCGCCCAGGGGTGATCGTTGGGGACGATGAGAATAATTTTGTCTTCAAAAAGGGCGTAGTATTCCAGGTCGCGGTGCTCGACGCGGCGGCTCATGACACCCAGGGCCAGGGTCTGGTCTATAAGGCGTTCGACAATGGTGCTGCGGCTGTTGATGGTAACGCGGCTGCGGACGAGGGGATATTCGCGGCGGTAGGCGGCCAGTAAATTGGGGAGAATATATTTGCCCGAGGTGGTGGAGCAACCCAGGGTGAGTTCTCCGGCTACTTCTCCTTTGACATTGACGAGCGAATCTTCGAGCAGGCGAATGGAATTGAGTACTTCGCGCGCCATTGGCAAAATGGCCTGGCCGACGTCACTTAATTGAACAGAGCGCCCATGCCGCAAAAAAAGTTCAACGCCATAAGCCTTTTCAATAGCCTGAATATTTTGGCTAACGGCAGATTGTGACAGGTGCAATCGCGCTGCGGCGCGGCTAAAGTTCAATTCTTCGGCAGCGGTGACGAAAACGCGCAATTCGGGGACATTCATAGGGGTGCCTTTGCTTCTATTATCAGAAAAACGAAATTGTAACGTTTATATGATAAGCAAATCTGAACGAATCCCTTAGTAACATTTATCACCCCCTGTATGTCTCAATGTCACAGAGAATGAGTAGAAATCAAACAGCGACAGAGTTCTGTCGCTGTTTGATTTGGCCTAAGTTCGTTTTTACTATTGGCTAATATCTTCAACGTAGCTTGAGGCTGGTTTGCAACCTGGCAGCAGCGCGTTTGAAACATTTTCCCAATTCAACTCTTGCCCGGTAGCTTGAGTGACCTGAACCGCATCGGCCAGGCAACCCGCCCCAGCATTGTAGTTGACGAGGGTGAATCGCCACAGATCCTGATAGCTGGCGCTTTGCCCGGCGGGCTTGCCGGTCACATTTTGCAGGATTTGGCCGGTTTGTTCGCAGTTTGCCAGCAAAGTGCGCGAAAAAATGGCAACGCTAAAATCGGCGCGGTTAAGGTCAATGCCAAGCGGACAGTTTTCACAGGAAGCATTCACGCTTTGCAGTAAAGCGCCACGCAAAAGAGCTTGTTCGGCAGAGGCCAGATTGGCGTACCCGTCCGATTCGCAAGTGGCCGCATCGAGCACGAGGGGACAAAATTCCTGATAAAAACTGGGATTCCACATCAGGGTGGTATCTGCGCCATGCTCGGTCAGCTGTCCAAGGCCAACATCCAGGCGTTCCTGGTAAATTCCCGGCCAAAACTGGCTTTCGCGGCTAAATAAATTTTTGAGGAGCTGTCCCGGCACTTCTGTTTCGTTGGCAACATTGAAAATGAGTGTATCGAAGCGGTTTTGCCAATCGGCAACTGCCAGGCTGGCGGCTTCCACTCCACACGGGCTGGCCGAGCCGTCTGAGAGCAGGCCGCCATCTTCACAGGCGTTAACGCTTACCGCGCCTTGTTGAATCAAATTTCCAGCCAGGTAAACATAGGAAACATCGGATTGCAAGCCATCCGGGTTTTGCGGTGTGGAAAGCCAGGCCGGTAAACCTTCTGGAGGCGGAAAAGACTGCCAGGCCTGTGAGCAAGTGGCATTCGGTTTGCCCAGCCATTGCTGGCTCAAAACATCAATATAGCGTTTTTGTACCAGTCGTTGTCCGCTGTCGGTGGTAATTACGCGCACAACAGCTTCAAAAATCGGGCTGGTATCGCCATAGCTGGAGATGGCCCAAAAAATGAGTTTGATGCCTTCCGGGGCGGTTTCGTTCAGGATGAAATCGCAGCGCGGGCCATCACAAGAGAATGTATCTGTGCCAACCAGGCCCTGAATTCCGAGAATGGTTTCGTCTGAAAGCGGTTCTTCGCCGGTCAATACCAAGCGCGGCGCGGGCAAGGTACACCAACCGGTTTCGTCTGGGGCACATTCTTCAAGCGAAACCCAAACCTGAGCGTCGGGCAAAGGGATGACGACTTCACGGTCAACAATTGTTTCCCCAAGCGCCTGCCAGTAGTAGCCCTTGCAGAGCGTGTAATCTTCCAAATCACAGGCTTTGGATTTTTCCACCCATTCATCGTACAGGTCTTCGCCGCACCCGTTGTAAACATCAGCGTGGCTGGGGATGCCGTGGTGCTCTACAAAAAGTTGACAGTGGACTTCATTGTCTTCCCAGGCGGTCAACCACCATTCGTGAAGGGTCACCTGCACCTGAAGGGTGGTAAATCGGTCGGGGCCGGAAGGCGATTCGCCTTGCGCTAATCCAGCCGCGTAGACCGTTTTCTGAAAGCCAGCCAGCGCAAACAGCGTAGCAACCAGAAAAAGCCCGGGGAAAAGCCAAAGGTGACGTTTGGGGCGTGACATAAGAATGAGTCCGCTTTAATTATAGCGAACTCATTCTTTAAAATCTACTCTTGGCTATCTACTTCTTGCAAGGAGTCTTGTTCTTCTTGCAGTTTTTGCCAGCGCAAGTATAGGCTAACCAGGTAGCCGAAAAAGGTGGCGCTAAAAACGAGATAGCCAGCCAGCATGTAATTGACTGTGTTTGGGGTGTCCATCGCTGTGTCCTTTCTTACTGCATTACTTTTAATTTAAGTTGTTCAACCCGGTTGGCAAGTGCGCTCAAACGCATTCGATGCCAAAACAGGGTGACAAAAATCACCGAGAAAGCAAAAATGGCAAAGAGCATGGTCTGGAGCATGGCTGGAGCCATGCTGAACCCGCCCTGAGCTTCGGCATTGGCTCCGGCAACCACAATTGGGTGAATGGTGCGAAACACACGAATGGAGACAAATGTCACCGGCACGCTGATGCCGCCCAATAGGGTGTAAACCGCCCCGAAACGCGCCCGTTTTTCGGGGTCTTCAATGCCCTGACGAAGCAGCAGATAGGCCAGGTAAATCATCTCTAAAATGGCGGCAGTCGTCAGGCGCGGTTCCCAGGTCCACCAGGCTCCCCAAATGGGACGCGCCCAAATGGAACCGAGCACAATGGCGATGAAAAAGAACACCAGGCTGATTTCAACTGCCGCCAGGCTAATTTCATCCCATTTCAGGTCTTTCTTCCATAAGTAGACAATTCCTGCCACTGCTGCGACGACAAACCCGATCATACCGACCCAGGCGGTTGCAACATGGAAGTAGAAAACGCGCTGAACTGCGCCCATGATCGCTTCGAGCGGAGCATAGACCAACGAGGCGTAATACGAGGCCGCCAACAAAAGGGCAGACACAAGATTGAGTACGATCAAAGCACGAGGTTGAGAAGACATGGGCACTCCGGTTAAAAATTTAGAGGGTAAGCGGATTACTCTTCGACTACGTAATCGAAGGTCATAAAGGCCGCCGCGATAAAAATGACATCGTAAACGATGAGCAGATTGAGCCAGGGCATAATTTCGCTCATTTCCAGCCCGGCTAAAAAGCCTTTACTGGCCTGAACGGCTGAAACCAAAACCGGGATAACGACCGGGAATAGCAAAATAGGCAAGAGTACGTCACGGGTGCGGGTTTGAACCGCCATTGTCGCCAGCAAAGTTCCCACGGCCACATATCCCAGTGAGCCGAGCAAAATCACACTTAATAGGCCTGGGTTAAATAAATTTACCGAGTATAAAACACTGTAAATGGGTAGCACAATTACTTCAACAATCAACATAAAAGCCAAATTGCTGATCACTTTGCCAAAATAAATGGCCGAGCGGTCTACCGGGGCCAGCAACAAACCGTCCAGACAGCCCCGGTCTTTCTCTACAGACATGGAACGGTTCAGGCCAAGCGTCCCGGCAAAGGCAAATGTGACCCACAATACCCCGGCGGTGACGGTTTCACGGGATTTTTTGTCCAGTTCCAGGGCAAAGTTAAAAACCAGAATTACCAGCATGGCAAAAATGAGCATGGCCGAAAGTAATTCGCGTGAGCGCAGTTCGGCGGTCAGGTCTTTCCAGGCGACAGCCGCAACGGCGCCAAAATAATTTTCGCCGGGCCGATCTGGGGAAGGAGGTAAAAGCTGACTCATGCGCTTAGAACCCCTTTGTAAAAGTCGAGCAGGTTGCCCTGGCCCAGGCTAACCTGGCTGGCGGAAGCCGCAATCACCCCGCGCGAGAGAATGTCAAAACGGCTGGCAAGCCCCTCGGCGCGGGCCAGATCGTGGGAGGTCATCACCACCGTCCGCCCCTGAGCCGCTACATTACGCAGCACACTATCCAACATCTCAGAGGCATCCTGGTCCAGGCCGGTATAGGGCTCGTCGAAGAGCATCACTTGTGGGTTATGTAACACCGCCCGACCAATCGCCAAACGCTGCTGCATTCCACGCGAAAAGGTGCGCAGCAGGTCGTGCCGCCGGGCCATAAGCCCCACCATCTCCAGCACTTCAATAATACGCTCATCCAGGTTGGGCAGGTTATACATGCGCCCATAAAAACGCAAATTTTCTTCAGCGGTCAAATCATCATAAAGCAAGGGCTGGTGTGAAACAACCCCCAAGCGCCGCCGGACAGCCGCGACCTGAGCCGGTAAGGCAAATCCGGCAATCGTGACCTGGCCCAGGCTGGGACGCGACAAAGACGCCAGAATACGCAAAAAGGTAGTTTTACCCGCGCCATTTGGCCCCAGCAGTGCCACAAATTCACCCGGCTCCACTCTAAAATCCAAGCCGCGCAAGACAGTTTTCAGGCCAAAACGTTTGATGAGCTTTTTAACAAGAATCATGATTAGACCAACTCTACTGAAATTTTGCCTTCAATTCAGCGCGACGTTCACGGTAAACTGCTTCAGAAATCTTCCCGGCTTTAAATTGATCATCGAGCGCCACAATGGCATCTAAAATCTCATTTTCATCGAGTATTTCAGTTGGATCAGCTTCGGTATCTTCTTCATCGTCAGCTTCAGACAAGCGCCGGTCGCGCCAAAACAGGTAGGCCCCAACCGCAATCAGCACCAGGCCCAGCACGCCCACCCCAATGATAATGTTTTGATTGCTGACAGACCCTGTCGATTGATCTGCGGCAGCCTTGGGGCTGCCAAAAAACTTAAAGACCAGGTCTTGCCCGGCTTCCAAAGCTCCGGCGCTATACATTTGAAAGGTACTGCTGCCGCCCATGCTCTGCACGCCATCATCACTCAGGGTTGGGCCTGAAGCTGTCACCCCTTCAGGCAAAAGCAATGTCATCGATTTGGCGGCATAGGCAAAAGGCAGGGAAAGCTCGGTTTCGCCGCCACCCAACAGCCCGCCCAGCCCCCCAGGCGCGGTGTAGGGCAAATCATAAGCGAATACCAACTGATAATCGCCGCTACCCGGCGCAATATTGAGTGTATCACCAAAACCAGCGGTAGTTTCCAGAAAACGCCCTCCCAGAGCGCCTTCTTCAAATTGCAGGTTTTCATAATTGGCAGGTAGGTTAAAGCTGGCAACTATGCCGCCTTCAGTTTCAGCCACCAATGTTTTCTCGGATGGGTTTGTAAAGACCAAAAAATGAATGATTGTCACCTTTTCAGGCGTGGTGAAATCAAGCAGCACATGCGCCTGCTCAATGACCAGAACAGCGGTATCGGTACTGGTTTCATAAAGAGTCACCGGCAAATCGAATTCGGATAAACCATCCTGCACAAAACCGACTTCGGAAGAATAGGTTATGCCTGAGTAATCCAGTGAAACATAGAAAGCGCGGCCTTTGGGCATCTCTAGCTCAGAAAAAGCGTATTTGCCTTTGGCATCCAACTTGGCGTCCAGCGTAAGCACCTCGCTAAAATCGCCAGTTTCCAGGTTGTGATCGAAACCGTGCAAAGTAACGGTTAAGCCGGAAGGTAAATCGCCGCCAGAGGGGCTGCTAACTAATCCGCGCACCAGTCCGGTTGTTGGGCCGGAATCTGGTACGGGTTCGACGGGGGCGGCCAGCGTGGGGCTGCCCTCAGCCTGGGGCGTGGCTGCGGTGGAGGTGGCCTCGGCTAAAGCGGGAGCAGGTTCCGGGGTGGCTTGTTCTGCCTGGGCAACGGCCACAGGTGCGCCAAAAGCGAAGGTACGGGTGTAAGCCAAAGCCGCGTAAATGTCTGCATCTGCCAATTTATCAGCAAAAGCGGGCATGTTGGGCGCAATCCCCTGGCGGACAGCGCTGGCCTGATCGTCTAAGGCGCGTGAAGCAACCCATTGCAAGTCTGTAAAGTTGGCCGTTGGGGCGCTTTTGCCATCGGGGCCATGGCAGAGGGCGCAATTGGCCGCATAAATGGCCTGGCCTGCCTGAACTTCGGCGGAATTGCTGTGCAGGGTTTGAGCGTAGGCGACGACGTTCCAGCGTTCCTGGTCGCTCAGGCTGGCGAAACTGGGCATGTATTTTTCGATATTGCCCTGAGTGACGAGGGCATACCAGGCGGCGGGCACGGCGCGGCGGGCAATTTCGGGCTGCGCCAGCACTGGCAGATTGACCGGCAACATGGCGGCTTGAGCGCCATCGCCCAGGCCGGTTGGGCCGTGACAGGGTGCGCATTTTTCAGCAAAAATGGCTTTTCCCTGGGCCAGGTTTGGCGCGGCGGCGGGATACAATGCGCCCAGCGTGGGAGCCGGGGTGGGCGAGGCGTAGCCAGGCGGGGGGGTGATGTCTTCGGCCAGGGATAGACAGGCGCTCAGGCTAAGGGCCAGCATGGAGACGAGCATAAGAATGCGCAATTTCATAAAAATCCTTTAATTTAAAAATAGAGGTGAAAGTTTCCCTGTTTTTGGCTTAACGAGAGCGTCATTGGGCGGTAGATGGCAAAGAGCTAAATCGGCTTGCCGCAAGATGGGCAAAATTTATCGGATTTCATCAGGGGTTTGCCGCATTTTGAGCAAAAACCGGCTGTTTTTTCTTTGCGGGTGGCGCGCCGGGCGGCGATACGCGCTTCGATTTCGTCATCTTCATCTTCTGCGCCCAAGGCTTTTTTGGCAATCGCGGCATCGGCGCGGCGGGCAGCGACAGCCGCTTCGACGCGGTCGGCAGCATCGCCAGTTTTGCCGGTTGGAGCGGCTTCATCTAGTTGGCGCAATACAGCGGCGGCATGTTGAAGCAGTTCAACACGCATGGCGGGGTAATCTTCGGTTGGGATTTTGCCGAGTGTGTGATCAAAGTCGAGTTCTTGCAGGGCTGTAATCAGTCGGTCGCGCTCGGCCAGGAGCGATGAGAGTTGTTGATCTTCGGCTGAGACGAGTTTGACAACTCGCCGTTCTAAAAACGGTTGGGCAATGAAGAGCGCCACCAGCAAAGCCAGGGCCAAAACGAGCAGAATTGCGCCTATTTCCATGATTTACCTTTGAGAGAATGTCTTGAAAGAGTTTTTTGCGACCAAAATGGCGTTTTTATTATTGTTGGTTGAGCAAAGCATCGACTTGTTGGCGGATTTGGGTCTCGGAGGTAAATGGGCCAACCTGAATGTATTGTAAAACGCCGTTGCGATCAATAAAATAGGTTTCTGGCACGCCTTTGATGCGGAAAAACTGTGAGATTTTGGTCGCCAGATCGGGGCCATTGGGGAAGGTGATGTCAAACTTGGTCAGATAGCCACGCGCTTCGGGTTCGGTATCCACATAATCGATGCCAATAAAGACCACTTCGCCGCCCGGCTGGTATTCACGCCAGACAGCTTCGAGGCCAGCGGCTTCTTGTTCGCACGGTTTACACCATGAGGCCCAAAAGTTGATGACAACCACCTTGCCGCGTAGTTCACTAAAGGAGATTTCGGTTTTTTCCTGGTAGGTATAACCGTCAAACAAGGTCAGCTTAAAATCGGGGATGATCTCGCCGGGCTGGACGGTTCCTTGCTGGGCGCGGTTGAGTCCCAGAGCCACAATGCCCAGCAAAACCAGTAAACCGAGCCAAACCAAAATCTGCGCCCAAAGGGGCACACCGCGTTTTGGGGAATCTTGCGTCATTTCTGTCATAGGTTGATGTCCTTGCGGTTACTTGCGTTGTTTGAGTTCTTCTTCAACCCGTCGCAGGTAGTCATCTGACGGGGTCTGGACGGGTGTTTCTTGAACAGCGGCGTTTACCGGCTTACGCATCGCGCGAAAGGCCCGAAAGACAATATATACGCCTGCCGCCAAAAAAATGGGGGGGATGATGTAAATAAACCAGGAAAAGCCTTCCAGCGGCGGGGCCGAAAGGACGCGCGCGCCATATTGGTCTACAAAATATTGCTTAATCTGGTCTTCTGTCCAGCCTTCAGTGAGTTTCAGTCGAATGAGATCACGCCACTGGGCACAGGCCTGGGTTGGGCAAACATCGAGCGGGGTGTTTTCGCAGACCGGGCAAAAAAGCTGTTTGGCAACGGCATTCACTTCGTCATCGCTGGGGGTTGGGCCAGCCGATTGCGCAAAAACGGGGCTGAACACAAACAGCAGGAGCAGGGCGCTAAAAAACAAGATGGGGAGGGTCTTTTTCATCAATTTTCTCTCCTGTTGGCATTTTGAAAGGGGTTGCTTTCAACTTGCCGATTTTATGTACAGCTAATCGCCGGTCAGGTAGGCGGCGGGACTATTTTTGCGAGCGCGAACTGGCGCAAGCTCTGGGTCTTGATCGGGCCAGGCGGCGATAAATGTGCCTAGAATGAAGATAAATGAACCAAACCAGAGCCAATTGACCAGCGGGTTATGGTAAATTTTGAACGTTGCGCCAACCGAGCTAATGGGCTGCCAATCGACCAGTAGGACGTAGAAATCATCTTGCAAGGTGGAACGAACGCCAGGGATGGTCATGGGCTGTTGGGCGTCGTAGAAATAGTCACGGCGCGGGTATAGCTCGCCCAGCATTTTGCCATCTTTGTAAACTTCGACCACGGCGCGGGCTACGTTTTGCATGGGCTGGCCCGAAGCATCGTTCAGGTCAAAATCTTGTAATTCTTTGAAGGTCATGGTGTAGCCAGCCAAGCTCATGGTCTCGTCTTTAGCAATGGTTCCCTGCGTTTCGGTTTGGAACATTTCGATTCCGATGATGCCCATCGCCATTAAGACGACGCCGAGGTGGATGGTGTAGCCGCCATAACGGCGGCGGTTGCGGCCTGCCAGCCACCATAAGGCCAGAAAGACGTTTTCGTTTTGGGCGCGGGCGCGAGCTTGCGAAGCGCGCCAAAACTCGTAAAGGGTAACAAAGCCGGTTGAAATTGTCACAAATAGCCCGATCAGCGCGTAAGGTAGATACTCATTGACGAGGCGCGGGTTGACGAAGAAGTAAATCACAACAGCGACCATGACCAAAAAGGCGGCCAACAAAGGTTTGAAGATGGCTTTGCCAAGTGTTTTTAGAGTGGAGTGCCCCCAGGCCGAAAGCGGAGCAACACCCATGAGAAAAACGAGCGCGGCAAAGAGCGGGCCAGTGGCGCGCTCATAAAACGGCGGGCCAACCGTCACCTTAGCGCCGGTGACGAGTTCGGAGATGAGCGGGAAAATGACACCCCAGAAGCAAATGACAAGAATGCCCATAAAGAGCAGGTTGTTGAGCAAAAAAAGTGCTTCGCGTGAAAGCATCGAGGTCATTTGCGATTCGGATTTGAGCGAAGGCCAGCGCCAGAGCAGCAGCGCAATTGAGACGACAAATGTCACCCCGATGAAGATGAAGAAAGCCGGGCCAATGGCGCTTTGAGCAAATGAGTGAACCGATGAAAGAACGCCGGAACGGGTTAAAAATGTACCAAAGATGACCAGCGCATAGGTCAGGATGATGAGAATCATATTCCAGTGCTTAAGCAGGCCGCGTTTCTCTTGCATCATAACCGAATGCAGGAAGGCTGTGCCCGCCAGCCAGGGCATAAACGCGGCAATTTCAACCGGGTCCCAGCCCCAGTAGCCGCCCCAGCCCAGCACATCGTAGGCCCAACGTCCACCTAAAACCAGGCCGAGGGACAGGAAAAGCCAGGCCCACAGCGTCCAGCGCCGGGTGATGCGAATCCAGCGGTCATCGGTGCGGCCAGTGACCAGGGCGGCAATCGCAAAGGCAAAAGGAATAACGAAGGAGACGAATCCCAAATACAGCATGGGCGGGTGAATGATCATGCCGGGATGACGCAGAAGCGGATTGAGGCCATTGCCATCTGCCGGAGTGAAGGGCATGGCACCCGCTGGCCGAAAAGTGGCGGGCTGGACACCGCTAAAGGTCTGCCAGAAGCGGGTGAAGGGATTTTCGTAAAAGACATTGAGCGCCAAGAAAAAGGCCAGGGTGACAGAAGCCACCAAAACCACCCAGGGCAAAAATTCGCGGTCGCGGTCCCATTTGCGCAAAGTGACGGCGGTCATAAAAGCCGAGAGCAGCCACGACCAAAACAAAAGGGAACCCGCCTGGCCGCCCCACAAAGCTGTCACCTTCAGGTAGGTTGGCATGGCGCGACTAGTCACCTCGTAGACAAAGGCTATGTTGTAATCGTTGGTAACCAATAAGTAGATGAGCGTTAACGAAATTAGCGTCGTGAGCGGAAACGTGAGCAGCATTGCCAAACGGGAACTTTCTACCCATTTTTGCGATTTTTTAGCCTGGCCCAAAATTGCCGCCAAAATAGCAAAAAGTGAAACGAGAAATGTCACCACTAAAACGCCATAACCAAAATCTGCGAGCATAAAAACTCCTTAACGTGGAAAGCCCGAAAGGTTTTCCCCCTTTCGGGCTTGGGAATTGTATTTAGCCTTCAACCTGTTCTGGTACGGCTTCTTCATATTTGGTAGGACATTTAAGCAAAAGTTCATCGGCATAAAAAATACCATCTTCGCCGACATGGCCGGTCATAATGGCCTGCGCCTCGTTACGCATCAAATCTGGCTTCACGCCCACATAAACCACATCCAGGCGTGGGCGGGAGAGGTCCACAACGGCCTGATGCAGCACTTCACCCAGGCCGCCTTGTTGTTCAATTTCAGCATTATCGCCGGGAACGTGGGCAACGGTGAAAGTCAACGTGAGAGTCTGCGGGTCGTATTGAATGGTCTCTCCCACAATCGCGCCCGAAACACGCAGTTCACGGCCTGTCACATCGGCTTGTTTTTCTTTCAGCTCAGAAACTGTCAAAAAATATTGGGCGCTGGCCTGGGTTGATGAAACGATCAGATAAATAACAGAAGCCAAAATAGCAACGCCACCTAAAATAAACTTAACGCGCGGGTTTTTAAACATGGGGGATTCTCCTCAATATTTTTTTTGAAGTATCACAACAAACACAGATTCTACATAATTAGATTAAGAGAACGTGAAAACAGCCCATCAAACAGACGGATGTCACCAATTTGCGGTTTTAAGCTGCCTCATAAATTCATCGTGGCCCATGAAAATTCTCATTCTGGTTTTTGAAGGAGGAAACAAGGAAATATGCTATAGTTGGGCCTGCAAAAAATCACCGCTTTTCTGCTGAGAACCTATGTCAAAAAATACATTTCAAGACCTACGCCGGGCCATCCCCGGCATCCTTGTCAGCCTGATTGTTATTGCCGCGCTGGCCTATATCGTCGATTGGCCGAGCGTGATAGAGGCTTTTCGGACCGTAGACCTGCGCTTTTTGGTTTTACATGGTCTGTTTTACATGCTCTCGGTGGGCGCGCGGGCCTTGGCCTCACGCATTTTGTTGGAAAACCGGCCCAGTCTTAAAGATTCTTTTTTCATCATGATGCAAGGCTACCTGCTCAATAACGTCCTGCCTTTTCGGCTGGGAGAATTGGGCCGCGCCTATTTACTGGGAAAAAAAATCGGGCAAGGCACTTTTTACAGCCTGCCAGCCATCATGATTGAACGCGCCTACGATCTGGCCTTTGCCGCCCTCATCGTCATGGGGACTCTACCCTTCGTCTTGAGCGATGTCGAATGGGCGCGGCCAGTGGCGCTGACCACCCTGGGCCTGGTTAGCGTTGGTTTACTTTCACTGCATCTGGTAGCACGCTTCCGCGCCCCGCTGCGCCATTGGGCCGACCAGACCGCAGGAAAACTCCAACCAATCGAAAAGTACATCCTGCCCCGTATCGACTCATTTCTGGATGGACTGGCCGTCCTCACCAGCCCCAAAAATTTTCTCCTCAGCCTGGGCTGGATGGCGCTATGCTGGTTTTTTAGCCTTGTCAATCAATATGTCCTGCTGCGCGGCTTCATTCCCAATGCCCTGCCGCTCTACTCGTCATTTTCACTAGGGCTTTCGTCCTTTGGCGGCGCAATCCCATCCGCGCCCTCGGCGCTGGGAGTATATGAGGGCGCAGTGGTGGTGGCCCTGGCGGTTGTCGGCATCTCGTCCGGCGTCGCCCTGGCTTTTGCCGTCACCCATCACATGATGCACATTCTCTATTCTGGCCTGTTTGGCATGTTTGCCTTCTCGCAAGAAGGCGAAAGCCTGCTCGGAGTGTACAAAAGACTGACCAGTAAACAAACCAACTCGCAGGAGAACTAATCGCATGTCTCATCACTTCCTCGTCACCGGCGGCGCCGGTTTTATCGGCTCAAATTATGTCCACCGCCTGCTGGCGCGCGGCGAAAAAGTCACCATTTATGACAATCTCAGCCGAGCCGGAGCGCCGCGCAACCTGAAATGGCTGGCCGATACCTTTGGCAGCGATTCTTTCCAACTGGTGAACGGCGACGTGCGCGACGTAGCCCTGCTAACCGCCACCGCCCGCCAGGCTGAAGTCATCGTTCACCTGGCCGGGCAGGTCGCCGTTACTACCTCCATCCTTAAACCACGCGAAGATTTTGAAATTAACGCCATTGGCACATTTAACACGCTCGAAGCCGCCCGCCTGAGCGGCAATAATCCAATTGTCTTGTATGCTTCCACCAATAAGGTTTATGGCGGCATGGAGAATGTGGAAGTTGTCGAAACTGCCAGCCGCTGGACATACAAAGACCTCGACTTTGGCTGCCCCGAAAACCAGCCCCTCGACTTTCACTCGCCCTACGGCTGTTCCAAAGGCGCAGGCGATCAGTATGTGCGCGACTACAACCGCATTTACGGTTTGCGGACAGTGGTCTTCCGTCAAAGCTGCATCTACGGCCCACGTCAATTTGGAGTGGAAGACCAGGGCTGGGTGGCCTGGTTTATCATTGCCGCCGTCACAGGGCGGCCACTCTCCATCTATGGGGATGGCAAACAGGTGCGTGACTTGCTCCACGTTTACGACTTACTGGACGGCTACGATCTGGCCCTTGAAAAAATTGACACAGTCAGCGGAAAAATCTTTAATATGGGGGGCGGCCCGGCCAATACCCTCTCGGTTTGGACAGAATTTGGCCCTCTGTTGGAAAAATTGCTCGGAAAACCGATTCCGATTAGCCGCGGCGATTGGCGTCCTGGCGACCAGGCGGTTTTTATCGCCGATACGCGCAAGGCGCAAGCCGAACTGGGTTGGCTGCCCAAATACGATGTCGAAAACGGCGTTCGGCAACTCTTTGAGTGGGTTTGCGCCAACAAAGACTTATTTTAATGAAAAAGACGGTGGCCTAAACGGCCATCGTCTTTTTGAGTATCTTCATTTCAGGACTTTTTTTGCTCTACCGTTTCTGGTGTGCAAATTGATTGGGTTGACCCGCCCAAGCCTAACGAGAAGCCTTTTTAAAAGGCGTTTGTTTGTGCCGAGCTTGCAAACATCTTAAACCCGGGAGAGCCGTTTTTTTATCGGCGGCAACCGCAGCAACAGTAAAGCCACTGCCAGCCCACCATACAGAAACGGCTGGAAAATATCGCCGCTCAAATTGAGGAGATCGCCTTTTTTTGCCATAAAAAAATGGACGACAACCAGCGGTGTAATCAGGTAGACCAAGCGGTGCAGGCGTTTCCAGTTTTTGCCAAGGCGTTTCATCCAGAACCGGAACGAGGTGGCAGCCAGCGGTAAAAGCAAGAGAAATGCGATCGCGCCCAGGATGATGAAGGATTTGGTAGCCACGTCGCGCCAAATCGCGGCCAGATTCAGGCCATAGTCGAGAATAAAAAATGTGGCAACATGCACTGCGGCATAAAGAAAGCCATAGTTGCCGAGCGCTTTGCGGCGCAGAGGCAGTTCCTTCCAATCCAAAATTGAGGCCAGCGGGGTGCAGGCCAATGAGAAAAGTAAAAAGGTGATGGCATGGATGCCGCTGCGCTGTTCGATGGCCTGAATCGGGTTGGCTGTCAGGTTGTCGGTCAAAAAATCGAAGACCAGCCAGGCCAGCGGTAGCCAGCCAGCGCCGTGAACGAGAAGCTGGAGCGCGGTAAAGCGAGCTTTTTTCATAATGGATTTCCCATACCAAGCTAATAATTTTTCGCCAAATCCATGCCTTCATACAGGCTGGCAACTTGTTCAGCATAGCCGTTGAATGGGAGGGTATCCCGGCGGGCCAATTCGCCGATGCGGCGCTCGCTGGCCTGGCTCCAGCGCGGATGGTCTACCGCCGGGTTGACATTGGCGTAAAAACCATATTCATTGGGCGCAATGGCGCTCCACATGGTTGCGGGTTGTTCAGCAGTGAGTTCAATTTTGACGATGGCTTTGATGGATTTGAAGCCATATTTCCACGGCACGACCAGGCGAATGCCGCCGCCGCTTTGGGCTGGCAGTTCGCCGCCATATAACCCGGTGGCGAGGAAGGTCAGGTCGTGCATGGCTTCATCGAGACGCAGGCCTTCCTGGTAAGGCCAGGGATACCAGGGTTCTTTTAGCCCAGGCATTTCGGCGGGCTTGAAAACGGTCTCGAAGCGGACATATTTCGCAGCGCTGGTTGGCTCGACCAGGTTGAGCAGCTTCGAGAGCGGGAAACCCAGCCAGGGGATGACCATGCTCCAGGCTTCGACACAGCGCAGACGGTAGATGCGCTCTTCCGGCGGAAAGGACTTTATCAGGTCTTCAACACCGAACTTTCGCGGAGTTTTGACCAGCCCGCTTACTTCCACATCCCAGGGTGAGGTGGGAAAGTTCTGCGCCAAACGGGCAACGCCTTCTTTGTCTGTGGTGAATTCGTAATAGTTGTTATAGTTGATGATATCTTTATGCGAATTGAGCGGGTCACCCAACTCGTCGGTTTTGGCACTTGTCGTAAGTTCAGCGGGGTCAGACGCAGGCGCATTGAGCAGGTCGGGGGCGCAGGCAGCCAGTGCCATACTCCCGGCCAGAATACCAGCCGCTTTAATAAAGTCGCGGCGCGAGAGGTAGGCCTGCTTGGGGGTAATTTCGGATGAAGGGATTGGGGAATTCATTATTTTTTGCTCCTGAATAAGAATAAGTTTACCAAATTAGTCTAAGTTTTACATTAGAAATGTGGGCAATAAAAAGTGGCAAGTAGAGTTTTCATCTACCTGCCATTTTTTACTTTTTATCCGATAAAGACAGCTTTTTTACCCCAAATAATCTCTCAACTGCCGGCTGCGGGTTGGGTGACGCAGTTTTCTGAGCGCCTTGGCTTCGATCTGGCGAATGCGCTCACGGGTGACGTTGAAATAGCGGCTGACTTCCTCGAGGGTGTGATCCTTGCCGTCGATCAGGCCAAAGCGCAGTTCGAGCACCTGGCGCTCACGTTCTGAAAGCGCAGCCAGGGCGTGCTGCACCTGCTCGCGCAGCATTTCGCGCGCGGCGGCGTCCATCGGTTCGAGGGCGTCATCGTCTTGAATAAAATCCCCAAGTTGCGATGAATCTTCGTCTCCAACCGGGCCTTCGAGCGAGACCGGTTCTTCGGCAGAACGCAGTACCTTATCCACTTTGCTGCTGGCCGCGGTCCAACGCCGCGCCAAACTTTCTTCTAGCGCAACGCCTTCAGATTTGGAGCGCAAAATGGCCTGAACATCTGCCGCAGATAAATAGCCAACTTCCAAAGCCAGTTCTTCAGTGGTGGGTTCACGCCCATACGTTTGCACCAGTGAACGTTGGATGCGCAAAATTCGGGTGATCGACTCGAATAAATGCACCGGGATGCGGATAGTGCGGGCTTGCTCGGCAATTGAGCGGTTAATCGACTGGCGGATCCACCAGGTGGCGTAGGTACTAAATTTAAAGCCGCGCCGCGGGTCAAACTTATTCACAGCCCGCAGCAGGCCCAAATTCCCTTCTTGAATCAAATCCAGAAACGAAATGCCGCGGCCCAAATAACGTTTGGCAACGCTCACGACCAGGCGCAGATTGGCACGCACCAGGGCCTGCGTGGCATCGTCGGCCCGGAGTTGGATGATTTTCAAATCGAGCAGCAAGTCTTCTTCTTCGGGCAGGTGCTGGTACAGGCTGCGCGGCGCAGGGCAGGCATTGTGTTGGCGGCAATACTTCATCACCCACACCGCCAAACCCGGCGGCAGCAGAAAAAAGCCAATAAAAAAATTAAACGCATTGGCGGCCAAACCGTTCCAAAGCGGGTCGCTGCCCCAGCGGCCATTATCTAGAAAAGCTCGCAAATACGAGGGTTTATCACTATCCCAGCCCTGGCGCAGCGCCTGAGCTTCAGCCAGCACCAGCGCCAAATCGGGCAGGGGCACAGCGAGGCGTTTCGCGTCTTCGGCAAAGCGTTTCCAGGCAATGACTAAATCGTCCAAAGTAGTTCGATAGATCTGATTGGCGCGTTCCATCCCTTTGCGGGGGACATGCCGCTCCAGGCGTTCCACAAAACGATGGGCTTCGATCATGGTCGAAAGCCGAAATTCGCTATCAGAATCGAGTAGCTTAACCTGGCCGATTTCGCGCAAATAAAGCCGCACCGGGTCTTCAGAAAGCTCCCCGGTCAGGGCCGGACGCACCCCTTCAAGCTGTTCTTCGGCTTCCAGCACGGTGGGGTCGTCGAGCGGCAAATCGCTTTCCTCCACATCTGGAGAAAATGCTTCGATTTCATCAGCGGGCGATAAAGATGGGTCTGTGGGCCTGGGTTTGCGTGGCATGTTCACTCCCGGCGGTATTCACTCAAACGTTTTCGAGCCTGATCAATGGCTTGCAAAACACGGGCATATTGCTGAGCGCTGCGGTTCAACTCACTGGCGTGGGTTTCTTCGGCCAAAAAACGCAATTGATTGACGCTTTCACTTAGCACGGTGCGCCGCATTTGCAATACCTGACGAGTTAACTCATCGAGCAGGCGGTCGTCCGCACCTTTTGGTACGGGTTGAGCCAGCAACTCACTGTGCGTCTCGCTCAATTCATCCGCCAGCCTGGCGCTCACAAAAGCGGTGGTATCGGCTTCATCTTGCTCTAATGAACCTTGAATGAGCAATAAAATTGCCTGGTAGTCAGTATACTCGAAATCTGCAACGCTTAACGCACTCAAACCAGATTCCTGCAAGCGTCGGTCGAGACGCGGCAGCAGGTCGGGGCGGCGTAAAACATGGCCTAGGCAGGCCGCTTCCATTTTGCGGAAAGGGGAAACAGGCACAGCCAACGGGGCGGCAGATGGAGAAGGGGCCGGTTCGGCCTTTCGGGCGGGCATCCGGCGCACCGCTTCCCCCACCCGCTTGGGGCCGGTTAGAGAACGTTCATCCACCTTTAGCCGCCGCGCCAGCATCTGACGGTACGAATCGCGCTCGACCGGGTTTTGCAGGTCTTCGATCAGCGTTAAAACCCGGCTGGCAATTTCGGCTTTCACTTTGGGATCGTTGACATCCTGCTCGGAAACCAGTACATCCAGCACATGCTCAACAATTGGCTTGGCATCAGCAATCAGCCTGGCCCATTCGGCGGGTTCGCGGGCCACAATTTCGTCTGGGTCGAGCGCATCGGGCATGGTAGCCACGCGTAGATCGGCCTGCAAACGTGATTCATGGCGCAGCAAACCGCGCGCATCAAAGCCATGCTCTTCTTCACGATCCATGGCTTCGCGGGCTGCGTCCAACCCGCGCAAAACGGCTTTCTGTCCGGCCACATCTGGGTCGAGGGCCAGCACAATTTTGCGCGTAAAGCGCTTCAACATGCGCAACTGATCTTCAGTAAGGGCCGTACCCATCGGTGAGACGACATTCTCGTAGCCCGCCTGGTGGACGGCGATCACATCCAGGTAGCCTTCAACAATCACGGCCTGGTCGGCGGCGCGAATCGGCTTGCGCGCCCGGTCGAGACCGTAGAGCAGGCGGCCTTTATCAAATAAAACCGTCTGCGGTGAATTCATAAACTTGGGAATATCGTTCGGGTCAAGAATGCGCCCACCGAAGCCAGTCATCCGGCCATTTTCATCACGAATCGGAATCATAACCCGGTGGCGAAACTTATCGTAGTAACCGCCGTTCTCTCGTTCCGAAAGCAACCCCACATCCAAAATATCCTGCTCGGTATAGTGCTTACCCCTGAAATAGTTAAGCGTAGCATCCCATGAGTGCGGGGCATAACCCAAGCCAAAGGCTTCGATGGTGGGCAGGGTGAGGTTGCGTTTTTCCAGTAAATAGGTCAGCGCAAACTTTCCGGCCTCGGTATTCAACAATTGGTGCCGATAAAACATAACCGCATCTTCCAGCAGGTTACGCAAGCGCTGATTTTCTTCTTTTTGCTCCAGCTTTTCGGGCTGAAGCCGCTCCAGCGTCACCCCGGCCTTTTCGGCCAGGCGCTGTAAGGCCTCTTTAAAATCGAGGCCTTCCTTCTTCATCACAAACTTAAATATATCGCCGCCCTCGTTGCACTCACCAAAACAGCGCCAGGTTCCACTTTCGGGCCAAACCACAAAGGCCGGGGTACGGGTATTGCTATGAAAAGGACAGAATCCCGTATAGTTGCGTCCAGTGCGGCGCAACTTGACCCCCGCCTCGGCGGCCAGGTCTAAAATATCAATGCGGGATTTAATTTCGTCAATAGATGCCATTTGAAATACAGAAACCTGATGTAAAACAAGGAATAAGAGCGCCAATCAATTATAGACGAAAAAGGCCAGGGCTTTATTACCCTGGTCTTTGGTCATTAATCTTTCAGCGGTTCTAAAAACCTTCGAGCTTGCTCAAATCCGCCAGCCCAGCCGACAAACTGAAAACTTGTCCCACCAGCGCCAGGCGATTTTGCTTGACCGCATCGTCCTTATCCATCACCAATACCTTATCAAAGAAAGCGTTAATGGCCGGGAGGAGGGCTTCCACAATCGTCAGCAACTCATCCATGGAATGCGGAAGGCGGAATGCAGACTGTTGAATGGCCTCATACAAGGCTTTCTCGGCTGGCTCGATGAGTTTTTCAGCATTGAAGGCTACCAGATTGTGGCTTGCGCCCGCCGAGCGGGTAATGCGCACACAACGGGCATACCCATCCAGGATCGGCGTCCAATCGAGGCGCTTAACCCACTTGCCCAATTCTTTCACGGCTTGGGCGGATGCAGCCGGATTGTGGGATTGGGCCGCCAAAACGGCCTCGACCACATCGTAGCGGAATCCCGTTTCAGTCAGCAGGACGCGCATCCGCCCCGTCAGAAAGTCCAGCACCTGGGCCTTGACCTCGGCTGAAACGGGAATAGGCTGCGTCTCGGCAGCTTTTTCAATGGCGGCGCGCAAGTCAAAATCGAGCTGATGCTCAATCAACGGCTGGACCGTTCCGATGGCGGCGCGGCGCAAGCCGAAGGGGTCTTTCGCCCCGGTTGGGGCCAACCCGGCGGCGAACAGCCCGACGAGTGAGTCGATTCGGTCAGCCAGGGCCACCACCACCCCTATTTTGCTGTGCGGAACCGGCTGGTACTGCTCACCAATCGCCAGCGCCACTTCGGCTTTTTCACCGTTGCGCAGGGCATACTCGCGCCCGATGACGCCCTGGAGCGAGGTCATTTCGGTCACCATTTGGGTGGTCAGGTCGGCTTTAGCTAAAAAGACAGCGCGTTGCGTTGTGCGTATTTCGTGTTCCGTCAGGTTGAGCATGGCAGCGATTTCGGTGGAGAGTTTCAACATCCGCTCAGATTTATCGAGCACAGAACCGAGCCTGGTCTGGAAAGTCAGTGTTTTTAGCCCGTCGCGGTAGTGTTCGAGCGGGAATTTGACATCTTCGCGGACGAAGAAATTCGCATCGGCAAAGCGCGCGCCCAAAACGTGTTCGTTGCCCTCGCGCACGATGTCCAGGTATTCGGCGTCACCATTTCTAATTGCAATAAAGTAAGGCAACAACGAATTTTCGATTTTCGATTCTCGATTTTCGATTGGAAAATAGCGCTGATGCTTTTTCATCGTGCCGATCAGCACATCGCGCGGCAGTTGCAGGAATTCGGGATTGAACCCGCCCAAAACGGCGGTTGGCTTTTCGATCAGGTTGGCAACCTCGCCGAGCAGCCCCTCTTCGATAATCGCCTCGCCGCCGACCGATGCGGCAGCTTTTTTGACCATCTCAACGATGGCGGCTTTGCGCTCTTCGATGTCGAGCACAATCCCAGCCTGGCGAATAGCATCGAAATAGGAATCGGCTGAGGCAATGGCAATTTCAGGAGAGTCGTAAGGGCGCAGTCCGCGAGAAAGGTTCCCAGCGACCAGCTCGGCATATTCGAACGGGATGACCTGCCCACCGAGCAGCGCAACGAACCAGCGGATCGGACGGCTGAAGGCCACACCCGAAGCATTTCCCGCTGTGCGGGACGCTGGCAGCCAGCGCATGGTTTTGACGAAGCTGATGCCGGCCACCCATTTTGGCAGGGCTTCGGCCAACACTTCAGGGGTCGGGCGGCCCTTGGAGGCAACCACGGCGGTCACATATTTGCCGCCGTCGATTTCGCGGACTTGCAAATCGGCGACATTAACGCCGTTCTTTTTGGCAAAACCCAGCGCTGCCGGGGTGGCGACGCCAGCCGAGTCGAAAGCCCGGTCAGCAGGTGGGCCTTTGACGAGTTCTTCGCGGTCGGGCTGCGAGGCGGCCAGACTCTCAACGAAAACGGTCAACCGGCGCGGGGTGGCGTGAACCGTTACCGGGCCATGCTCCAGCCGCAGATCAACCAACCAGGCCGGGACTTTTTCCCCAAGCTGGGCCAGGGCCGAATCCACGTCCGCCGCGGGCAGTTCCTCAACGCCAATCTCAAGAACAAATGATGAAGGCTGAGTGCAGAATGCAGAATTGGAAACAGATGCTGCATTCTGCGTTCTAACTTCTGCATTCTTAAGTAGCGGGTACTCTAATTCTTTCCGTTGTTCTAAATAGGTCAATGCCACCCGCCGCGCCAGATCGCGCATTTTGCCGAAGCTGGCCTGGCGCTCGGTCAGGCTGACTGCGCCACGGGCGTCGAGGATGTTGAAGGTGTGCGAGGATTTCAAAACGTAGTCGTGGGCCGGCAGGACAAGTCCCTGGGCGAGGCAGGCTTCGCTCTCGGCCAGATAGAGTTCGTACATCTGGCGGGCGCGGGCCACATCGGCAACTTCATAATAGTATTTGGAGTGTTCGAACTCTTCGCGGCGGCGGACTTCGCCGTAGGTGATGTCGTTGCCCCAGGGTTCGTCCCAGATGCCTTTGGCGTTGTTGAGCGCGATCAGGATGCGGTCGAGGCCGTAGGTGATTTCAACGGCCACCGGGTCGAGGGCCACGCCGCCGACCTGCTGAAAATAGGTAAACTGCGTGATTTCCTGGCCGTCGAGCCAGACTTCCCAGCCCAGGCCCCAGGCCGAGATGGCGGGCTGTTCCCAATTGTCTTCGACAAAGCGGATGTCGTGCTGGCGCGGGTCGATCCCAATTGCCTTGAGCGAGTCGAGGTAGAGTTCCTGCGGGTTGCCGGGATCGGGCTTAAGAATGACCTGGTACTGGTAGTGCATCTGCAAGCGGTTGGGGTTTTCGCCATAACGCCCATCGTCCGGGCGGACGGAGGGTTCAACATAGGCCACGCTCCACGGTTCGGGGCCGAGCACGCGCAAAAAGGTGGCCGGGTTCATCGTGCCCGCGCCGACCTGGGTGTAATAGGGCTGCCAGATGAGACATCCGCGCGAGGCCCAGTATTCTTGTAATTGGATAATGATGGATTGGAAGGTGTGTTTTTCAGTCATTTTAGATTGCCGATCTATGATTTTAGATTGGGGATAATTGCTGGGGAAAGATTATACCGTATGATGGGTAGGGGCGACCCGCCACGGACTGATGGGATGGCGATTATGTCAGGAACTCCCGCCAGGGATCGCCATGAAACGCCTGACGGGAAGTCCCACCCCAAAAAATTTAACGCGGCCCTGCCTTCGGCAGGAAGGAAAAACCGTCTCGAGCTAGACGTTACCCTGTTTCGCAAGCGCTTGCAGAAAACCAGAAAATCAGGAGCCAGAATACCAGAATTAAGGCGAGCGGAGGCAACGAAACCCGATACTGACGTAGGAACTGTCAGGGTTGCCCCTGTAGCGATACGAGACGCGCAGGTTATCGCCGAGGTTGTACCACGAGCCGCCCCGCAGAACCCGGTATGTTGTTCCGAACTCTGAATTGCTAACCATGTTGCCCGGATAGGCTTCATGCCAATCCGCCACCCATTCCCAGACATTGCCCACCATATCGTACAGGCCATACGGGCTAATGCCATCAGGGTATACGCCTACCTCAGAAGTATCGCTGCCGTTATAATTTGCGAATCTTCTTTCTACGCCTTCATCCCCCCACGGAAAAATACGCCCGTCCGTACCGCGCGCGGCTTTTTCCCACTCGGCCTCAGTTGGCAGGCGCGCACCGCGCCATTCGCAGTAGGTCTTGGCCTGCTCCCAAGCGACAGTAATGACCGGATAGTTATCGAACTCCGGGTTGTCGTAGTAACTCGCGCGGGTGGATGACCTTGTGCTTGCGGGTGGATCACAAACCCCGGCCTCAACACAGGCTTTGTAACGCATGTTGGTGACTTCGTAAATGTCCATGTAAAAATCATCCAGGTAAACCTGATGCGCGGGCTTTTCATCGTCTGAATACTCATCACTGCCCATCGTAAATTCCCCGGCAGGGACGAGGCGCATGGTCACGCCTTTGGGGGCGGTGATTTCAGTTGAGGGTGAAGCCGTATTCGTAACCGACGGCATTTTTGTAAATTCCGTTGTGAC
>DYPU01000001.1:0-76971 GCA_020719725.1 Anaerolinea sp. | reverse complement strand
TTGAGGGTGAAGCCGTATTCGTAACCGACGGCATTTTTGTAAATTCCGTTGTGACTGTTATTGTCGGAGTAGCTGTTGCCGTCAACACAGGGACAGGTTTGATCAGCTGCGGCAAAACCCCAATAAACGCGGCAAGGAGGGTTCCAATCAAGCCAATGATGGCAACGATAATGGCCGGGTTCATTGGAAATTTGCTTTTTACCTGCTGACGAGCATTTACTGTTATGGCTGTTTTACAAAGCCGGTTGTATTTTTCAACCAAATCATCCGCTTGTTTGTGTAAAGTAAGTTTTGCGGTTTCGAAATTTTTAGTATCATCGAAGGGGTCATAAATTATTGACCTTGAATTTGTATTGGGATTTTTGTTCTCTGTCAATGTCCTTAGCGAGTTACAGAATTTTTGTACACTTTGAACAAACTCTATTCTGTATTTCTCGGACTTACTGTCAATAAAGAAAAATTCAGGATTATTGGCAATTTCCAAAAATTCGTAAAGCAACTGAATACGAGTACCCTGATAATTGCCAAAGTCTTGTTCCGAAATGTATTTGATTGTTTCAAATGGCACCTGTTTCTTAACAAAATCCAGAGATTTTTCGTCTTGACTTTGCTCTATTGCTGATTGTGCAATCGGCTCCACCGTATTTATGGCAATATCATTCCCAACAAACACATTCCCGCTGACCACCATAGAAATATTGGGCTGTCCGATTTTGCCTTGCCCGGCATCAGCATCGTTCAATTCTGCGATACGCTTGTTCAGGGAGCGGATCAGCTTTTTGTATCCGCCGCGTCTGAACAAATCCAAGTAATGCCAAGCGCCTAGTTGTTCGGGTACATTGCATTCTTCCAAGCGAACAGGAATAATAAAAACTTCTTCTTTAGGTTTTAATGCGGCTTCGTCCAGCGCAATCTGAACTTCTTTTTGGCGAAATCCACCCTCGCTAAATTGCCTTGAAAGGCAAACCACAACTATATCGCTTTCACGAACAGCTTTACGAATTACATACTCCCAATTAGCCCCGCCATCCAGGTTTTCTTTGTCCAACCAAGCATCAATGCCATCTTTTATAAGACGTTTATAGAGTGCGCGGACGGCAGTTTGGTCATCGTGAGAATGACAAAGAAAAACTTTAAGCGGACGTGGTTGTTCGGGCATGACAATGTCCCCTGTGAGCTTGCGGCATCAAAATTGTCCGGCAAAATACGCTTTATCAGGCGATAAACGTGCCCGCGCTGACAAAAATGGAACGCAAAAATTGGTTTTTCTGAACATCATCGATGGCGACACCGTTGTTGGATCGTGAAGAATGGATAATCTTCCAGCCCCCCAGGCTAATACCAACATGGGTAATTCCGCGCCCGCCATCTTCACGTTCGCTAAAGAAGAGTAGATCGCCCGGCTCGAAAGAGTGCGCAATTGGTTTGGCAACGGCGTGCTGCATATCGGCGTCACGCGGAATTTCAAGGCCAAGCCAGCGGTGAACCAGGCGCGAAAAACCCGAACAGTCGATGCCGTTGCCAGTACAGCCGCCCCATAGGTAAGGCACGCCCATCATGCGCCGGGCCAGTGGCCCAACGGCAGACCGCCGCTCGGCGACGCTTTTGGGCAGTTCAGATAAAGCGGCCAGGGCCGACAGAGACATCCAACCATTTTTATGGGCTTGAATGTGCGCAAATTCGGCAGTGGTTTGCTCCAAATGGAGCGCGGCTCCACTCACCAGGCGACTGATAATTTCGCTCTGCGCGTCGGGTTCAGAGTAAAGCGCACAGGATGGAAGCAGAACAAGATGAGTGGCGGCAGGCTGCGGGGCAGCGCTAAGATAAGGGGCGTAGGCCCAACCCAGATAGCCGTCGGTCTGACGGGTGAAAACCCAACGTTCGTACTCTTCCAAAACTTCCAACTCGGTTCCGTAAACGAGTTCACTTACCAGTGGGTTGAGAAAACTGGGCGTGTTATAAAGGCCTGTTAGCGGCGTGGCAACCCTTAGATGCAGATTCTCTGGGTGACGCAAAACGCTGATCGCGGTAGTATCCAGGCGTAAGGTGGGAAAGCGGTCTGCGATGGATTGACGTAAAAAGGCCAGATGGGCCTCGTCGAGCAGGTGTCCGCTCAAAGATAGTTTTTTCTCGTCTATTTTGCTAATGGAAATATCAAAAACATGAACGCGGCGGTCTTTGAAAGAGGCTGCTAGTTCAGTTAACGCTTGCTGGATGGCTTCTCGCATGGGTTTCTCCCGAATTTGAAGGTGAAAGTATTATAATCTTGCTCATCAAACTCTGCGAGGTGGATATGGCTTACATTGAAATCAATGGCGCTTCAATTTATTATGAGACGTATGGTAAAGATCGGCGCGGGCGCGAACCGATTTTGCTGATTCATGGCTCGACGATTGATGGACAGACCGATTGGGCCGAGATTGCGCCGCGTTTGGCTGACGCTGGCTATAAAGTGTTTGTGCCCGATTGTCGCGGGCATGGTAAAAGTAGCAATCCAACCTGTTCGTATTCGTTTAAAGAGCTTTCAGACGATGCGGCGGCGTTTGTGCGTGCAATGGGCTATGAGCGAATGCACATTATTGGGCATAGCAATGGCGGGAATGTGGCGCTGGTGACGTTGGTGGAGCATCCGGAAGTGACCGAGACCGCCATTCCACAGGCCGCCAATGCCTACATTACCCGTTTTTTGATCGAACGTGAACCCATTGTGTTCGACCCGGAGCGGGTAAATCGCGCCTCACCGGCCTGGCGGGATGAGATGATTGCGATTCATGGCCCAACCCATGGGCCGGAATACTGGCGCGACCTGCTCTGGCTGACGATGAAGGAAATTATCTCCGAGCCAAATTATTCTCCGGAAGATCTGGCGCGGGTGCGCCGTCCGTGCCTGGTGGTGATGGGGGGCAACGACCCGGTCAATGCGCCAGATGAGCACGCCCAATATATCGCCCAACACATCCCCAACGCCGAGTTGTGGATTCCAGATGGGATTGGTCACAATGTTCATGTGGACCTGGCCGATGTTTGGGTGGAAAAAGTGCTCGATTTTCTAAAACGGCACGAAGAATCTGGTAAGTTTTGTAACGGCTAAGCCAAAATGGAGAACAGCCAATGAACTTAACCTGGGAACCCATTACGCTCGATCTAAAAACCACCTTTCGAATAGCGCATGGCTCCAGCGACCAGCGTTTTAATGTGCTGGTACATCTCGATGAGGGCGTGGGCGAAGCTCCGGCAGTGGCTTATTATGGTGAAACCCAACAGGTAATTCTCGATTACTTGAAAACCGTCCCAGACCTGGGGGATGATCCCTTTGACATCGACGCGACACTGGCAAAATTACCCACCCACGGCTCACGCGCGGCGCGGGCCGCGATAGACGTGGCGTTGCACGACCTGTGGGGGAAGCGGCTGGGGCAGCCCCTCTACCGCTTATTTGGGTTAAACCCACTCCACCTGCCCCAAACCACCTTCACCATAGCCATGGATGAACCCGAAATCATGGCCGAACGCGCCAAAGAATCGGGCTATCCACTCCTAAAAATCAAACTAGGCGGCGAACAAGACGAGGCCATGGTGGCCGCCATCCGCCGCGCAACCGATGCCAGGCTGCGCGTGGATGCCAACGCCGGTTGGACACGCAGCCAGGCCCTGGAGCTAATTCCCCGCTTGGCAGGTTACGGGCTGGAACTGGTGGAACAACCCCTGGCAAAAGACGATATCGAAGGGCTGCGCTGGCTAAAAGACAAACTCCACGCCCAGGGGAGTACCGTTCCCATTTTTGCCGATGAAAGCGCCCAAACCTCGCGCGATGTGGCAAAACTGGCCGGAGCAGTGGATGGAATCGTGGTCAAGACAATGAAAACCCTCGGCCTGCGTGACGGCCTGCGCACCATTCACACCGCGCGCGCCCACGATATGCAAATTATGCTCAGTTGTATGGTCGAAACCTCGGTCGGCGTCACCGCCGCCGCGCACCTGGCCCCACTCTGCGATTATGTAGACCTGGATGGGCCTCTACTTATCAAAAATGACCCCTACCAGGGCCTGCGCTACAATGGAGCCAACCTGACCCTGCCCGACGCGCCCGGTATTGGCGTAACCCGAAACTAAAGAAAAATCCGCCGAAGCAAGGCTTCGGCGGATTTTTCTTTCAGGCAAACTTTTGCAGCAACGCTTCCAGCGTCAGATCAGACATTTCTTTCAACCGCAAATCGGGCGACGAAAACGGCAGGCTGGCGGTAATGGGGTTTGGAATGGCAACTACGCGGATTCCGGCGCGTTGGGCAGCCAGAACGCCATTGGGCGAATCTTCGAAAATGAGCGCTTCAAGCGGATTTACCCTTAGCCTGGTGAGCGCGGCCAGAAATAAATCTGGCTGAGGCTTGGTACGGGCCACATCCTCGCGGCATTGCACCGTTTCGAAATAGTGCTTCAGCCCCAGGCGCTGGAGATGACCATCCACCCAAGGATGCGGCGAACTGGAGGCAACCGCCAACCGCAATCCAAGGTAGTGAGCCGCTTCGAGGGTCTCGATCACACCGAGACGGGGCTTGGCGGCGAGAATCGTCTGCATCGATTCGGCCTGAACGCGCGCTTCCAGGCCAAACTCAGCGAGTGAGCGCCCTGTAAGCTCTTCCAAATGGGTGAGCGGGTGAAAGTCTGAAGCAGCCGTCCCGCCGACAATCTGTCCCCAATTTTCAATCGTCAGAATTTTACCAAATTCGGCATAGGCCGCTTGCCAGGCCAGGTATTCGGGGGTTTCAGTGTCGAGGACGAGGCCGTCGAAGTCAAAGATCAGGGCTTTTATCATGGGCGCGATTGTACCAAAGATTTAAAAGCAAAATCCGCGTAAATTACGCGGATTTTGTATCGTCACAGGAGCTGTTAGAACAACGCCAATACCGCGCGGCTGGCCCAGTCGAAAAGCGGAGCGGGAACGAAGCTAACGATAACCGTCAGGACGGCCATCGCGCCGATGGTGAGATCGAGCCAGGTTTCACGGGTGACTTGTGGGTCGCCATCCTGCATGTACATTTTGACAACGACGCGCAGGTAATAATAAGCCGAGATGAGCGAAGTGAGTACGCCCAAAACTGCCAAATAATAGTAGCCACCCGCCATAACGGCCCGGAAAAGGTAGATTTTTCCAACCAAGCCCAGGGTGGGGGGTAATCCCGTTAGAGAGAGCATGAAGATCGTCATGGCAACCGCCAGCAGGGGGTGTTTACGTCCCAGCCCGGCGTAATCGTCGATTTTGAGACCCTGTCCGTCTGTTTTTTCGAGGGCGATGGTAATGCCCCAGGCTCCGAAGGAGGTTAGGGTGTAGGCCACCAGGTAAAACAGCGCGGCAGATATCGACAAGTTTTGGACGTTTGCGTTTCCAAATGGCACAAAGGCCATTAAGATATATCCGGCTTGGGCGATGCTGGAATAGGCCAACATGCGTTTGATGTCGGTTTGGGCGATGGCGACCAGGTTGCCAACCAGCATGGAGAGCGCCGAAAGGATAATCAGCACGGGGGCCAATTGGGGTGCCAGGAGCGGAAAAGCAAGCGCGAAAACGCGTAAAAGGGCCGCAAACCCAGCCACTTTGGCTCCGGCGGCCATAAAGGCCGTCACCGAGGTGGGTGTCCCCTGGTAGACATCGGGGGTCCACATGTGAAAAGGAACCGCGCCGACTTTGAAACCAAATCCTACCAAAAGCAGGCCGGCGCCGATCAGCAATAAACCCAGGTTGGCGGTCTGGACGCCGATAGCGGTAATAATCCCTGCAAGAGAGGTGGTTCCGGTTGCGCCAAAGATCAGGGCAATGCCGTAAACGATGAAGCCGGTGGCAAAAGAACCCAGTAAAAAGTATTTGATGCCGGCTTCTTCTGAATCGGTTTTGGGATAGGCAATTGCCGCCAGGACGTAGAGCGGAATGGAAAGTAGTTCGAGGGCGATGAAGGTGACAATCAGGTCGGAGGCCTGGGCCATGAGGATCATGCCAATGACAGAGAAGAGCAAGAGGGCGTAGTATTCGCCGCGTTCCAGGCCCATGCGTTTAATGTAGCTGTAAGCCACCGTAACGCCGAGCAAACCGATCAACAGGAAGAGGGCGGTCAGGAAAACCGAGAAACCATCGAGCACAACCATGTTGTTGAAGGCGGTTGCCTGTTGGCCGAATTGGCTCAGGCTGATGAACAGGGTGAGAGTCAGGCCAATTGCGGCCAGCAGAGCCGTCAGTCCTTTGCGTTCGCGCGGGATGAATAAATCCACTAACAGCAAGAGGGTGGCCCAAATGGTCAAGGTAATGACCGGTAGCAGTACGTAGAAATCGTTTTGTGTCATAAACACTCCGTCAATTTGCCACTCAATCGGCGGCAAACAGAGGAACTCTAGCGCAAGGCCGCCGCAGAGAGCAGTTTGACCAATTCGTCCACGGTGGGAGACATTAGGTCAAAGAAGGGTTTGGGGTAGAGGCCAATCCAGAAGATGAAGACCAGTAATGGCAGCAAGGTGGCGATTTCGCGCCAGTTCAGGTCGTGTAAGGGGTGGTGTTTGGTAATTTCGCCAGCCGGGCCGAGGAACATCTTTTGGAACATGTAGAGCATGTAGATGGCGGCCAAAATAACGCCAATGGCAGAGAGTGCGGCAAACCAGACCGATCCGTAAGAACCGCTGCCAGCGCCCCAGGCTCCCAATAGAATGGTGAATTCGCCGACGAAGCCGTTCAGGCCGGGCAAGCCCATCGAGGAAAGAGTCACTATCAGGGTCAGTGCGCCGTAGACCGGCATAATCTTCCAAAGTCCGCCGTAAACGGCCAGCTCGCGGGTGTGGGTCTGTTCGTAAATCATGCCAACCAAGAGGAATAAGGCTCCGGTGCTGAGGCCGTGATTGATCATCTGCAAGATTGCGCCCTGAATGCCGAGTGAGTTCATGGCAAACATGCCTAGCATGACAAAACCGAGGTGACTGACGGATGAGTAGGCTACCAGTTTTTTGACATCTTTTTGGGCGTAGGAAACTGCTGCGCCATAGATGATGCCGATGACAGCCAGTGCTCCGATCACTGGGGCGGCCTGGATGGAGGCTTCTGGGAAGAGTGGCAGGTTGAAACGCAGAAAACCGTAAGTGCCCATTTTGAGCAAAACACCGGCCAAAATAACCGATCCGGCTGTAGGGGCTTCAACGTGGGCATCTGGCAGCCAGGAGTGAAGCGGCCACATGGGGACTTTGATCGCAAAGGCGGCGGTGAAGGCCACAAAGAGTAGCATTTGGGCCGCGGCGGGGACTTTTCCGATCAGTTCGGGCACTGCGAAGGTATCCAGGTTGATGCCAAGCCACAGAATTGCGAGAAGCATTAGGATGGAGCCAGCCATGGTGTAAAGGAAGAACTTGACGGCGGCGTACATGCGGCGCGGGCCACCCCAAATACCAATGAGGAAATACATCGGAACCAGGGTGAATTCCCAGAAGATGTAGAACAGGAACAAGTCCTGCGAGAGGAAGACGCCTGTCATCCCAATTTCAAGCATCAGGAAAAAAATCATGAAGTCTTTGACGCGCTCTTCAATGGCTGTCCAGGTGGAAAGGATGGCGATGGGGGTCAGGAAGGTGGTTAACAGGACGAGCAGGATGCTGAGGCCATCGGCGGCGAGGTAGTAGCGAATGTTCCAGCCCGCGACGGTGATCCAGTCGTATTTGGCGACCAGTTGCAGGCCGGGGGCGGCGACATCGTACTGTCCGCTGAAGAAGAAGGCCCAGAGCGAAATGACAAAGGCCAGCAGGGCCGTGACCAGCGCCGTCCAACGAATGGCCGTCTTTTGCTCGGAATTGATCAGGAGCAAAGCCAGGACGCCCAGGAGAGGAAAGAAGGTCACAATGGTAAGGGGTTCAAAAAGAAAGTTCATGTGCATACCTCAGTCAAAAGTCAAAGGTCGAAAGTCAGGAAAGGTTATCGGCTAACAAGCAGTAAATATCCCAAAATAGCCACTACGCCGACTAAAACTGAGAGCGCGTAGTGGCGCACATAGCCGGTTTGCATTTCGCGCAGGGTTTGGGATGTCTCTTGCACCCAGTCTGCCAGGACTTTGGAGAGGTTATCAACCACTCCCAAATCCACCGGGTCGGCCAGAAAACGGGTTAGGCCGACGAAATTTTTGGCGATGACTGAGTTGTGGAACCACTCGTGCCAGAAGTCCCAGTCAATTGTTTGAGCCAGGAATTTAGATAAGTTGGCGTAGGCGTTGAGAATAAAATGTTGATAGGCTTCATCAATGAACCATTTGTTTTCCATCCCCACAAAGAGCAGTCCTAGTGGTTTTTTTAGTGGGTCGGGCTGACCTGATGTGAGCGGCTTGCGCAGGTAAAGGAACCAGGAAAAGGCGCTGGCTACCAGTGCCAGCAAGGTGGAAATTCCAGCAACTGCAAAATCGAGCCCTAAAACTTCAATTTCGCCCAGGGTATGCTCCAGCCAATGGGCAAAGTTGTGAAATCCGGCAAAAGGCAGGTTCATGAAACCGCCCAATGCCGAAAGGGCCGCTAAAATCATGAGGGGGATGGTGACAATTAGCGGGGATTCTTGGGCGTGGGCCGCGGCTTCATGGCGGGCTTCGCCAAAGAAGACCATCCAAACCTGGCGGCCCATGTAAAAAGCGGTCAGAAAAGCGGCGGCTGTCAAAATCCAATAAACGTGGGGGAAGTGCCGACTGGCATCGAGCAAGATTTCGTCTTTTGACCAGAATCCGGCAAAGGGGAAGATTCCGGCCAGGGCCAGGGTTCCGATCATATAGACCCAAAAGGTGACGGGCATTTGCTTGCGCAGGCCGCCCATGTTGCGCATGTCGCCGGGGTCGAATACTTCGGCATGGTCAGCGTGATGTCCATGGGCAAGGTGATGGTGGCCGCGTTCCAGTCCTAAAATAACGGAACCTGCCGAAAGGAAGAGTAATGCTTTAAAAAAGGCGTGGGTCACAAGGTGGAACATCCCGGCTACATACGCGCCCATACCAACCGCCGCCACCATAAAGCCCAATTGGCTGATTGTGGAGTAGGCCAGCACCTTTTTGATGTCATATTGGCCGACCGCGATGGTGGCGGCGAACAGAGCTGTGACTGCGCCGACAGTGGCGACGATGTATTGAGCGTCATGGCTGAGGCTAAAGATGGGCGCAGAGCGGGTGACGAGGTAGACACCGGCTGTGACCATCGTGGCGGCGTGGATCAGGGCTGAGACTGGGGTGGGGCCTGCCATTGCGTCTGGCAGCCAGACGTAAAGCGGGATTTGGGCCGATTTACCAGCAACACCTATTAGCATGAAGACGGTGATGAGCAGTAAGATTTCTGGGTGAGCGTGGGCCAGTTCGGGCGCGGCGGCAAAGACCGTGTCAAATTGAAAACTGCCCATATAGGAGAATATCAAAAATCCAGCAATCAGGAAGCCAAAATCGCCAACGCGGTTGGTGATGAAGGCTTTTTTGGCGGCATTGGAATTGGCCCAGGACGGACGACCCAAAGTGTCCATGTCGTACCAGAAACCGATCAGCAAGAAGGAGGCCAGCCCCACCCCTTCCCAGCCGACAAAGAGCATCAGATACGAGTCGCCGCTGACCAAAATCATCATAGCGGCAATAAACAGATTGAGGAAGACGAAGAAGCGGTTGTAACGGCCCACGTCGTTCTTGAAGCGGACATCTTCGTGCATATAACCGATGGCGTAGATGTGAATGAGTGTGCCGACGCCAGAAACGACCAACATCATGGTCGTCGAAAGGCTATCAACGCGGAAATTCCAATCCAACGCCAGGGGGCCAACGTGAATCCACTCGGCTACGGGGATAATTGCGCCTTCGTGGTGTTGCCCCAGCGAAATCAGTTGTAAAGTGGCAATGACAAAGGTTGCGCCTGCGGCCAGGCTGGCAACAAGACCTGTAGCGGTTTCACTCCAGACGAGCTCTGTTTTGAATGTTTGATTGAGCCAGCGCACGAGGTAGGGCGCAAAAATGTTAATGAGTAACCCGATGATTGGCGCGAAGACAATCCAGGGGACAAGGCCAAAAAATTGCCCGGAAGAAGTAGTTTCACTAAAAAGCATGGCGCTATCCCTTCAGGCTGCTCATGCCATCGATGTCAATCGTGTGGCGTGAGCGGTAGATGGTCACGATCAGGGCCAATCCAACCGCGACTTCAGCCGCGGCCACGGCCATGATGAAAAAAACGAAGATTTGCCCGCTGAACGATTCGTGAATGCGGGAAAATGCGACAAAAGACAGGTTGGCGGCGTTGAGCATCAACTCAATGGACATGAAAATGACCAATGAATTGCGCCGAATGAGCACCCCCAGCGTGCCAAGCGAAAATAGTACTGCCGAAAAGATAATGTAATAGGTAACAGGAATCATCGCGTTTTCTCAAGACCTCGCTTGGCTGGCTTTTCATGTTTGCTCAAAACGATTGCGCCAACCATTGCCACAAGCAAAAGAATGGAGGTGATTTCAAAGGGCAGTAGGTAATCTGTGAAAAGGTATTTTGCCATCGTGGATGCGTTGGAAAGCTCGGTTCCAGCGGATTCGACATAAATGTTTTTGCCAATCCGTTGAACAACCAGAAAAATTCCTTCTGCAAGCAAAATAACAGCCATCACTACCGGCCAGATGAGGCCTTTCCATTCCAGTTCCCCGGCAATGTTTTCAATACCGAGCAACATAATCACAAACAAAAATAGCACCATAATCGCACCGGCATAAACCGTAACCTGCGCGAGCGCGATAAAAGGCGCATCAAGCAGCAGGTAAAAAATGGCAACCGTCACAAAGTTTGTTACCAGGTGCAGGGCCGCATAAATGGTGCTGCGGCTGGTCAACAGGCCAACCGCTGTTGTCACAGCAATCACTGCCAGGATGAAGAAGAGAACCAATTCAAGAGTCATAGGCATCCTTTAATCCACCGGGTCTTTCATGGCAGGCACCGAGCGCGTAAATGTGCCGGGTTCCGTCACCAGCGGGGGGAGTTGTCCGCCCTGCGGAACAGGAACAATCAGCATATCCTTGTTATAAATCGCATCGCGCCGGTCATAAAAAGAAAGCTCGTAGTTATCACCCAGCGTAATGGCTTCGGTCGGACAGGCATCTTCGCAAAAACCACAATAGATGCAACGCAGCATGTTGATCTCGTAGGTGCTGGCGTAGCGCTCACCGGGCGAAAAGCGCTTTTCGTCGCTATTTTCAGCCGATTCAACGAAAATTGCATCTGCCGGACAAGCCGCCGCGCACAAAGAGCAACCAATACATTTTTCCAGGCCATTTTCGTAACGATTTAAGACATGCCGTCCACGAAAACGAGCCGAAACCGGGCGTTTTTCTTCAGGGTACTGAACCGTGACCTTTTTCTCGAAAAACAGAGCGCGAAATGTCGTCCATAGGCCACGCGCAAGTTCAACAATCATCTGCTTACCTCCTCTTCATCGTCAGCGAGCGGTTGATAAACCCTACAAAAACCAACCCGACAGCGATGGATAAAATCGGAATGATCCAAAGCATCTGGAGCATAATGCCCAGGGCAGAAATAAAGACCAGAGCAAGCGAAAGCGGCAGCATCACCTTCCAACCAAAAGCCATCAGGCGGTCGTAGCGCATTCGCGGCAAGGTCGCGCGAATCCAGACCATAAAGAACAATAACACCAAAACCTTGGCAAACATATACAACGGCCCAAGCCACCAGTTTTGGTCCACGCTAAACCAGGTATTCTGTAAAAACGGAAACTCGCGGTAGCCGCCAAAGAACAACATGGCTGCAATCGCCGAAATCGCAATCATCTTGATGTATTCTGCCATAAAGAAGAGTGCGAACTTCATCCCGGCATATTCCGAGTGATAGCCAGCCGTCAATTCTTGCTCGGCTTCGGGCATATCAAACGGCGCACGGTTCACCTCAGCCAGAGTTGCCACCAGAAAAATCAGGCCGCCCACTGGCTGAATAAAAAAGAACCACATCGTGCGCTGCGCTTCAACAATATCCATCGCCCGCATTGAACCCGTCAACAGCGTCACCAACACAAAACACAGCGCCAGGGTCAATTCATACGAAATGACCTGGGCTGAAGAGCGCAACCCGCCCAACATGGCATATTTGTTATTGGAAGACCAACCGGCCAGCACAATCCCATACACCGCAATGGAAGCCGTCGCAGCAATATACAAAATTCCCAGATCAATGTCCGCAATCGAAAGATTAATCGTGCGGCCAAACATTTCCACCGTCGGCCCCCACGGAATTACAGCCGCAATCACTACAGCCGGAACCACCGTCACAATCGGAGCCAGTACAAAAATAGCCTTAACTACCTGTCCAGGTGTCAATTCTTCTTTAAAAATCAACTTCACCGCGTCGGCAATCGGCTGTAAAATCCCTTGCGGCCCAGCCCGGTTTGGCCCAATGCGCGCCTGCATAAAAGCCAACACACGTCGCTCAAAAAGCGTCAGGTAGGCAAAGCCAGTTAATAACACCAACACCAGCACAATACTCTTAATCAACCACTCAAGAATAAGCCACCAATCCATTTACGCCTCCTGCGCCAAAATCGTCACAGCCGTTGGTTCCAAAAGCGGGATGCCCATACTGCGCGGGATGAGCACGACTCCGGTGGAGATGGAAGCGTCCACCAACACTTTGGCCGGATACGTCACCCCATTCAGACTCACCGTGGCCTGTGCGCCGTTTTCCAGACCCAGTTTCAAGGCTGTGGCCGGATTCAAAATCAGCCCATTAAAGCGTTGAATATGCGCCTGCAACAACTTCGCCGGGGTCAGGGTGATCCCGTTGTCGTACAGTTTCGTGACAGGCACAGCCAGCAGTTCATCTTCTCTCATTCGCAGCCCAGCATGGATCGTGGGCTGACTTTGCGCCAAACCGCTGGAGAGTTTTGATTCCAGCACCTGGCCCAGGCCCAATTTATTTTCGTAGCTTGTCCCGCCATAATACAAATCGCCGCGCCCGATGATCGGCCACTGTTCAACCATTTCCGACAGGCTGGCATACGAAATTCCACGAAAAGCAGATTCGCTTAGCGCCAGTTTGTTCATCACCAGCAACGGAGAACGCCCTTCGAGTTCAAGGCCACAGCCCTTGGCAAGCGCCGCTGTTAGAGCAAAATCGGGCTTGGTGCCAGGGTGAGCCGGAACTGCCGGGTAAAACCGCTGAACGCGGCGTTCGGCGTTGGTGTAAGTGCCCTCGCGCTCGGTATAAGCCGCCGCCGGGAGCGTAAACTCAGCCAACCGGGTTGTTGTGGTCTCTAAAATATCCTGCGCGATGACAGTTTTGGCCGTTTTTAGCGCTTCAGCCAAGGCCGGGTCATCCCCCGCCGGGTCGGCAGCCACCACATAGACCGTTTTACCCGCAATTTCAGCCGCCAGATTGGTACAAGGCGCAAAACCCATTTCCAGCGCGCCCTGCCTATTGGGGGTTGACCAAACGCCAACCAGCCCATTATTTGGGGTTGCTGTTCTGCCATCCACCGCAACACTGGCAAACAGGTTGGCGCAAGTCTCCGCTAAAGCGGCTGTTCCTGCTAACCCCAAGCCATCCGAGCCGTAAAAAATGACTAGGTTCTTGGAATTTTTGATTGCGTCGCCAATTTTTTCTTTGTCTGCCAGGGTTTTGACTGTTTCAACTTCGTCGCCATAGGCATAGCGAATGACGAATTGCGAGAACTCATCCAGTTTGGTGGCGCGGGCTGCGGCCACAATAACCGTCGCGCCACGCTCGGCGGCAGCTTTTAGGCGCAAGTGCCAGAGGGGGGCTTCATTGTAAAGATCGGCAGCAACCACCAAAACGGTGTCACCTTTGCCTAAATGGCCCAGGTTGGAGCCAGCGCTCAAACCGTAGGTAGTGGTCTGTTCGCCGCCGCCCATATTAGAGTAGAGGTAGGTTTTGGCGCCCAAAGCGGCGGCTAATTGTTTGAGGGTGAAGAAATCTTCGTTGGCAAGGCGTCCGCCAGCCAGGATGACGGTTTCAGCCTGGGCTACTGCCAGTTTGGCGGCGGCCAGGCGCAAGGTGGAATCGAGTTCGGCGGGGTCCAGTTTCAGCCTGGATGCGGATTCGGTGTACTGGTAGCCAGCGAAGCGGCCCTTGTCGCACATCCAAATTTCATTGACTTGCTCATTTTGGCGCGGCATGGCGCGTTTGATGACGTATCCGCCGCCGGTACTGGCTTCGCGGCGCACGTTGAAGGTGACGTTACAGCCAACCGGGCATTGAGAGCAGATTGAAGCGGCCTGTTTCAGTTCCCAGGCGCGCGCGCCAAAGCGAAATTCGACGGTGGTGAGAGCGCCAACCGGGCAAATGTCGGAGGTGTTGCCAGAGAAGACGGAGTCGAAGCCGGGGTCGGAGTAGCTGACGATGTCGGTGTTGCGCCCACGCTGGTAGAAACTGAGGACTGGTTCTCCGGCGATTTTGTCCTGAAAGCGGATGCAGCGCGCGCATTGGATGCAACGTTCGCGGTCGAGGAGTATCAGATCACCGAGCGGGACATGCTTTTCGCCATGATGTTTTTCGGCAAAGGTGAAGCGGCTTTCAGATACGCCGTGTTCCATTGTCAGGTTTTGCAGGGGGCATTCGCCGCCTTTGTCACAGACGGGGCAATCGAGGGGGTGGGAGGTGAGCAGGAGTTCGATGATTTCTTTTTGCCCAGCCTGGGCTTTGGCGGTTTCTGTTAGTACGGCCATGCCTTCGGCCACCGGGGTGGTGCAGGAGGTTTCGAGCTTGGGGCCAAATTGCAGCTTGGGTGTGCCGTCTTCATTGAGTACGGGCTGGCCGCTGGCGCGGTCGATCATGGGGCGGCCAATTTCGACGAGACATTGGCGACACATGCCAACCGGCTCCATTTTGGGGTGGTAGCAAAAGACCGGGATGTCTATGCCAACTTTTTTGGCAGCATCCACCACGAGCGTGCCTTCGGAAACGGTGACGGGGGTTCCATTAATGTGTAGATTGATGAGTTTTGCCATAATTGCTCCGCAAGAAATTTGGGTTGCGAAAGTAGAACTTCCGCGCTCCAAAATTACGCTTTTACCTTTTTTTCAAAATCTTCAGGGAAGCGTTCAATGGCTGTGCGAACCGCCATCGTCGAAAAGTCGCCGAGGGCACACAGGCATTTGCCGTACATTTGAGCGGCAACACTGTCGAGCAATTTGACATCGCCCGCGCTGGCATGACCGGCATGAATGCGCTCGGTAAGTTGTAACATCCAGTAGTTACCATCGCGGCAGGGGGTGCATTTGCCACAAGATTCGTGCTTGAAGAATTCAATCGTCTTGTTGATAACCCAGTCCATGGTGTGAGTATCGTCGATGACGATGACTGAGGCTGAGCCAAGCAAAGAGCCGACGTTTTGGACGTTTTCGTAGTCCATCGGGGTATCCATGACCTTGTCGAAGGTTTCTTCGTCTACCCGGATGATGGATGAGGAGGCCCCGGCGGGCATGATGGCGCGCAGGCTATGACCGTCTGAGATGCCGCCGCCGTGGGTGAAAATCAACTCACGGAAGGTGGTTCCCAGAGGCAGTTCGTAATTGCCGGGCTTGTTGACATTACCGCTTAGAGAGAAAATCTTAGTTCCGGGGCTTTTCTCGCTACCAAACTGGCGGTAGCCAGCCGCGCCGTGTTCGACAATGTAGGGCAGGTTGGAAAGCGTTTCAACATTATTGATCACCGTAGGCTTGCCATACAAACCTACTACCGCGGGGAAAGGCGGGCGTAAACGCGGCTGTCCGCGTTTGCCTTCGATTGATTCGAGCAGGGCGGTTTCTTCGCCGCAAATGTACGCGCCCGCGCCAAGATGAGTCTTGATGCGGATGGAGACCTGTGTGCCAAACAAATTGTCACCGAGATAGCCGGCTTTTTCCATTTCAGCAATACATGCATCGAGATGCCTGGCAATTGGGTAAAACTCACCGCGCAAGTAAATATAGCCTTCGCTGGCACCGACAGCAAAACAGGCAATCGCAACGCCTTCCAAGAACTGGTAAGGATTGCTTTCCATGATTTCGCGGTCTTTGAAGGTCCCCGGCTCCGATTCATCGGCATTGCAGACGACATAGTGCGGCCAGATGGTATCTGGCAAGAACGACCATTTGACGCCGGTCGGGAAGCCCGCGCCACCCCGCCCACGCAGGCCGGAGGCTTTCACCTCGTCTACAATCTGTTTGGGCTGAAGGCTGGTCACGGCTTTTTTGAGCGCTGCAAAACCTGCGTGTTGTTGGTAGACTGCGATATTCTTGATGTCTGGAATGTCTCGATGGCGAAAGAGAATGTGGGTCATTCTTTCACCTCCAAATTAGCCTTTTTAAGCGCTTCAACCAATTCCATTGTTTTATCAACGGTCATATTCTCATGGTAAGAGACTTGATCGCCATCCTGTAATTGGAACATGGGGGCTTTATCACACCCGGCCAGGCATTTGACTTCTTCAATCGTCACCAAGCCATCGGGCGTGGTCTCGCCTACTTTGATGCCGATATTCTGGCAAAGATGCTCCAAAAACTTATCTGCGCCGCGCAAAGCACAGGAAATATCGGTGCAAACCTGAATGCGATACTTGCCCGCTTTTTCATCGTGATACATGCTGTAAAAACCGACAATAGCGGCTACTTCAGTCGTATCAAGTTCCAGCAGGGTGGCAATTTCAGCCATGCTTTCTTTGGTGATGTACCCTGCTTCGCGCTGGGCCAGGTAGAGCAGGGGCATTACCGCCGAGCGTTTGATGGGATATTTGGCGAAAATGGCCTGTACTTCTTCGGGATATTTGTCCCGTAAAAGATTCGGGATGTTGTCAACGCTACTCATCGGTCAATATCTCCCAAAACAATGTCCACTGAGCCAACGATGGCAACCAGATCGGCTACCAGAAAACCCTTGGACAAAAACGGCAAAACTTGCAAATTGTCAAAAGACGGGGTGCGAAAGTGAACACGGTAGGGTTTGGGGCCGCCGTCGCTTTCCAGGTAGCAGCCCAACTCACCGCGCGGTGATTCTGTCGCCACATAAACAGAGCCTTGCGGCGCGCTAAAACCTTCGGTCCATAGCTTGAAGTGGTGAATCAGCGCTTCCATGCTGGTGCCGATCTCAGAACGCGGCGGGGGGACAAATTTGTGATTATTGGAGCGCACCGGCCCCAAAGGTAGTTTGTCCAAAGCCTGCTGAATGATTCGAACCGATTGGCGCATCTCTTCCATGCGGACAATGTACCGGGCGTAGACATCCCCCTCAGTACGCAACGGCACATCAAAATCATATTGCTCGTAGCCCGAATATGGGGCAAAGCGGCGCAAGTCGTAGTTGACGCCCGAAGCGCGTAAGGTTGCGCCGGTCAAGCCCCAGTTGGTAGCGTCTTCAGCAGAGATTGGCCCAATTCCTAATGTGCGGTCAAGAAAAAGCGGATTCTTTGTAAGCATCGCCTCGTATTCGTCAATGCGTTGGGGAATTATTTTTAGAAAATCTCGAACCGCTTTTTCAAACTCCACTGGTACATCGCGCCAGACACCGCCAGGGCGAATGTAGGTGGTCATCATGCGCTGACCAGAAACCAGTTCCATGATGTGAAGAACTTCCTCACGCTCACGGAAACAGTAAAGGAAAACCGACATGGCCGCTACATCCAGCGCGGAAGTACCCAGCCAGACCAAATGTGACTGAATGCGGGTCAGTTCAGCCAAAATGACGCGCAAGGCTTGGGCGCGTGGCGGCACATCCAGTCCGATCAATTTTTCAACCGCGAGGCTGTAGGTGAAGTTGTTGCCAACCGTATTCATGTAATCCATACGATCGGTCATCACCTCGGCCTTTTGGTAGGTCTTGGCTTCCATATTTTTTTCGATGCCGGTGTGCAAAAAGCCGATATCGGGAATGCAATTGACAACGGTTTCGCCGTCCAATTCCAGCAATAAACGCAAAACGCCATGGGTGGAAGGATGCTGTGGCCCCATGTTGAGCAGCATCGTCTCACCGCTGATGGCTCGATCTGAAACCAAGTGGCGAATTTCGTCGAGCGAGACTTCTTGAATCTGTGTCATGGCCTCTACTCCTTGCCGCGCGGCTTGCGCGCAGCGATTTCATCAAAATTAAAGGAGTATTGCGGCTCTTCATAGCCCAAAGGATAATCTTTGCGCTGAGGATGTCCCTGCCAATCGGCGGGCATCAAAATTCGGCGCATATCCGAATGACCTTCAAAGTTGATGCCAAACATATCAAAGATTTCGCGTTCGTGCCAATTAGCATTGTGGTACACCGGCTCAAGGGTTGGCAAACTGGGAGAAATGCCCGGTACAGGCACGCGCACATTCAAGGTTAGCTTTTGTTCGATGGCAGTAAAGCGATAAATCGCATGAAAACGGGGTTTTTCTGCGGGCCAATAATCGACTGCGCTAACAAAAGATAAGAATTTGAACCCAAATTCATCATGAATCATGCGCGCTGCCGCTTCAATTTTCTGGGCGGGCACAAACACACTCACTTCACCGGCAAATTCGCTCATTTTCCCATCAAAAGCCTGCGCCAAACGTTCCTGATAGCCTTTTAATGTGTCGCTCATAGTTAGGCCCAATCCTTAAATTTCTCTTTACGCACCTTTTCGTGCAACGTCACAATCCCATGAATCAACGCTTCGGGGCGCGGCGGACATCCCGCAACATACACATCCACCGGAACCACCTCATCCACGCCTTGCACAACCGCATAGTTATTAAAAACACCCCCGCAAGAAGCGCAATCGCCCATCGCCACCACCCACTTTGGGTCGGGCATCTGGTCGTACAAACGCCGCAAGACGGGGGCCATTTTACGGCTAACGCGCCCGGCCACAATCATCAGGTCACTCTGGCGCGGGCTGGGACGCATCAACTCCATCCCAAAGCGACTCATGTCATGATTAGCTGACTGGGCCGACATCATCTCAATGGCGCAACAGGCCAAACCAAACAGCATCGGCCACATTGCATTGGTGCGGCTCCAGTTCACCACATCTTCCAGGCGAGCCGTTACCACACCCATATTGCCAAGTTTCTGCTCTATTCCCATTCCAACGCTCCCTTCTTCCAGGCGTAGATGTAACCGACCAGTAAAATGCTAATAAACGTGACCATTTCAACAAAAACAAAAACCCCATCGCCTTGTTTAACAAAATCATTAAAAATCAAAGCCCAGGGGATAAAAAACACTACTTCAATATCAAACAGAATAAAGAGAACCGCAATCAGGTAAAACCGCACCGGAATCCGGCGCGTACCTGGCCCAATCGGGTTCATACCCGATTCGTACGGCATCATCTTCTTGGCAGAGGGGCGCTTCGGGCCAAACAACGAACCCAGCACAATCGCAATCACCGCAACCAGCGTGGTGACAAAAATCATGGTTGCAATCGCGGCATATTCGAGCAACATAGGCAACTCCAAAAGGATTTTTTTTAGGGGATAGAACCCCCAAAGTATAACATAAGATAATATCAGTGTTAATTTTCACAAAGCATTAATTATAGATAATCAATGCGATATTGATGACCATCTTCATCTCGATTTTAAGCCGCATCCCCACCACCCACCGCCAGAATCCTGTCCATTGAGCCAATAGCGCATCCAAAACCGCCCGCACTTATGGTATCATCGCGCCATTCTTGAAGGAAAATCTACTATGGAAGATAGAATCACAATCATCGAAGGCCCCACCCCACTTTTTGAACCGGTGCAAGATGGCTGGGCGCTTGGACTCAACGAAACCAATATTTTTTCATTTGCAGCCCTAACCCGCCTACGTACCTTTAACGGCCCGGCGCTGGTGGAACGCTGTTACCGACGCTGGAATAAAAGAGAAAACATCAACCTGCACTACCGCAACGAGGTTGGGCTGGAAGAATACGTTCCCATTCTGGCGGCCCGCTCCGTTGAAACCGATGACGGACAAGTACTCTTGCTCTGGCTGCACATCGAACGCGATGATGTGCAGCTCGAAATTGACGCCGACGATTCGGACGATGACGATCTGGACGTTCTGGAATAACATCCAGTGATTCCGCCACCTTGTTCGGGATTCGTGTCTTAACTCAGGCGCGAATCCCGAATTTCAAATCTCGACAACAACGAGGCGCACATGGCCCTAGTACGTTCAGACCTGACAAACAGCATCTTGACTCTAACAATTGACCGCCCAAAAGCAAATGCTTTCAACCTGGCGCTGATCGCCGAACTGCAAACCGCTTTCAAGCAGGCCGCCAAAGATTCCCAAACCAGGGTCATCTTATTAACTGGCGCAGACCGCGTCTTTGGGGCCGGACAAGCTATTGAAGAAATCCTGGCGGGTGGAGAAACACTCTCGTACCTTGAGCATTTGCGCCAAACCTATAACCCGCTGGTCCTGCAAATCCGCCAGATCGAGAAACCCGTCATCGCGGCCATCAACGGCCCATGCGCCGGAGCCTCGCTAGGAATTGCCCTGGCCTGTGACCTGCGCTTCGCGGCTGATACGGCCCGTTTCGTGGTCGGGTTCAATGGGATTGGGCTGGCCCCCGATTCGGGGGTTTCGCTACTCCTACCAACGCTGATTGGCCTGGGGCGCGCATTGGAATTTACCTTTAGTAATCAGCCCATCGGCGCTGAAAAAGCACTCGAATGGGGATTGGTCAACCGGGTTTACCTTTTGGAAGACCTGCACAAAGAGACAACCGCCTTCGCGGCAGAACTATCCAAAGGGCCGGTAAGCGCCTATGGGTTAAGTAAGCGGCTTTATAACAAGGCCGTTTTACCCAATCTGGAGCAAGTTTTGGAATATGAAGGTCAAATTCAAGAAATTGCCGGAAAAACCCAGGAACATAAAGAAGGCGTAACCGCCTTTATCGAAAAGCGGACGCCAAAATTTAAATAAATTGAGTAGGGGCAATCCAACCGGCGGCCCTACGGGAATTATTTTATGAACTACGAACCTGTGATTGGCCTTGAAGTCCACATCGAAATGCAAACGCAATCGAAAATGTTTTGCGCCTGCCCGGTCGTCGATTCCGTTTCCGCGCCACCCAATACCGCTGTTTGCCCGATCTGCGCTGGACATCCCGGAACGCTGCCGGTGGTTAATGAGAAAGCCGTCGAATATGCCTTGCGGGTGGCGCTGGCCCTGGAATGCGCGGTCAACCCAATCAGCATTTTTGCGCGCAAAAATTACTTCTACCCCGATATTCCCAAAGGCTACCAGATTTCACAATACGAGCAGCCGCTGGCCGAATATGGCAAAATCACCCTGCAAACCTCGCTCGGCGAAAAGGTGATCCGAATTCGGCGGGTGCATTTGGAGGAAGATACCGGTAAGTTGACCCATGTCGAACCTGAAGGGGCCGCTCAACCCTACAGCCTGGTCGATTTGAACCGGGCTGGGGTACCGCTGCTGGAAATTGTCACCGAGCCTGATTTTCGCTCGGCCGAGGAAGTGCGCGTTTATGCAATGGCGCTGCGGGCGCTGGTGCGGGCGCTGGGCGTTAACTCCGGCGATATGGAGAAGGGCGTCATGCGCATCGAACCGAATATCTCGATCCGGCCCATTGGACAGGAAGCATTTGGCACCAAAGTCGAAATCAAGAACCTGAACTCGTTCCGCGCCCTGGAACGGGGTGTGGCCTATGAGATTCAACGCCACGAGCAGGTGCTCACCAGCGGCGGACAGGTGGCCCAGGAAACTGTCGGCTGGGATGAGGCGGCCCAGGCCACGTACAGCCAGCGTTCGAAGGAAGATGCCCACGATTACCGCTACTTTCCCGAGCCGGACCTGCCTCCGTTGCGCGTCAGCGCGGACTGGGTCGAGCGGGTCAGGGCCGCTTTGCCGGAACTGCCAATTGCGCGGGCCAACCGCTACCAGCGCGATTTCGGCCTGAGCTTTTCTGAATCCGCTTTCCTGGCGGAGGAGGCTGCCCTGGGTGAGTATTTTGAGCGGGTAACCGAATCCGGCCCGGTTGCGGTGCGCTCCGCTTTTGCCTGGATAACGGGGGAACTTCTTTCGCTGGTCAACGCTTCGGGAACGGGATTCGCCTCGCCAAAAGTCGATCCCCAAGACTTGGCGGCTTTGTTAAAAATGGTTGCCGATGGCGAAATCAACCAGGCAACCGCCAAAACGGTGCTGGTCGAGATGTTCGCGAGCGGACAAAAAGCGGCCGAGATTGTGGCGGCCAAGGGCCTGACCCAGGTTTCAGACGGCGACCTGATTGCGCAGCTGGTGACCGAGACCCTGGCCGAAAACCCTGGCGAGGTGGACAGTTACCGGGCCGGGAAGTTGACGGTCGCAAACTTCCTGTTCGGGCAGGTGATGCGCAAGGCGGGCGGAAAGGCCAATCCGCAGGTGGTGCGGGAGCGGCTGATGAAGGAATTGGGATAATTGTTTTTGTCTGACAAATCACAGCCAAACAAGTGACGAGTCTCATATTGACTCGGCCTTCAATCTCATGTAACCTTAAGGGGCATGAGCAAAGGTGATTAATCACATGATTTGTATCTATCACATTCCTCGTCAATTAAGCGGGCTTCCGATCCGGTAGCCCGCTTATATTTTTTTATCATCATATTCACTACCCGTTATAGGAGATGAAATATGTCTGGTCAAATCAATGCCTTTGAAATGGCGCAGAAGCAGTTTGATGGTGTTTCCAAACTGTTGAATCTGGACCCGCAAATTGCGGAAGTCCTGCGCTGGCCGATGCGTGAGTTTTCCTTCCGCATTCCGGTGCGCATGGATGATGGGTCCTTGCGTGTCTTCCAGGGTTTCCGCGTCCAACATAACGACGCGCGCGGCCCGAACAAAGGCGGTATTCGCTTTCACCCGTCTGAAACTTTCGATACAGTCCGCGCCCTGGCAACCTGGATGACATGGAAATGCGCTGTAGCCGATATTCCATTGGGCGGCGGCAAGGGTGGCATCATTGTAGACCCGTCCACGCTTTCGACAACCGAAAAAGAACGCCTGTGCCGCGGCTGGGTGCAGAATATGTGGAAGAATATTGGCCCACGCCAGGATGTTCCGGCCCCGGATGTTGGTACTACCCCGCAGATGATGGGCTGGATGATGGATGAATATTCCAGGCTGAACGGTGAATACACTCCGGGTGTCTTTACCGGTAAACCGCTGGGCGGCGGCGGCTCTGAGGGCCGCACCGAAGCGACCGGTTATGGCGTCATCTATACCGTGCGCGAAGCGATGAAACACTTGGGCATTGACCCCAAGAAATCGGTGGCAGCGATTGAAGGGTTTGGAAATGTTAGCCAATACGCCGCGATTGGTTTTGTGGAAATGCTGGGCGGCAAAGTGGCTTGTGTCTCTTGCTGGGATCGTAACGATAAGACTTCGTACACTTATAGCCACAAAGACGGGGTTGATCCGCGCTTTTTGCTGACGATTGTGGATCAGTATGGCACAATTGACAAGACCAAGGCCGAAGCCGCCGGTTATATCCGCGAAGACGGCGAAAAATGGATAGAGAAAGACTGCAACGTGCTCATTCCAGCAGCCATTGAAGGCCATGTCAATGGCGAAACGGTGCAAAAGATGTCAAAGAACGTCAAAATTGTGGCAGAAGGGGCCAATGGCCCTTGTACCCCCGAGGCCGACGAATTCTTTAAAGCCAACGGCATTTTCGATATTCCCGACTTTTTGTGCAATGCTGGCGGTGTGACAACTTCTTACTTTGAATCGGTTCAAAATGATATGAACTTCTACTGGACAAAAGATGAAGTTCTGCAAAAGCTCGACACTAAAATGACGCAGGCTTTCCATGGCGTTTTGGGTATGTCGCTTAAGCAGAAAGTCTACATGCGCGAAGCGGCCTACATGGTTGCCATCGACCGCGTGGTCAAGGCCATGCAGTTGCGCGGCTGGGTCTAACCCCCCATTCCGCTAAAAGAAAAGGCCCTAAGGATGGTACATCCTTAGGGCCTTTTCTAATCTTCGGCGGCGCGGGCAACTTCTTCGGGATCAAAGACCACTTCTTCACGCCCGGTCAGCTTTTCGTCCACCTTGCGGACGATCAGGTTCAAATGTCCGGCATGGGCCACATAATCCAGGTCATCTGCCGGGACGGTTAGTACCGGGCAAAGGGTAAAGTTGGAAATCCAGTTCTCGTATAGGCCGTTCAGGCTTTCGAGGTAGTCGGCGCTGATTGTAAGTTCATAGTCGCGTCCGCGCCGGGCAATGCGCTGGAGTAGAGTCGGCACGGAGGCGCGCAAGTAAATCACCAGGTCGGGCGGTGGCAGGAAATCCATCGCCGTCTGATACAGTTCGCGATAGGTCTGGTAGTCACGCGGAGTTATATATCTCTGTAAATACAGGTTTTGGGCAAAAATTTCAGAATCTTCGTAGACACTGCGGTCTTGAATAACCGAGGTTGGATGAGATGAAATTGCATGGTGTGAGCGCAAACGATGCGTCAGAAAGAAAATCTGTGAGTGAAAGGCCCAGGAGGCCATATCTGCGTAAAAATCTGCCAGGTAGGGATTTTCAGCAACCGGCTCGTAAAACGGCTGCCAGCCCAGGCGCGCGCACAGCCCATTAACCAGAGTAGATTTTCCCACGCCAATATTCCCGGCGACAGCAACAAATTTTTTCATGGCTTGCCTTATTTTGGTAATTTCCCGGCCAGTTCCAGGTCTATGATTTGCTTAAAAACAGTATAGGCCTGAGCGCCTACAATCGGAATGCCGTTTAAGAAAAAAGTAGGGGTGGAAGAAACACCAAAACCGGCCGCAAACTGCAAATCGGCATCCACTTCAGTGGCATATTTGCCAGAGTTGAAACAAGTTAAAAACGCCGCCACATCCAATTTCAGGTCACGGGCATATTGCTCGAAGCCCTGCGTATTCATTTCATACGCATAACTAAAAAGCGCATCATGATATTCCCAAAAAGCGCCTTGCTCGTTGGCGCAATTAGCTGCTTGGGCAGCCGGTGCGGCTTGCGGATGAACCTGGTTTAGCGGGAAATCGCGGTAAATAAAGCGGATCTGACCTTCATATTCAGCCATTAATTGCTTAAAAACATTTTCGTGCCATTTTTTACAATACGAGCATTGATAATCGCTAAACGCCACCAGGGTAATCGGCGCATCGGCGGGGCCAAGCACCGGGTCGTCATCCAGCGGCACCTCATAACGGGTCAGCTCTTCGGGAATCTGAATTTGAGTCTCGGCAGTGGGTACGGCAGCCATTTGGGGCGCAGCGCGGCCCCAAATGAGCCAGCCGGTTCCCAGGCCCGTCCCAAAAGCAAACAAGACAAAAAAAGCCAGCCAGACAAAACGCCGCATTCTGGCAAGCACAGCAAAAGGCGAATTTTCTTTTATGGGGGTCAGGTCGGTATCAATCATGGCGGCATTATACCTGCTGGCCGAAAAAACACGCAAACCGTTGCTCCAAATTACCCAAAATGCTATCATCAGGCCCAAAAGGAGACTGTATGAAAAAAAGGTTTTTCCTGCCGCTTGTTTTTGCCATACTGGCCTGCTCCATCCCCAGATTAGCCCCGCGCCCCACCTCCATCCCGTTGATTTTTCCAACCTCCCGCGCTGCAACCAACGCCCCCGCAACCAACCCCAGCCCCCTCAGCCTGGCTACGGTTGAAACAGTCGCGCCTACGCCGTTGATTGGCGCGGCCACCAGCACCCTGGCAACCAATCCATTTTCCAAAATACTTCTCAGCGCCGAACATATCTACTATGGCGGCGCATGTGCGCCCAAAGAAATCACCTTTGAAGTGAGCGTGGCTCAACCCGAAAAAGTGTTCAGCGTAGTCGTGTTTGTGCGGCTGCGCAACCTTAAAAAAGACAAACAAACTGGCTGGAACGAGGGTCTGGCAATGAACGCGCAAGGCGGCGGGCGCTATAGTTACCGGCTTAAGGCCGTGAACGTCGCCTCATACAAAGAATTTAATGAAGCCTGGCTACAATATCAATTTGTGCTCACCAATACTCAGTCCGAAATCATTGGGCGCAGCGAAGTTTTCGCCAACAAAGTCCAATTTTCACGCACTTGCCCCTAGAAATAAAACCAAACCTGGTTTCCGACGTAGATCCATCCATTCGGAGAGAAAAAAATGACAGAAAAAACGCAACATCCTGTTCCCTGGTTTTTGTGGCCGTTTTGGGCCATTTGGGCCTTTCTAACAACTATTTTAGAAATGACTGGCCGCTTTGTAGCAATTGTGATTGGATTGGTCTTTATGCTGGTGGGCGTTTTGGTGAGTCTGACGATTATCGGAGCGATTGTCGGCCTGCCCCTGGCGATTATTGGTTTTTTACTGGTCTTACGCGGGATTTTTTAGCAAAACAGCCAAACATCTAAAAACGGACTGCCTTTTCAGGCAGTCCGTTTTTAGATCATTTACGGCGTGGGGGTGGGTGTTTCGGTAAATGTTGGCTCAGGCGTCAGTGTAAATGTGCTGGTTGGCGAAGCCGTGACCGTCGGAGATGAAGTAAACGTTGGCGAAGCGGTTGGCGTGATCGTGGGCGGCAAAGCGGTGGAAGTTGGAGTGGATGTAAAAGTTGCCGAGCTGGTGAGGCTGGGGGTAAAAGTGGCTGTCACCAGGCTGGAAGCGCGCTCAATACGCGCAGCAACCCACAGCGGGCGGTCGGCAGCAGCGGCGCCATTGGCGTGAGCTGTCAAAATAAACTGGACTGTTTTGCCGCTCAAGGGGCTCAAATCAACGTCCATATTGTAAACCTGGCCTTCATAGGCTTCGACAAACTGCCACAAGGTTTTCACCGGGTCTTTGCCAATTTTATACTCCAACTTGAAGAGCACATTGCAAGCGTTCGCGCCATACTCGCAACCAAGAGTAGCGCGAAAATGGTCACCAGTTTTCACTTCAAAAGCCGGGTAGTAACCGCTTAAGTAGCCATTGTTCTGGTTTTGTGGGACTGTCAGCAAGCCAGGGCGCGTATCGCTGAGGCCGGTTTCCAATTTGGGACGATCCAATCGGGCCACATAGCCCTTTTTACCGCCCACATTGCCAGGGCAGCCCAGGTCTCCGGCGGCGCTGCGCCAATCAGCGGCACAATAGTTGGCAACAAAATCGTAAATACCGGTCATATTGGCGTTGACCTTGATTTGAACATAAACCGAGGTCTTGGCTTGAGCGCCAACCCCAAATAAAACCCCGGCGGCATTACGCAGCATCCAATCCCCTCGATACGTTCCTTGCGAAACAGGGCTAGTCAGGTTGACGGAAATATCCACAGTTTGGCCGGGCGCTACGTTTTGGGGCAAATAGACCGCCGCTGGGCCTTTCATTGGATTACCAGAAGCAAATACCAGCGCGTAGGATGTTGTCCAGGCGCAAGAGCCAGTATTTTGAATACGCCAGGTTTTGGTAAAGCTGGCATTGGCCCCCAGGCTGGTTCCATCGGCAATGGTGACATCTTTGACAAAAGCGCCCTGATCGCACAATGTTACCGGCGCGGGGCTGGGTGTAACGCCTGGCAGCGGCAAGCCGGTGGCGGTGGGAAAAGAGATCAAACCCGTGGCCGTGGGCAAAGGCGGCAGGGTCGGCAGGCTCTGGGTGGGAAAAACGGCCTGAGTTGGCAAGGCTGGCTGAGTTGCGGCAGCCTGAGTTTGCAAAAATTGCAACGTAGCTGCCTGAGAAGTGTAAATGGCCTGAAGTGTAGCCGCCGCGTCTGGAGTCGCATTTGGCATGGCGCACCCCACCAGTAATGCAGCCAAGATCAAGAAATATGGAACAATTCTTTTCATAAGGTAATCTCCTGAACATCGCCAATTTTTTTTGATTTTGGATAGACGTCGCAAGCCAAAGAATAGTTCCACGCTGGGGATAAAAAAACAACCGGAGTTTTAGCTCCGGTTGTTTGGCTCAGGTTAGGGACAGGTCCAAATAAAGGGAACCTGAAATAGCTCGGCATTGTTCGGAGAATCGATGTAAAGCCCGATTCGGCGTTCAATCCCTTCAACCGCATCTGGTTTCAAAATCCAAATCCACGAAACAGTTTTCTTACCGGCATCGGCAAATGTTAGTTTGCCGCCTTCGGGCTTGCTGCCATCGTAAGGATATTGATTCCAATGGTAGACCACCTGGCCGGGGGCATTGGTGGTAATGGTGGCAGTAACGGTGTAAACAGTCCCCTTGGCCGGGCAAGCCGTGATGTCTACTGGATCACGGAGCATGTAGTAAGTGACATCGGTGACAGCAAAAGCATTATCGGGCTTGGCGGCAACCGTAATTTTGACGATGAGGGCGTTATCAAAAGAACTGACGCCAAAACTACCACCATAGGGGGTGGCAATCCGCCAGTAACCGGTATAAACGCCTTCGGCGGTGGGGGCAGTCATCGCCACCGAAAGATTAACCGCATCGCCGGGATAAACGGTCTTGGTGAGCGGAATAGAGGTAGTGTCTGTCAAAGCATCGCCGCGATCCAAATAGAGCTTGTGGGATGTATCCCAGGGACAGGAACCAACGTTTCTAATTTGCCAGGTTTTGGTGAAGGTTGTGCCGGGCAGCATGATTTTTCCATCAGGAATGCTGATATCGGCCACGAACTCTGCAAAGTAACATGGAATTTGTTCGCCGTTTTGGGCAGGGACGCTGGTGGGCGAGGGCAACACGGCAAGGGTGGGAGTTGGCGGCTCAGGGCTAAAGGTAGGCGTAACCGCCGCCTGTTGCGTTGCCGCCTGGTCGGTGTAACGAGCTTCCACTGTTTGGACGGCGGAGGTGGCAATGGCGTCTGCATTAGGGGTGGGGGAGGCGGGCGCGGCGCAAGCGCTAAGGGCAAGTACCAGAGCAAGCCCCCCAAACAAGATAGCGTTCATTTTTTTAGTCATATTTTTCCTTTCGAAACAGGCTGCTATTATAACAAAAGCAAAATCGGCAAAAAAAAACCCTCCGCGCTATTTAGCCGAAGGGTTTTTGCTTTTTTTAGGGTTAGGGTGTAACCACAGGCGAAGGCGTGAAACTGGGCGTAGCGGTCTGAGTCGGGGTGGCGGTTGGGGCCGGCACTTTGACTTCAACAAAAAAAGAAGTGCCCTGGTAGCCGCTTGCAATTGGGACGAGTACCCCAGCCGGGTTGCGCAACCGCCAATAGCCGCGATACGTTCCGGGGCTGGCCGGGGCTTTAAATGTCACCGAAATATCGACTTCCAGGCCGGGGCCAACCGTTCCACTGAGGGCCTGGGTGGTTGGGCCGCCCATTAAGTCGCCATCATTGAAAATCACCTGATAGCCACTACTCCAGATGCAAGTGCCCAGGTTTTTTAATCGCCAGGTTTTAGTAAAAGACTGGTCTGGCAGCACTTCCGCGCCATCCGGGATCGTGACATCGGCTACAAACTGAGCCAGATCACAAAGTGGGGTAGGGCTGGCAGTAGCTGTGGGCGGAAGCGTGGCGCTAGGGGGCAGTGGCGTGGCCGAAAGCGCAAGCGGCGAGGGTGTGACGAGCAGGCTTTCAAGGGTGAGTCTGGCTTGCACCGTTTCGGCGGCCTGAGTAAAAACGGCATTTGGATTTTGCTGAGTGGGCTTAGGCAAATTGCAGCCCGCCAAGAACAAGGCCATCAAGAAAATTGCTGAAGCGCGTAAAAAAAACCTGAACATTCCTTCTCCTTTGATTAGCTTTTAAATTTTTCAGAACAAATTATAACCACTTGAGACCGGCAAGAAAAATAAAAAGGCCGCCCAGCCAAAGGGCGGCCTTTGCAAAATTTAGCCCAATCAGGCGGCTGGCTGTTGAACTTTAGAACCAGCCATCCATAGCCCAAGCTGTTCACGGGTAACGCTTTTGGCATCCACAGTCGTTACAATTTCGCCATGATACATAACAGCAATGCGGTCAGAAAGCGCCATCACTTCGTCCAACTCAGCCGAAATCAGCAAAACGGCCACGCCCCGATCGCGCATAGCGATGATTTCTTTGTGGATATATTCAATCGAGCCAACATCCAGTCCGCGGGTGGGTTGGTTGGCGACAACCAGTTTGACATTGGCGCGACTCAGTTCACGCGCCACAATCACCTTTTGCTGGTTGCCCCCCGAAAGTTTTCCCGCCGAAACGTAGGGTGAGGGGGTGCGCACATCATATTCTTGAATGAGCCTGCGCGAATTTTCGTCGAGCGCTTTTTGCTGTAAAACGCCGTTTACGCCAAAGGGCGCTTTGTAGTAATCGCATAAAACCATGTTATCGGCAACAGTGTAACCCAGCACCAGCCCGTGCCGCTGACGATCTTCGGGAATATGCGCGAGGCCGCTTTCGGTGAAGATGCGCGGGGTTTTGCCGGTTAAATTTTTTTCAGCCAGCTGGATAGTTCCGCCTTCGATACGCCGCAGCCCGGTCAGCGCTTCGGCCAGCTCGGTCTGTCCATTGCCTTGAACGCCAGCGATGCCCAAAATCTCCCCGGCTCGTACTGTGAACGAAACGCCTCGAACCGTTTCAATATCCCGCACATCCCGCACACGCAGTTTTTCAACCAGCAACACATCATCGGCAGGGTGAGCTACTTCTTTTTCGACCGTCAAAATCACATCACGGCCCACCATCATCGCCGCCAACTGATGTTCGTCAGTCTCTTGGGGTGTAGTCGTGCCAACCACCTTGCCGCCGCGCATAACCGTAATTCGATCCGCGATCGCCAGAACTTCTTTTAGTTTATGGGTGATAAAGACAATTGAAACACCGCGCGTTGTCAGCTCATGCACAATCCGAAACAGATCATCGGCTTCTTGAGGAGTCAGAACAGCGGTTGGTTCATCTAAAATCAGGATATTGGCATTGCGGTAGAGCGCCTTGACGATTTCGACACGCTGCTGCACGCCGACAGGCAGATCGCCCACAATTGCGGCGGGTTCCACTTCCAGGCCATATTGCTGCGAAAGGCTCTTCACCTTTTGGGCCACTTCTTTACGATCCAGTTTTACCAGTGGCGATTCGTTTGGGGTGGCACGATGATCTGTTTCAGCGCCAAGCATAATATTTTCAGTGACGCTAAAAACCGGCACAAGCATAAAATGCTGATGCACCATGCCGATGCCCTTATAAATTGCGTCTCTGGGGGACGAAAGAATCAGATTTTCCCCGTTGACCTTCACTTCGCCAGAATCAGCTTTATACAACCCATAGAGGACGTTCATCAGCGTCGATTTTCCGGCGCCGTTTTCGCCTAGAAGGGCGTGAACTTCGCCTTCGCGCAAATCAAAATCAACGAGGTCATTCGCCAGCACACCAGGAAATTGCTTGGTAATGCCGCGCGCATCGAGAACGATTTTTTTCTCAGACATGGCGCGTCTCCTATTTCTCGTAAGGCTGACCATCGGCGGCAGGCGGGGTCGTCTTGCCAATGATGCCAGTCAGGATAAGCATGGTCAGGATATAGGGAGCTAATCCAACCACATAAGATTGCTGTAAAAAGGCCCAGTTGGGCGGGATCGATTCACGGAAAAATTGCAGGTTAATTTGAAGCGCTTGCGATGCGCCAAAAACTAACGCAGCCGCCCAGGCTCCAAACGGCGTCCAGTTACCGAAAATCATGGCGGCCAGAGAGATAAAGCCGCGGCCATTGGTCATAAGTGGCTCAAAAGACGGGACTGATTCGAGGGTGAAGTAGGCTCCAGCCAGCCCGGCAAACATTCCGCCAATAACAACGTTGATATAGCGCATCCGGTTGACGTTGATTCCCACCGTATCCGCCGCTTTGGGGTGTTCACCAACTGCGCGGGTACGCAAGCCCCAGCGGGTGTTAAACAAAACATAGTGGCTAACAGCTACCAGCACAATGGCCGAAATTGCCACCGGTTTTTGGTCGAAGACACTGCCTGAAATCAAATCGGGGAGGCCAAAGCAGCCCTGTTCGCCGCCACACAAAAAGGTTAGGGATTTTGAAAGTGAAGGCAAAAGCCCTGGGGCATGAGGCACGTTGCCGCCAAAAATGCTGCCTTTCTCAAAGAAAAGCTGGCGGTTAAGAAAACCGGTGATTCCCACGGCCAAAATATTGATGACCGTACCGCCGATGATTTGATCTACTTTGAAGGCAATCGAAAGCCAGGCATGTAGTAAGGCAAATATCCCACCCGAAACGATTGCCATCACTACGCCAACCGTCAAACTGATGGCGGCATTGAATTCAAAAATGGTATTCATATAGATGGATGCCAGCCAGCCAAAAAAGGCTGCGGCCAGCATCATACCCTCAATACCAATATTGACCACCCCGGCGCGTTCACAAAAAATACCAGAGAGTGCGCCAAGCGTGAGCGGGGTTGCCACGGTAATGGTGGTAGCCAACATGCTAGAGATGATGATGAGCGGGGAAACCTGTTCGCCGCCAATCAGCACCACCACGCCAAAAAGGATAACAATGATTAATCCAATAAAACTAAATCGACGCCAATCCATAGGGTTTGCCTCCTAGCCGCCCCAGCCACGAGTAAGCACAAGCCGATCTTCCTTGGCTTTAATGCGGTAAATGTAGCGCACAATTGCATCTGCCGCGACAAACAACAGGATAAGGGCCTGAATAACTGAGATAATGTCCACCGGAATTTGGGTTAAAAACTGCATTCGGGTGGCTCCATTGCGCATTCCAGCAAAAAGAATGGAAGCCAGAACCACCCCCAAGGGGTGTGTTCTGCCCAGAAGGGCAATGGCAATAGCATCGTAGCCATAGCCAATTGAAAATCCAAGTTCATGCCGGTAGTTTAAGCCAGTTACCTCTACTGCACCCGCCAAACCAGCCAATAAGCCAGAAAGAGCCATTGTCAACACGATGACGCGTTTGTAATTAATGCCAGCATATTTGGCCGCATCAGGGTTTGCCCCCACAGTCCGAATTTCGAAGCCGAAGGTGGTTTTCCAGAGCAAGTACCAGACCAAAAATGCGACAATCAACGCCAGTGGAAAGCCCCAGTGAACGCGCAAACCATCAAAGATAACTGGAATGCGTGCTCCTTCAGCAATTTCGGGCGTACGAGCAATCACATTTAGTGGATTATTGTCCTTCATTGGGCCATTTAGCAAAAAACTGGTGATATTCAGGGCAATGTAGTTCATCATAATGGTATTGATGACTTCGGAACCACCGGCATAGGCTCGTAAAGCGCCAGGGATGGCCGCCCACAAAAATCCGGCCAACATCCCGGCTCCAATTGCCAGCGGAATGTGAAGAATGGCAGGCAGTTCAACTCCGAGCATACCTGGCAGAGCGTACCCCACCCAAGCCGTGGCGACCGCGCCAAAAGCCAATTGGCCCTCAGCGCCGATATTGAAAAGTCCGCCTTTAAACGCCAAAGCCACGGCCAGCCCAGCAAAAATATAGGGGGTCGCCCAGACAAAGGTTTCACTCCAGGCCTTGGTGGAACCGTAAGCGCCTTGAATCAAACCCAAATAGGCGGCAAACGGATTTCCGCCAACCACCGCTATGACCACTCCCCCGACAATGATCGCCGAAAAAATAGCCAAAACAGGAACTAGCGCGGCGTCCATAATGGCCCGTCCAATGCGTTTCCAACCCTGAGGAGCCTGTTTCTCTTCTGCACTCTGCATATTGAACTCCATGAAACAGCGTATAGTGGTAAAAATCTTGCATTGCTATTGGAACGAACACCCCGAAGGTAAAAAAGAAGCCAAAAGCCCACGAAAACCTTCGGGACGTTCTTTCGTGAGGCAAAAAGGTTTTTGCAAACGATCCGGTGCTTGATTATAACAATAAAGGGGAAAGAGGGTTTCCTCTTTCCCCTTTGGGGTTGCGGAAGTGCAAGAATGCTTACGGTTTGACCGGGGCGACGTTGGTCAACAAGGAGCCGTCAAGCAACATGGCGCTGATTTCGTCCATTTTGGCCTTAACTTCGGCGGGGACGGTGGCATCCAGATCGTGATAAGGAGCAAAACCGGCCTTGCCAAAGTAGTTACCATCGGGGAAAGCGCCGTCTTTGGCGAGTTTGATCAGATCAAAAACGCCTGGGGTGATGAGTTTCATGGCGCTGGAGAGCAGGCCCTTCTGGGCTTCGGGCAGGGTGAAGTACTGATCGGTATCGACGCCAATCGCCAATGCGCCAGCTTCGACAGCGCCGATGACAGCGCCGTTACCGGTCTTGCCACCACCACCGAAGATGATGTCCGCGCCCTTTTCAATCATCGATTTAGAGGTCGCAGCGCCCCATTCAGGGTCGGTGAAGGTCTTATCAAAACCAACATCGCTGTGATAGACAACGAAGATTTCAATGTCGGGATTGACGTACTGAGCGCCAGCGCGGTAGCCTTCGCCAAAGCGCCAAACGGGCGGGACAGCGTCGGTCGCAAAAACGCCACCGATTTTATCGGTCGTGGTCATCTGGGCGGCCAGGGCACCAACCAGGAAACCAGCCTGATCTTCGGGGAAGTTTAAGCCAGCCAGGCCAGGGGTGACAGCACCTTGGAATTGGTCAACACCGATGAACTTGGTGTTCGGGTATTTGCCAGCCGCAGCAACTGTCGCTTCGCCGAGGGCAAAACCAACGGTCACAACAACGTCGTAGTTCTCATCGGCGAAGGTGGCGATGTTTTTGTCGTAGTCCTTGGCATCGGTGGTTTCGATGTACTGGACGATTGCGCCGAGGTCTTTTTCAGCAAGTTTGACGCCTTCCCAAGCGGATTGGTTGAAGGACTTGTCATCAATCTTACCAACATCGGTGACGACACCAACGCAGAAGGTTTCAACCTTCGAGCAATCCGGCGCTGTGGGGCCACAGGCAGGAATGAGCATGGCCGCCAGAAGCAGAGCAACCAACATAACATACATTTTCTTCATGTTTCTTCTCCTCTATGAAGTGAAAAAAGTGGGTGTATCACAGCGAATACCGTGAACCCTGGAAATTATTTTACAGCCTCTTGTTGGATAGCGCAAGAATGACAAAACTAACTTTCTTGGCGTGCTTCACCGCGCCGCACGCCCCACATCATCACCAAGGCGGCGACCATAAAAATGGGCGCGACCAGCATCACGGTATTGTAGTTTTCGCCGCCAAGCTGAATGATGAGGCCGTTTATGTTTGGCCCGGCAATTGCGGCCAGGGTGGAAAACAAGTAATACATTCCTGTATAAGTGCCAATGCGATTATTCTCCACCATGTCAACCACCATCGGCAAGGAGTTGATGTTGATCAAGGCCCAACCAGCGCCCGCTAACATCAGAAACAGGCTAATGACCAAAATATCTCCTAAAACTGGCAGGTGGGTTAGGACTGTCGTCAACGTGGCTGGCGCGAGGAAAAACATCGTCAAAATAACGCCGCCGAGCAAGCTAATCCCAATTGAGATGGTCAGGCGTCGCCCCAGTTTTGCGCCAATGAATCCCGCCAACAGGGCAAATAAAACAAAAAAGAGTGAGAGGTGTCCCAGTAGACGCGCGCCATCCGCCTGGGGTAAGCCCAGGTAGTTGATGGCGTAAAGTGTAAAAAAAGCCTCAATGGCGTTATATCCCACAAACCAGAAGAAAATTGCCAGGAAAAGGCGCAATGCGCTTTTGTCTTGCTCTTTAAAGACAGCTTGCAGGCTGGCGAGCATGTTCGGCTCGCGCTCCGCAGATTTGTAATTTTGAGGTTCTCGAATAAAGATGAAAACCAGGGCCGCCGCCGCAAGCACCAGGGCCGAACCCATCCAAAATGGAAAAGCCGGGTTTTGCTTATAAAGTGAACTGCCCACCAAAAAGGCAATGATCGCACCCAACCCGCCCATGAAGTTGATGATGCCGTTGGCCTGTGAACGATAGTTTGATGGTGTAATATCCGGCATGAGCGCCACTACTGGCGTCCGCCAAAGAGCCATGCTGAGCAGTAAGGTGCTGGTACAAGCCACGAATAACGGTAAAATGGCCGCGAGCGGAATTAGCCCAAAAGCCAGCGCGCCCAGCGGAGCGCCAATTAAGATGAAAGGCATTCGTCGGCCAATGGGGGTACGCAATCTATCGGACCAGGAACCAACTGCCGGTTGAATAAACAGCGCGGCAATATTATCCAGCGTCATAAAAAAGCCAATCAGGGCCGGGGCCAAGTTAAACTTTTCGGAGAGGAAAATAGGCACAAAGGCGTTGTAAACGCTCCAAATGACGCTGACGCCAAAAAAGCCAAAGCCAAGCAAGAAAATTTTTCCAACGTTAAATTTCATTTTCATCTCCTGTGGAACAAGCTTGAACGCGCATCGTTTTTTCTGCTTTTGCCAAAAACTTCCGTTCCCACTCTTGCAACTTCATCTTTTGAAGCATATCGGGCCGCTTGTGCAGGGTACGCAGTAGTGATTGTTCGCGCCGCCAGCGCTCTATTTTGCCATGATCGCCCGAAAGCAGCACCTCCGGGACGCGCCAACCGCGAAATTCGGACGGACGGGTGTAGTGCGGATATTCGAGCAGCCCTGAAGCGTGCGAATCGTCTTCGGCCCCGGTTGGGTCGCCCAAAACGCCCGGAAGTAGTCGGGCAATGGCATCGATCAAAATTAAGGCGGGCAATTCTCCGCCGGTTAGCACATAATCGCCAATCGAAATTTCATCTGTCACCAAATTTTGGCGGATACGCTCGTCAAAACCTTCATAGCGGCCCGAAATTAACGCGATCCGACCGCAGGCTGCCAATTCTGCCGCGATTGCTTGATTAAAGACCCGGCCCTGTGGCGTGAGCAAGATGACGGGGCATTGTGGCGGACTCCCGATGGCAGTTTCCAGCGCAGCGAAGACCGGTTCTGGCTTCATCACCATCCCGCCACCACCGCCGTAAGGCATATCGTCGGTTGTGTGATGCCTGTCAGTACTATAATCGCGGATATTATGCAGGTGGACCTCGATCAGCCCACGCGCCGCAGCTTTTTCCAGAATACTGGCGTTTAGGTAGGGGCTAAGGGTTTCGGGTAAAAGAGTAAAGACATCAAAACGCATAACTTTATTCTATATGTAAGCTGGCATTGGCGCAAGCGCTGTATTTTAGAATTTTCGATAAGAAAGCGGTTAATCCTGGCCCGATTGGCTTGACGCGCTTTAATTCACAATGGTATGATGAATTTATGTATCTACGCGGAAGTAAATGGTCTATGCAAAAACGGCGTAAGCCGATTAATTGGTTTCGAATCATTGCGTTGTTGCTTTTAATTGTAGCCGCAATCTATTTTGAGCGGACGGTTGTTCCCACCATTCCGATTCCGGGGGTTGCCACTCCTACCGCCACCCGCAACCCTGAATCGTACATTACCGAAGCGGAGCAGCTTTTTGCGGCAGGAAAATTAGCCCAATCGGCAGATGCTTATCAAAGCGCCTTGCTGGCTCTCCCCGGAGATGGTGCCAGCTACCTAGCGTTGGCCCGAATTCGAGTCTTTCTCGGTGAGTATGCCGATGCCCAAATTAGCGCAGAAAATGCCCTGCTGCTCAACCCCAATAACGCCACGGCTCACGCAGTGCGCGGCTGGGCGCTGGCTTCTCAAGGAGATTTTCTGGCAGGCGAGGCCTCGATTGCGCGCGCCTTTGAGTTGGACCCCAACAATGTGTTGGCTCACTCATATTATGCCGAACTGTTGGCCGATCAATATGTCAATGGAAGCGGGCCGCTCAATGTGGTTGAAAAAATGATTGAAGAATCGCGAATTGCCATTAGCCTGGGACAAGGGGTGATGGAAGCCCACAGCGCACGAGGCTATGTGTTTTACGTTACCGGCGATTTTGAAAACGCCATCCGAGAATATGAAACCGCCATTTCCATTAATAGCAATATTGCCAACCTGCATCTAAATTTGGGCCAGGCCTATCGGCTGCAAGGCCTGTATGATGAAGCCTTCGAGTCGCTCAATCGCGCCAATGCGCTCAACCCATCCAACCCGTTGCCAGATTTATACATCTCGCGCATCTACTTTACCAACGGAGATTACGAAAAAGCAGCGCAATATGCCCAACAAGCCGTCAACGACGAACCCCAAAACAGTTCGTATCATGGCAATTTAGGCGTCATCCTTTATCGCAATTTTAAATGGCCGGAAGCGCTCATCGAATTGAGCTATGTTGTCAATGGCGGCATCCTGGAAGACGATATCGAAGTGCAACCCTTGCCACTCGCGCCCGACATTCGCACCGCAGAATACTATTACATTTACGGGTTCACCCTGTTGCGCCTAGACCGTTGCGGCGAAGCCATTCCCATCTTTCGGCGCATCATCACCGAAATTCCTGGCAACGATAATGCCGTCTACAACGCCACTGAAGGCATCAATCAGTGCGCCCAAAACATTGGCGGAACCTTCACACCCGAACCAGACAGCGAGCCAGAAACAGCTACGCCCACCCCCTAAAAAATTATGCATATCCCCGTGCGACGCCCACTCTTTCGGCGTCAATCCCACTCCAACATTTACCGCATCTTTTTCCTGGCCCTGATTATTTTATGGGCGCTCTGGATTATTCGCGGCGTAGACCTGGGCACAATTCAACAGGCCGGAAATGCCACCCCCACCGCCACCCGCTCCGCTATCTCGCTCACCGAAGAAGGCGACGTTTACTTCACCACCGGTCAACTGGATAGCGCCATCGAGGCGTACCGCGAAGCAACCCGCGTCGACCCACAAAACGCCAATGTCTGGGCCAAACTGGCGCGCATTCAAACCTACTCTTCGGCCCTGCTGGTGGATAGCGAGCGCCTGCCACGCCTGCAAGAAGCGCTTATCTCCATCAACCGCGCCAAAGAACTCGCCCCCGAAGATAGCACCGTCACCGCCATCCGCTCTTTTGTCTTAGGCTGGAGTTCAAACCAGTATTACTTTACAGACACCGAACGCTACACCCGTCTACTCACCGAAGCCGAGCAAGAAGCCAACCGCGCCCTGCAACTGGACCCCACCAACACCCTGGCAATGACCTTTTACATCGAAATTCTCACCAGCCAACAAAAGCTGACCCAGGCCGAACAATACCTGGCCCAGGCGCTGGAACGCAACGAAAATCTGATGGACTTGCACCGCGTTTACGCTTTTTTGCTCGAATCACAGGGGCTGTACAACCGCGCAATTCAAGAATACGATCTGGCGATTGAACTAACCCCCAATCTAACCTTTCTGCACATTAGCGCCGGAGCAAATTACCGCCACCTGGCCTTTACCAGCCCTCCCGAAAGCGAACAGCAAAAACAACTGTACGAGAAATCGCTCGAATACTTTGCCCGCGCCGCAAAAATTAATGAACAAATTAGCGTCAACGACCCGGCCCCCTATATCTCCATTGCAAAAACCTACTCACAAATGGGCGAATACTTTGCCGCCTCGCGCAATGTACTTAAAGCGCTCGACTTCAACCCCGCCAAAGCCGATGTTTACGGCCAGCTCGGAATTGTCTTCTTTAAATCACGCAATTACGAAGGCTCCATCCCAGCTCTAAAATGCGCCATTCGCGGCTGCACTGCCGCCGAATCTTGTGATGCCCGCGCCGGTTGCAACGAAGGCGATTTTGGCACACAAGTCACCGGAATGCCGCTTTCTTCAGATACACTGGTCTATTATTACACCTACGGCTCTGTCCTGGCCGCCCTAAGCCGCCCACAGGATAATAAATGCCCCGAAGCCATCTCCATTTTCGACGAGATACGCGCTTCCCCCTTTGGCAGCGACCCTGCCACGATTGGGATCATCCAATCAGGTAAGGCTATCTGCCAATCTGTAGCCAAAGCAACTCCAATTCTCCGCACCACTGCCACCCCCATCACCGCTCCAACCCCCACCCCCTAAACAAACTAACCTGGCCGCATTGTCAGAGTTTTGTAAGAAATAAAATACGCCTCTTGACGGGGCTTAACGGGCAGAGTATCATATCTTTTAGCACTCACGCACTATGAGTGCTAAAAATTTGACACCATTATATTGATTCTCAATTTTGTCTGGAGGCGTATATGAGCATTTCAATCAAACCACTCGGCAATCGGGTTGTTGTAGAACCTGCCGAACAAGAAGAAACCACCGCAAGCGGGTTAATTTTGCCCGACACCGCCAAAGAGAAACCCCAACAAGGCCTTATCCTGGCCGCTGGCCCCGGTGAACGCAATGATGATGGCGAACGCATTGCCATGGACGTAAAAGTAGGCGACAAAGTCTTATTTGCCAAATATGCCGGAACGGAACTCAAATTGGATGGTAAAAAAGTGCTCATCCTGCGAGAAACCGACCTGCTCGGAATTCTTGAAAACAAATAACCCCCGGAGGACATGATTTATGGCCGCAAAACAACTCGTATTCACAGAAGAAGCCCGCCGCAAGCTCAAGAACGGCATGGATGTCGTTGCAAACGCTGTGGCAACCACCCTCGGCCCCAAAGGCCGTAACGTGGCAATTGACCGCAAATTTGGCTCCCCCACCATCACCCACGATGGTGTTTCAGTTGCCAAAGAAATCGAACTCGAAGACCCCTTCGAGAATATGGGTGCTCAACTTCTCAAAGAAGCCGCCCAAAAAACCAACGATATTGCTGGTGATGGAACCACAACCAGCACCGTTCTGGCTCACGCCATTGTGACCGAAGGCCTCAAAGCCTTGGCTGCTGGCTACAACCCGATGATGCTCAAACGCGGTATCGAAAAAGCCGCCGACGCCATTGTGGCTGGCCTGCGCGAAATGGCTGTCTCCATCAAAACCAAAGAAGAAATCGCATCGGTTGCCACCAACTCGGCAGCGGATGTCGAAATCGGCGGCCTGATCGCCGACGTGATGGACAAAGTCGGCAAAGACGGTGTCATTACTGTTGAAGAATCAAAGTCGATGCAGTTCGAAACCGAATATGTTGAAGGTATGCAATTCGACCGCGGTTATCTTTCGCCCTACTTCATCACCGACACTGAGCACATGGAAGCCGTCATCCCCGACGCTTACATTCTCATCAACGAAAAGAAGATCTCTGCCGCTCAGGACATCGTGCCTGTGCTTGAAAAACTCGTCCAGATTGGCAAGCGTGACCTGGTCATCATTGCCGAAGATGTTGATGGCGAAGCCCTGGCTACCCTGGTGCTGAACAAGTTGCGCGGTATGTTAAATGTTTTGGCTATCAAAGCCCCTGGCTTTGGCGACCGCCGCAAAGCCATGCTGCAAGACATTGCCATCCTGACCGGTGGAACCGTCATCAGTGAAGAAACAGGCCGCAAGCTCGAAACCGCCACCCTGGCCGACTTGGGCCGCGCCGAAAAGATTGTTTCCGACAAAGATAACACCACCATTGTCGGCGGCAAGGGCGATGGCGCTGCCATCAAAAGCCGCGTGGACCAGATTCGCATCGAAATCGACAAGAGCACCAGCGATTACGACCGCGAAAAACTGCAAGAGCGGGTTGCCAAACTGGCGGGTGGCGTTGCCATCATCCGCGTTGGCGCTGCCACTGAAACCGAGCTGAAAGAAAAGAAGCACCGCGTCGAAGATGCCCTCTCTGCCGCGCGCGCCGCTGTCGAAGAAGGTATCGTTCCGGGTGGTGAAATCTCCCTGATTAATGCTTCAAGCGCCCTCGACAGTATCAAGATGGACAATGATGATGCCCAAATCGGCGTCAGTATCGTCCGCAAGGCCCTCGAAGCCCCCATTCGCAAGTTGGCCTCCAATGCCGGACAAGACGGATCGGTCATCATTGATGGTGTTCGCCGGGCCGCTGCCGAACAGAAGAACAAGAACATCGGCTACAACGTGCTGACTGGTGAATATACCGACATGATTACAGCCGGTGTTATCGACCCGGTCAAAGTGGTACGTGGCGCTCTTGAAAATGCCGCTTCGATCGCCGCGATGATGCTGACCACCGAGGTCTTAATCACCGACGCTCCTGAAAAAGACAAGGCCCCTGCCATGCCCCCTGGCGGCGGGATGGATTACTAAACCTGTAGAAATAAAAAAGTCGTTCCTTGCGGAACGACTTTTTTATTTCTGGGCTGGTTCTTTCAAAAACATCACCGTCCGCTCAAACTCAATCACCACTGTGCCATCAGGCTTTTTGCCCCAATGCTTTAGACGCACAATGCCTGCATCGGGGCGGGAATTTGTCTCGCGCTTTTCCAAAACTTCACTTTCAGCATAAACCGTGTCCCCATGAAAAAGCGGATTCGGGTGCCGAACTTGATCGTAGCCCAGGTTTGCCACAATCGTACCTTCCGTCAAGTCTGAGACCGTTAGGCCTGTCACCAGGCCCAAAGTAAACAGGCCATTGACAATTCGCTGCCCAAATTGAGTTTTCGCGGCAAAATCGGCATTGGTATGCAAGGGCTGGGTATTCATTGTCAACATCGAGAAAAGGGTATTGTCCATCTCGGTGACGGTTCGGCCCTGGCTGTGTTGAATTTTTTGGCCGGGCTGAAGCGTCTCGTAATATTTACCGGGCATAGCTGCCTTCCTTGGAGCCTATAAAAGTATTCGTCTGCATTTTAGAAAATCCTAGCTTTCACACCGGTTGTGCCCGCGCATTGATTCTGAATAAACTTTTTGCCGCGCAGGTTACAAAGGCACACCCAAGAACAGCAAGTTTTTTTGCTTTTCTCTTGATTCGCTGCTTTTCTGTGTGCCTTAGCTTGCATACTTCGTAGATAAAGCCTTAAATAAGATCATTCATGCAACAAGCCTGGAAATGAATCTGCGGAATTATTCTTTTACACACTCTTGGCTAAGAAATTTATCCAATTCTGTGCGCGGGATAGACGATGTAAAATCCAGCGTCAGCGGGGTAAGCGAAACCTGGCGTTTCCCTAAGAGTACAAATATGTCACTGTCGGACTGTTCAAGCGCTAAATCAACTTTCATTTCATACCCAATGTAACCGCGCTCCAACCAGTTTTTACGGTCTGGCCGAACGGGATGAAAGTAGCGCTGACGCGAAAGGCGCGTCCAAACCAACGGGGTAGCGGAAGTAGCATTCGAGGGCACATCCAGCTTAAGCAAGTCTACACCAGGGGGCAAGCCTTGCTTAAGCAAGCGAGCAGCCACTTCGGCGGTAAAATGCGCGGCTGTCGAAAAATCCACATCCAGTGAGTAAGAAAGATGATGTTCTTTGTCTGTTTCAAGCGAAACGGCCAGAGCCGGGATAAAGTGTGAGGCGGCTTCAAGCGCTGCGCCGACTGTTCCCGAAACGGTGATGCCGGTTGCGACGTTTTCGCCATAATTGATGCCAGAAACAACCAGATCGGGCAGGGTAGGCATAATTTCAAGCAGACCATGCAAAACCGCTTGCGCCGGGGTTCCGCCAACTGCATAGACCGGCCATTGCTGGCCGTGAACGGTGAGCATTTCTTGCTCAATAATACCGTCGGATGATGTGGGCAGAGAGCGGCCTGTCCCCGAAGATTGTTCACGCGGCGCGACAACGGTAACATAGCCCAGGGTAGATAATGCTTCGGCGGCAGCCCACAAACCTGGGGAACGGATTCCGTCATCATTGGTTAAGAGAATTTGTTTTTTCTGCATAAAGCCTCCGACAGGATTTTACTCCCGAACCAGCCGAAAACAAAAAGCAGTAACGGCTTTGTACCGTTACTGCTTCAGGTGCCCTCGGCGCGACTCGAACGCGCGACCTATTGCTCCGCAAGCAAGCGCTCTATCCACTGAGCTACGAGGGCACTTGCGAAATGGGATTTTACATCAAAGTCTGCGGCAGGTCAAGCACAATTTTTCAAAAAAAGCAACTCTCACGATAAAAATTGGCAAGCTAAGAAGACCGCATTGCCTATCCAAAGAAAATTTTGGCAAGAGCTTAATTCCAATCCTTACCCCCGAGAAATGCTTAAGTTATATATAAAAACATACTTGACATAAATAATATATTGACATATTATTTATGTATATTACAAAAATAAAAAGGAGAAAGAATGTACGCAAAAAAACCGCCTACCAATGATGAACTAACCGGATTGATCTCACGCAAGGCCTTCCACGAATCTTTTGATGATCTGTTGGCAAAAACCAAAGGCGCAGACACCTCCATTGCGCTGGCTTTTATCGATATCGACTTTTTCTATCGCATCAACCAGGATTTTGGTCATTCTGGCGGCGATGACGTCTTAAAAACCATCGGCACCCTAATTCAGCAGTTTTGTGGTGAGCAGGCTATTTGCGCCCGCTATGGCGGTGATGAATTTGCTGTTCTTTTCCCCAATACCGAACGAGAGCAAGCATTTCTGGCTCTGGAAAAATTGCGTGCCGAAGCTGCCGCAAAGACCTTTATTATTGGCGAAAAACAGGAAGCACTGGCCGGAATCGCCCTGTGCGGCGGCATCGCTTGCTACCCAGTGGATGGCCGCCTGAAATCCGAACTAATGCGCAAGGCCGATCAGGCTCTTTATCGCGCCAAAGCCACCGGACGCGCCAAGGTTCGGCTGGCCTATGATGAAAAAATGATTCCAAAAACATCTCATTACACCCAAACCCAGCTTGAACGGCTGACAAAACTAGCAGTAGAGCGCGAAGCCGGCGAAGCCGAATTACTCCGCGAGGCGCTCGACGACTTGCTGACCAAATATGGCATTAACGCAATCGAGAGATAAATCCTGTAAAATTTCTTTCTGCCTGCAATCAACGGTATAATCACCCGCATTGGAGAACTTATGTTTATTGACCAGGCAGAAATTTTTGTAAAATCGGGCAAAGGCGGCAATGGCATGATGCACTTCCGCCGCGAAAAATATGTTCCACGCGGCGGACCAGATGGCGGCGACGGCGGTAAAGGCGGCGACCTGATCATCGAAGCGCGGCATACCGTCAACTCTTTGGTATCTTTTCGGCACACCATGCGTTTTGCAGCCGGTGACGGCAAAGGCGGCGGATCGCAGAAAATGTTTGGACGTTCAGCTGAAGATTTGGTAATTCCCGTTCCACTCGGAACGGTGATTTATGATGCTGAGACAGGCGGCCTGCTGGGCGATCTGACCACGCATGGTCAGCGCCTGCTGGTATGCAAAGGCGGGCGCGGCGGGCGCGGGAACGTTCACTTTAAAAGCTCCAAGAATCAGGTTCCACGCACGGCTGAAAAAGGCGAACCCGGCGAAGAAAAACGTGTGCGGCTGGAATTAAAACTAATTGCAGATATCGGGATTATTGGCGTACCCAACGCTGGAAAATCGACCCTTTTGTCGGTTTTAACCAACGCCAAGCCTGAAATAGCCCCCTACCCGTTCACCACCATCCAGCCCAATCTGGGTGTGGCCGAAATTGACGAGGACACCAGCGTCGTACTGGCCGACATCCCAGGGCTAATTGAAGGCGCAAGCCAGGGGATTGGCCTGGGGCATGACTTTTTACGTCATATTCAGCGCACCCGGGTTTTGATTCATCTGTTAGATGGCATGTCGGAAGACCCACTGGCCGATTTTAGCCAAATTAACACCGAGCTTTCACTTTTTGACGAAAACCTGGCTAAAAAACCGCAAATTGTTGCGCTGAATAAGATTGACCTACCCGAAGCGCAAGAGCGTTTCGCCAAGCTAAAAAAAGACCTAAAAAAGCGTGGAATCGAGTTAATCTCCATCTCGGCCATGGCTCACACCGAAGTTCGCGCACTCCTGCTTAAGTCTTTCCAAACCCTGGCTGAAACCCCAACCATGGAAGATATTATTCCCAATGCCCTGCCAATTTATCGACCCCAGGAAGACCCCAATCAATTTACGATTGTCCGCGAAGATGGCAAACAGTGGCGCGTTTCCGGCCCCGCCATCGAACGCGCAGCGGCGATGACCTATTGGGAGCACAGCGGCTCGGTCAGACGCTTCCAACGCATCATTGAAGCGCTTGGCATCGAAAAAGCCTTGCGCGCGGCAGGCGTTGACGAAGGTGATACTGTCTTCATTGGCGATTACGAGTTGGAGTGGCAGGATTAGCCTTCCGATCAAGCCTTATAAAGCAAAAAGCCCGATTTGTTTTGACAAAACAAATCGGGCTTTTTGCTACTACCGAAGCCAGCGCCCAATCAAACCCGCTGTGTGAATGTGGCTCAAACTATGCGCCCCAGATTTTAAACTCTTTTAAAATTGAACCGCCGATAAACTCACGGAGGATGGAGTTATCTGGAACCAGGTCACTCTCCAATGGCAGAAACCATTCCAAAAAAGCCAGCAAGCGCTTGGTTTCGATAAATTCGGGGGTATGCGGCGAGACCTGGCGCAAGAGCGGCTCGGCCAGTGGGCGCAAGACAGACAGCTCATAGGCCAGGGCCGAGTTGAACATTACATCAGTATTTTCCTGATAGGGGAAAATATGCCGTTTTTCACCACGCCGCACCGATTCCCAGCGGGCAATAGTTTGAGCGGCGCTGTAGCCGCGTTCGCGCGCATCGCGCACAATCCGTCGTATCAGGCGGGTATCGGTGGTTGAGACGCGATTGTGGCGATCCAGGTTAAGTTGCGTCAGCGCCGAAGCGTAGAGCCGAAAAGATTGACTCGCCAACGAAGCGGGGATCAGACGCGGGTTGAGTCCGTGGATTCCTTCCAAAATAATCAATTGACCGGAGCGCAGCCGCACTACGTCACCCGGTTCACTACGCCCTATTTTGAAGTTATAACGCGGAATTTGAACTTCATCACCCCGAATGAGCGCTTCGAGATGTTGACCGAGCAGCTCCAAATCGAGCGCTTCGATAGTTTCAAAATCAAATTGGCCGTTTTCGTCTCGCGGGGTGGCCTCGCGATCTATAAAATAGTTGTCCATTTCGAGCGCAAAGGGTGAAAGGCCCAGCACCAAAAGCTGAACGGCCAGCCGCCGCGAGAAAGTGGTTTTACCCGAAGAAGACGGCCCCGCAATCAGCACCAGGCGCGTGCTTTCTTTTTCAGCAATCTGACTGGCAAGCGCGGCAATATGCTGCTCGTGCAGAGCTTCCGAAACGAGAATCAACTCGCGCGCGCGTCCGGCCTGAATGGCATCGTTGAGCGCCCCAACCGAATCGGTACAGAGCCGCTCCAGCCATTCGCCATACTGTCGGAAAGCAGAGAGCAGCTTTGGGAAATCTTCCAGCGCCAAAAGCTCGGTGGGGTGATGGCGGCGCGGAAAGCGCAGGGTGAAGCCGCCATTGGAGCCAAGCAAGGCAAACCATTTTAAATAAGCGGTGGATGGAACCATGTAGCCGTGGTGATAATCGAGATGTTTGCCTAATTGATACAAAGTGACATAAGGTTTGTGGCGATGGGCAAACAGGCGCACTTTATCTTGATAGCCCTGGCTTTCAAAATGAGCTACAGCCTCGGCCAGGGTCACCTCTTTGCGCACAAAGGGCAGGCTTGCCTCCACCAAACGACGCATTTCAGCTTCGAGTTGGGCCAATTCTGGGTCCGTAAGTGGGGCACGCCCGCGAACGTGGCAGTAATAGCCGCCAGAAGCCACCGAATGATCTATTAGCAGCGTTGCGGCAGGAAAAAGCGCCGAAAAAGCCGCTTCAAGCAAAAAAGTTAGTGAGCGCCGGTAAATACGCGAACCATCCATATCGGCCATGGTCACTGGCTGCACAGCGGCTTCCATTGTGACCGGATAGGTTAGCTCGTGCAGTTCGCCATTGATAATCGCGCCAACCACCGGCGCGGAGAAATCGGCTTCCACGCTTTTCAGAAAAACTTCAGCGCTTGCGCCGCGCGGCCCTTCCAAGGTGCGCCCGTTGGGCAAATGAATTTGCACCAGTTCACTTTGAGAAACAGAAAGAATTGTCATTTCTTCAACTCAGACAGCAGCTTTTCAGGGTTATTGGCATAAGAGTCGAGCGGCAGGCGTTTTTCAGCTAACGCCAACAAAGTGCTAGTTAATAATCCATTGACCGGGGTTGGCAGCCCCAAAAGCTGCCCGGCGCGCACCACCGCCCCGTGCAAATAAATCACCTCGCTGCGCATTCGCCCGGCATACAAATCAATATGAAAAGAAGGCATTTTGGCTCCACGTCCGGCCCCGGCAGCCTTGCTTAAAAACGGTCTGGAAAGCCATAAGGGCAGCCGCGTCGCCAGGGCCAGCAAACGCACCGGCGTACCGGGCAAATCGACCACCCCAATCCCCTGGGCCTTCATCACCGCCAGGCACTCACGTAGCTGCTCAATCTCCAACCGATACAAGGCCGGATCGTTATAAATTTCAGCCGCAGTCATGTTCAAAATCGCCGAAGTAGGATTCGCCAGCAAGTTGGTCAGCAATTTAGACCACTTCATATTCGCCGCATTTTCAAAAAGCTGGCAGTTCAAAAACGCATCTTCCAGCGCCTGCGCCAGCCGCGCCACAATCGGCAAGCCCTGAGCCAGCCCCACGCCGCGCAGCTTTTCCAGCACAATTTCACCCGGCCCCACGCGCCCAACCGCCGAAGTGACCGTGCCGTAAATCACCTTATCGGCCCCCAGCGCCGCGGCCAGCATCGGCTCATTATCAACCCCATTTTGCAGGCACAATATCGGCGGTAACTGCGCCCGAAACGGCAGCAGCGCATCCAGCGCCGGTTGAGTATCAAACGATTTTAGAGCAAAAATGGCGACATCGAAAACTTTTCCCGCACCCAAAGCCGCTTCAAGCGAATCAAAAATCGCCGCATCCCGCACTTCAAACCGTGAAACAGCCCCCCGACGCTTGTCCACCGTCAAATCCAGCTTCAACCCACGCTGACGAAGCAACTCCGCCACCGCAGGCTGTTCCACAAACGCCACATCATGCCCGGCCAGCGCCAAAGATCCGCCAATATACGTTCCAATAGCGCCAGCGCCAAACACCAATATTTTGAGATGGGATAGTAGCAAGGTTAATCTCCTGATTTATTGAAACTATTCAGCCCATTCGCTTATAGCCTGTTTTGCCAGAAGCTGAAGCCCTCCGGCTATGGACAGCGCCGGAGAGCTTGTATCCCCCGGCCAGATCGGATCGCTGAAGAATTACGATTATTTTTTAAAACGAGAATCACGCTGTAGCGTCAGGCGCAGCCCCTCTTCGAGCGCAATCGAAGGGCGATAGCCTAGCTTCTTCTCGGCCAGCGCCAAATCGGCGCACATTCTGGAAACACCGCCCGCAGCATTGGGGCTATAAATCGGCTCTGAGGTAGAACCGGTCACATCCAAAACAGCCCGAACCAGTTCACGAACCTGCATTTCGCGGCCACTGCCCACGTTAATCACCAACCCATCCAGGTTGGGCGCAGTCGAGGCCGCCACCAACGCCACAACAACATCATCCACATAAACATAATCACGGGTTTGGCTGCCATCTCCATGCACCACCAAAGAGCCATTGCGCAAGGCCTGACGTAAATAATTAGCCACAACCGGCGGATGTGAGGCCGGTAATTGCTGCCCGGGGCCATAGGCATTAAAAACCCGCAAACTCACAGTTTCAATATTCCACAAATCGCCGATAGTATTAACATAAAATTCGGCGGCCAGTTTTGAAACGGCGTAAGGAGAGCGCGGATTAGGCGTCATCGTTTCGCGCAAAGGCTGTTCACCCTGATCACCATAAATTGCCCCCGAAGAAACCAGTACCACCCGCCGCACGCCCACATCGCGCATCGCCTCCATCAAGCTGACGGTCCCGCCAACATTGACAGCGTTATACTCACGCGGATACAAAACCGATTCCTGGACACTAACGCGGGCCGCAAAATGATAAACGCAATCCACATCCTGAAGCAGCGTCCACAATTTGGGCCGGTCGTTTACATCCCCACGGGTAAAATGGACATCGGAAGTTAGAGCTTGCGGATCACCCGTGGAAAGGTCATCCAACCCACGCACCTGATGTCCTTCACGGGCCAATCGGTTGGCAAGAGCCGAGCCAAGAAACCCAGCAGCGCCGGTAATGAGAAAATTCATATCCTGAGCCTTTCGTCTGCGCATTATAAACGAAATCGCACCCAGCTCCCCCAAACTTCCCGACCTACCCGAAATCATCCTTTTTCAGGTAGAATACTGTCTATGCGGCATTTCAACCCACCGCAAAAAGAGAGAGCTATGAACAAACCACCTTCAAGCCTGATTTCATCTTACAAACGACGCCAGCAAATGGGACCTTTTGTGGTCGGCGGACTGGCAATTTTGCTGATCGCCATTGGAATTGTTGTTCTGGTGCTATGGTTAACCGGCGGTGACGGGCCAAAGTTCGAATTTAGCCTGTTTGCCACCGAGACGCCCACCCCCACCCTTACTTTTACTCCAACGGCCACCAATACAGCAACCAGCACCTCCACGGAAACCGCCACACCCACAATTACCTTCACGCCAACCCCATCCGCCCCTTTTGAATACACCGTTCAGGAAGGCGAATATCTTTCCACCATTGTGGAAAAATTTGAGCTGGGGGATGATGGATTGGCGCTGATTGTGCTGCTAAACCCCTACAACTCCAACAGCACCTCCGGCGATTTCAGCATCGACCCAACCACATTGGGCGTTTTTATTGGGCAAAAAATCATCATTCCAAATCCGGGTATGCCTTTGCCCTCCGCCACTCCCATCCCCGCCGACCTGGCGCGTGGCACAAAAATTAAATACACCATCCAGGCCAATGATACGATTGCAGGCATTGCAGCCAAATTCAACTCCACCGAAGAAGATATCATCAAAGAAAACAAACTGGAAAACACCAATTTAATTTATATTGGGCAAATTCTGATCATTCGCGTCAACCTGGTGACGCCCACCAATACCCTGGCCCCCACAGTCACCCCAGGGGCTACAATTACCCCCACAGTCACCCCATAAGGCTGGACAAAATAAACCTTGTCGGGTAGAATTCTCGCCCGCTGTCATTGGAAAGATTTTTTTGGAGGAAGTACCTTGGCTAATATTAAGTCTCAAATCAAACGTAATCGCCAGAACGAAAGCCGCCGCCTGCGCAACCGCGTTGTGCGTGGTACGGCTCGCGCCGCTGTCCGCGACGCCCGCGCCGCTATTTTAGCCGGAGATGCCGCGACTTCGAAAGAGGCCGTTTTGGTCGCCATCAGCCGCCTGGATAAAGCCGCTTTGAAGGGTGTTGTTCACAAGAATAACGCTGCTCGCCGCAAAAGCCGCCTGATGAAGGCCCTCGCGGCCATCGAAACCAAGTAACTTTCGGCTTGTGTCTTGTGCATCAAGCGGGAGCGCCAAATGGCGCTCCCGCTTTTGTGCTTTCCCGCATTCCAGAACTGCAATAAGCAGTTTGTGACGATTGTCACTAGCCTGATCTGCAAAATGTGCTTTAATCAAAGTTAAGAATTTCTTATTTTTGAGGAGCATACAAATGACCAAGACAACTGACCATCTGCAAGAAGCCTTTGCCGGAGAATCGCAAGCCAATCGCAAATATACGATTTTTGCGCAAAAAGCTGAAGAAGAAGGCTACCCTAAAATTGCCCGCTTGTTTCGGGCCGCCGCCCTGGCTGAAGCCATTCACGCCGCGAATCACTTGAAGGCATTGGCTGGCATCGGGACAACAGAAGAAAACCTGAAAGTTGCCATCGCAGGCGAGAATTATGAAGTTGTAACCATGTACCCCGGCATGATTGCCGATGCAATCTCCGAAGGTGAGAAAAAGGCCAACACCAGCTTCAAATGGGCCTATGAAGTTGAAAAAGTCCACGAGGCGCTCTATCGTTATGCGTTGGCGCACATGGAACCCGGCGCAGAAATCCCCGAATATTATGTCTGCCCATTTTGCGGGTATACCCATGAAGGCAAATTTGAAGGCAAGTGCCCGGTTTGTGGCGCTCCAGCAGAGAAGTTCTTGAAGGTTGAATAAGCTCTAAAAACGAAGCCGCCGACCGCAGAAAATTCCTGGCGGTCGGCGGCTTCGTTTAAGGGGGCAGGCGCGGCGTCTGATATAATCCGCTCAATTTTGCGGTTAATGGATAGAAGGTGAAGCATGTTTGAAAAAGAACAACAAGTTATTGAAGAAAAAATCCAGGCTTATTGCGTGGAAAATGATATTCCATTGGTAGAGCTAAAGTGGCAGCCAATTCCTTTTAGCGGAGAATGGGGCATAAGCACCTCGTTTTTTGCAACTGCCGCTGCCGAGGCCAAGGCCGGTAAAAGCAAGGGGCTGCCGGTTCCGGCGCGGGCGCAGGAAATGGCCGAAGCGGCGCGTCAATTTATCGGCGTGGCACCAGGCATTAGTCACGGCGAGGCCGTTAAAGGGTATTTGAATCTGTATTTCTCTACCGCGGAGTATGCGCGGCGGGTAGTGGATACAATTTTGGCAGACGGGCCGCGATTCGGGGCCGGACATCCCAAGCATGAGCGGGTAATGGTGGAGTATGCTCAGCCGAATACCCATCATTCTTTTCATATTGGGCATTATCGCAATACGATTTTGGGCGAAAGCCTGGCGCGAATTGTACAGTTTGCCGGTTTTGAAACGATTCGGGCCAGCTACCCCGGCGATTTAGGCCTGGGTGTGATTACGGTGCTGTGGGCGTATGAGAAATTTTATAAGGGCCAGGAACCAACCGACATTCACGAGCGCGGGCAATGGCTATTAAAGATTTACGCCGAGGCAACCAATTTGCTCTCGGAAAAAGAGAATGAGACCTCCGCCGAAAAAGCCCAGCGCGAAACCTACGATGGTGAGCGGCGCGAGATGTACCGCAAGTGGGACGCGGGCGATCCGGCTGTACGCCAGCTTTGGCTGGAGACGCGCGCGTGGAGCTTGGAAGAACTACGCGATATTTTGATGCTGATGGATGTCCAGATTGATGTCTGGTTCTATGAAAGTGAGGTGGATGAGCCTTCCAAGAAAATTGTCGATGAGTTAATTGCGCGCGGCATCGCCTCGGATGAGCGCCCGGCTGGCCCGGTGATTGTCAAAATTGACGAAAAGCTGGGGTTGGCAAAAGAAAAATATCGCGTGGCCGTGATTTTACGCTCGGACGGCACGTCTTTGTACCTGACCAAAGATTTGGCGCTGGCGCGGGATAAGTTTGAGAAGTTTCAGGCGAACCGCTCGGTGTATGTAGTGGATAACCGCCAGAGCTTGCATTTCCAGCAAGCCTTTAAGATTTTGGAGCTATGGGGCTTCAAACAAGCCGAAAAGTGTTTCCACTTGGCCTATGGCTTTGTGAGCCTGCCCGAAGGAGCTATGTCGGCCCGACGAGGACGAGTGGTGCTATTTAAAGAAGTGTACGATGAAGCCATTCAGCGCGTACTGACGGTGATTGCCGAAAAAAACCCGACCATGGCAGCTGGGGAACGAGTGGGTGTCGCTCAAAAAATTGGGATGGGCGCATTGGCATATTCTATGCTCTCAGTGGATAACAACAAAGATATGGTTTTCGACATCAACGATGCCCTCAGTTTTGATGGGCATACCGGGCCGTACATTCAGAATGCAGTGGTGCGAGCCAATTCGATTTTACGAAAATCAAAAATCGGAGGTCAAACTGCGGAAACCCTTGGGCCTGCCCACTTTGACTTTTCGTTAACCACCCATGAGATTGAACTCATCGAACAGATGTCGCGCTTTTCGGGGGTGGTGCAGCAAGCGGCAAACGAATATCGGCCCCTATTAGTAGCCGTGTATGCCTACGACCTGGCAAACACCTTTCACAGTTTTTACCACGCCGTGCCGGTGTTACAAACCGACGATGAAACCATCAAAATGGCGCGTTTGCGGCTGGTGGCCTCGGCCAGGCAAGTGCTAACCAATGCGCTAAATTTGCTGGCAATTAGTGCGCCAGATGTGATGTAAACCTACAGAGTGGAAAGTGGGCCGCAAGGCCACTTTCCACTCTGTAGATACGCCACCTGCATTCCAAAAAAGGAGCTTCCCATGCCCAATACACTAACCTGGTATGGTCACGCCACACTTGGCTTACAAACAGCAGGATACAACCTGTTGATCGACCCGTTTTTTAGCGGCAACCCGGCCAGCCCCATAAGCGCAGAAGCGGTTAATGCCGATTTTATTCTGATTACACACGGTCACGGCGACCATGTTGGCGATTCTGTGGCAATTGCAGCTCGCACCGGCGCAACAATCATCTCTAATTTTGAAATTTGCAACTGGCTCAAACAGCGGGGAGTGGAAAAAACACACGCGCAGCATCTGGGCGGCGGGTTTAAACATCCATTTGGTTACCTGAAGTTGACCCTGGCCCTGCATGGCTCATCGCTGCCAGATGGCGCTTACGGCGGCAGCCCAGCCGGTTTATTGCTAACTACCCATAACGGCAAAAAAATCTACTTTGGCGGGGATACCGGCTTATTTGGCGATATGCGGCTCATTGGCGAGGAAACCCTGGATTTGGCGATTCTACCCATCGGCGATAATTTCACAATGGGGCCAGATGACGCCCTGCGCGCAGTCAAATTGCTGACACCCAAAGTGGTCATCCCCATCCATTACAATACCTGGAGCCTGATTGACCAAAACGCGCTGGAGTGGGCTGCCAGGGTGGAGACAGAAACCACATCGCAAGCGGTGGTGCTAACCGCCGGTCAACCCTGGACGTTAGCCTGAATCGCGCTTCGAAACGGTGAACCGGCAAAAAGGAGCGTGGCCGCCAGCGGGTTTTATCCAAGAACTGATGCCGGTCTTATTTATTGTTAACGAAAGCCCGGTATAATCATTTAATTCAAGTTTCACACGTTTTAATGGAGGAAAATATGATTTCAAAAACAATGCAAGATGCCATCAACGAACAAATTAACAAAGAGATGTTCTCATCCTATCTATACTTATCCATGGCTGCTTATTTTGAAGGCGATAACTTATCCGGTTTTGGCAATTGGCTGCACATTCAGGCCCATGAAGAAAATGAACATGCCATGAAGCTCTACAGTTACCTGCTGGAACGCGGCGGCAAAGTGGAGTTGAAAGGGATTGCTGCGCCACAAACCAGTTGGGCTTCCGCTATGGAGGCTGTCAAAGAAGTGCAAAAACACGAACAGTATGTCACAAAATCGATACATGATTTGTACGAAGTAGCTCTTACAGAAAAAGACTATGCCACGCAGGTGTTCTTGCACTGGTTTATTGCCGAACAGGTAGAAGAAGAAGCCAATGCCGCCGCAATTTTGGAAAGCATGGAGCGCATCGAGGCTCACAACACAGCCATTTTGATGCTCGATCACAATCTTGCCAAGCGCAAAGCAGACTAGAAAGTTTAACATCTCGTTAGGGCGGCCAAGCTGGCCGCCCTTTTTGTTTGAATGACGTATAATTATTTTTACAAATAGCTTGATAGGAGGTATTTATGCTATTGATTATTAGCGACTTACATCTCGGAGATGGTACTTGCGGTAAATCAATTTCGCCAAGCGCTTTTTACCTGTTTGCCGACCGTTTGCGCGAACTGGCCTATCACGCTTCCTGGCGTAAGGATAATGTTTACAAGCCAATTGAAAGCATCGACCTGGTGCTGATGGGCGATATTCTGGACCCGCAGCATTCGACCCTTTGGCTGGATAGCCAACCCGGTCAGGCCAATTATGTCCGACCCTGGACCGATTTTCGAGCGCCACAGTATGCTATCAAGTTGCGACAGGTGACGAGAGCCATTCTGGCGCAAAACGCCGAAGGATTACAGGTGTTTCGGCACTGCGCCCAGGGCAAGCTGATTCATCTACCCCCGTCAACCAGCCAGGGCATCCCCGATTACACCACCAACCAGCGTGTTTATCTACCACTGCGTATTCACTATATGGTGGGAAATCACGATTGGCATTATCACCTGCCCGGCCCAGAATTTGACAAAATTCGCTCGGAAGTGATTGAAGCAATGGGGCTGAGCAACCTGAACAGCAGCTTTCCCTGGGAAATTGAAGAATCGGAACCGCTCGAAGAACTTTTTGCGCGTTACGATGCCTACGGACGGCATGGCGATTTGTACGATAAGTTTAACTATGACTCTGAAAAAAGCCGCAACGCCGCCGCTTTGGGCGATGTTTTTGCCATGGAAATGCTCAATCGCTACCCGCTCGAAATAGAACAAGACCAAGGCCAAAATTTACCGCCAGCGTTGATTGAAAGTCTGCGCAAAATGACCAACGTCCGCCCGGCGCTGGCAACTCCACTTTGGATTAGCGGACAGATAAAGCAACATGCTCAAAGTAAAGCCATGGAAAGCCATCTTAAAAAAATCTGGGATACACTCGGACAGGAGTTTTTGGCCCTGGAATATGTGCGCCAGGCTGATAAAGCCTTTCAGTTCGATACAGTAGATGCGCTAGAAATCCTCTTACAAATTTCCAAACGGACCTCGTTTCGCACCATCAACGATGTAGTGATTTGGGTACGCAAAAAAATGTGGGGTGGACAAATCTCGTATACCAAATTTGCCCTTGAAGAACCAGCCTTCACCAAATCTACTGCACGCTACATCGCCTACGGCCACACGCATCATCATGAGGTGATTCCGTTAGATAGTGACGGCATTCCACCCACTTCAGCCTATCAAATTTACATGAATTCGGGCAGTTGGCATTCTTATTACACGCTTACCGCCAAAAACCCAAAAGACCAGAAATTTGTCCCTTACCAGATGCTCTCCTACCTTGTTTTTTACCGCGACAACCAGCGCGGCGGACGGCACTTTGAAGCCTGGTCGGGCGCATTTGTTTAAAATTTGACACGCAGCCGGTTTTGTTTTGTATAATACACGCATACGGAGCAAGCCATGCTGATTATTGTAAGTGATCTTCATTTATGGGACGGAACCATGGGGGTATCGGTTTCCGAAAAAACTTTCTCACTGTTTGCCAATCGGCTGCGCGAATTGGCTTATCAGGCCTCATGGCGCGCGGGCGGGAAATATCGCCCCATTGAAACAATCGACATTCTCCTGCTGGGCGATATTCTCGACCCAATCCAATCCACTCGCTGGCTGGAAAAAAAGCCAGGAGAAGCCGGGTACGTTCGCCCCTGGCACGATCCCGATTCGAGCTTGTTCATCGCCAAAGTACGTGAAATCACCCGCGCCATCCTCGCCAACAACCAGCACGCCGTCAAAGTGTTTAAACGGCTGGTCAGCGGTGAAGCGATCTACCTGCCACCCGGTGACAAACGCGGCAAACCTTCGTTTTACGATCCGGAACGCATCAGCCCACAGGTTCGCATTCACTATATGATCGGCAATCACGACCGATTCTATTACCTGCCCGGCCCAGAATATGACGCCATCCGGGCCGAAATCATCCAGGCCCTCAGCTTAAGTAACCCACCCGGCCCCTTTCCACATGGCCCAGAAGATGAAAGTGACTTGCAAGAAGTTTTTAGGCGTTATCGGGCAATTGCGCGCCACGGCGATTTGCACGACCACATCAGCTACAGCCCCAGCCTGGGCCGCGCCGGAACCTCACTCGGCGATATTTACTCCACCGAAATTCTGGTACGCTTTCCGCTCGAAATCCAACGTCAACTCGGCGAAAGCCTGCCGCCACGCCTTATTCAGGGCATCAGCCGCATGACCAACGTCCGGCCCTTGATGGCAACTCCACTCTTTTTGCTGGAACAAATCACTCGTCACGGCACAGACCCGGCTCAAGTGGACGAAGTCAAAAAAATCTGGAATATGGTTACAGAAGAGTTTCTTGAACTGAGCATCTTACGTACCAATGAACTGTTTAGCCCGCACCTGCGAACCCCCTTCCGAATGCTGTTTGGACTCTCGTTGCGCACCTCGCTGCCGGCAGTCGTCACCCTTAGCCGCTGGCTTCGGAGATACCTGAGCGAAGAACACATCTCCATTGCCCGTTTTGCCAACCAAGAACCCGCCATCCAAAACGGCAGCGCCGATACCGTCATCTACGGCCATACTCACAGCCACGAAGTCGTTGCGCTCGACAAAAAAGCCAAAGATATTTATCAATCTCAGCAGGTTTACATCAATACCGGAACCTGGGCCACCATCTACGACTATACAAAACAGCCCAGCGCCGAACAAAAAACCCAGCCGATCAACTTGCTCACCTGCGTAGCGCTCTACCAAAACGGGGAACGCCTGGGCAAGCGCTATGAAAACTGGTGGGCCAACTTCGCCTGAGAACGCACAAAGCCACCAAAACGGGATATACTTCCGCGCCGGGAGTCAATCTCCCGGTTTTTTTATTCCCCTTCAGCATTCCCCACTTCCAAACCATGCCCTTCCTTGGCGAACTCTCCGCATTATTCACATCATTTTGTTGGGCCATGAGCGCAGTAGGCTTTAGCAACGCCACTCATGCGCTCGGCTCACAAGTCACCAATCGGCTGCGCGTCGTCTTAGCGCTAATTGCGCTGCTAATCATCAACAGCGTGCTCTACGGCAAGCCCATCCCCTACGACGCCGGACTGGCGCGCTGGGGCTGGCTGACCCTTTCGGGCATCATCGGCCTGGCCCTGGGAGACGCCTTCCTGTTTAGCGCCTACCGCTACATCGGCCCGCGCCTGGGACTACTTTTACTCAGCCTCGCGCCAGTTTTCAGCGCCATCATCGCCTGGAGCTTTTTTGGCGAAACCCTGACCATCCTGCAAATAGCAGGAATTGCCGTCACCCTGGGCGGAATCTCATGGGTAGTCCTGCTGCGCGGTGAAGAAAACGGCCAAAACAGCCATGATTGGCGCAAAGGCGTTTTATTCGGCATTTTAGCCGCTTTGGGCCAGGCCGCCGGGCTGGTACTCTCCAAACAAGGCCTCACCGGCAACTTTTCCCCCTTTGCCGCCACTCTAATTCGCATGATCGCCGCCGTCGCCAGCCTGTGGATTGTGGCCATCTTTCAAGGCCAGGCCGCCAAAACGGTGCGAACAATACTTGAAAACCCCAAAGGATTACGCTGGGCCATCTTTGGCGCATTTTTTGGCCCGGTTTTTGGCGTTTCGGCCTCCCTATTGGCCATCCAACACACCGCCGTAGGCGTTGCCAGCACCATCATGGCCCTACCGCCGGTGGTAATGCTGCCTATCAGTTATTTTTTCTACAAAGAAAAACTAAACTGGCAATCAATTCTTGGCACCCTGGTCGCCATTGGCGGGGTGGCCTTATTGTTCCTTCGATAAAATCGCGGCAATACTGCGCCCCACAACGGATCAATAAATGACTCTTGTTTACCCCCTCGCCGCTCTGCGCGCCTTTGCGCTGCACAGCCTCAAGCTGGATGCCCCCAACGGCAGCGAACCAAGCCCCAGCCTGGATGCCGTTTACGAAACGGTGAACCAGCTTGGGGCGGTCCAGATCGACACCTTGCAAATGGTCGCCCGCGCCCACTATCTAACAATCTGGTCACGGCATGGAAATTACGACCCAACCATGCTGGATCGGCTGGCCTTTGACCCAACCGACCGGCGCACCTTCGAGGGCTGGTATCATGCCGCCTGCTATCTCCCCACCCATGAATATCGCTACCAAATGCCGCGCCAGCGCAAAACGCGCGAGGGCGGCCATCAATGGTATGCCAAATGGATCGAAAATCCTGCAAACCAGGCGCTAATCGCCTCCGTCCGAGAGCGTATCCAGACAGAAGGTGGTCTGCGTACCAGCGCTTTTGATAACCCCGAAGCGCAACGTGGTAGTTGGTGGGATTGGAAACCCGCCAAAATTGCACTCGAATATTTATTCGCCTATGGCGACTTGATGATTGCCGACCGGCCCAAATTCCAACGGGTGTATGACCTGACCGAGCGCGTTCTGCCCGGCTGGGCAGATCAAACCGAACCAACCCCCCAAGAACGTGACCGTTTCTGGGTCGAACGCGGCGCGAAAGCCCTGGGGGTGAGCCTGCCGCGCAATCCCGGTGATTACACCTGGATGGGCATCGGCAAGAGCCGCAAAATTGTGGCAGATCTTGTCAAAGAAGGTGTCCTGATCGAGGTGCAGGGTGAAACACTAACAGGCCACCACCAAACCCTAATCGTCCACCGCGACCAACTGCAAGGGTTACAGCGCGCCGCCAGCGGCGAAATCTGCCCGCAGCGCACCACCTTTCTTAATCCTTGGGATAATTTTTGGTGGGCGCAAAACCGAGACGAGGCCCTGTGGGGCTTTCGCCACACCATCGAGGCCTATGTTCCCGCGCCCAAACGGGTCTACGGCTACTATTCGATGCCGATTTTGCACAAAGACCGCCTGGTGGGGCGCTTTGACCCCAAGCTGGAGCGAGCGGCAAAACGATTACGCATCAAGGCCCTGCATCTTGAACCAGGTTTTGCCCCCACAGACGAATTGACTCACGCTGTGGCTATCGCCATGCGCGATTTTATGGCCTTCAATAAGGCCTCAGACCTGGTGATCGAAACCAGCAACCCACCCGAATTCGCGGTCAAACTGATGCAAATGCTATAGCATTTTTTACCGAAACACCACAAAACACACCCAATAAAAGGATATTGATATGACGCCCCAGTTAGCCTTAAAAAACCCACAAATTTCGGGTCGCAGCGCCAGCCTGTTCTGGCAAGGCCAAAACGCACCGCATGTCATCAGTGACCAACAGGATTGGGGCGCAAATCCACAGCCAATGGACCCGGCCGGGCCAGACTTATGGCACTTTGAGTTCGACCTGGACGAAGATATTTACCTGGAGTATGCCTTTTACGACCCCATTAGCCAGACCCGTTTTGCAGATCCACTCAACCCCAAAAAGGTTTTTAATGGCATTGACGCATACAATCACTATTTTTACATGCCTGGCGCAAAACCCAACCCACTAACGCGCACCCCATCAGGCGGGCTACGCGGCGCTGTGGCGAGATACACTGTCCCGGCAGAGTTTCTAACGGTTAGCAAAACCCGTCGGGTCTTTTTGTACCAGCCCGCGGTACGCGAAGCCGTTCCGTTGTTGATGGTTTACGATGGAATGGACTATTTCAAACGCGGCAAACTGACCGAGATAGTGGATCATCTCATCACCCAAAAGCGCATCCGCCCGCTGGCGCTGGCTTTTTTGCAAAATGCCGGCCAGGCCCGCATGGTGGAATATGCCTGCGCTGAAACCACCCTGGCTTTTCTCATGAACACCGTCCTGCCATTGGCCGCGCATGAGATGAAACTCATCGACACGGAGAAACAACCCGGCGCGCATGGCGTTTTAGGCGCATCAATGGGTGGGCTGATGTCGGTTTATACGGCATTACGCCTGCCGCAGGTTTTTGGGCAAGCCTTAAGCCAGGCCGGAGCCTTTAAGCTCTGGGATCAAGAAACCATCGCCATGCAATGGGTGCGCCACGCTCCCCGGACAAACATCAAACTATGGCTGGATTGTGGCAAATTGGACTTTTTGCGCGCTTGTAACCGCGAGATGAGCCAACTTATGAGCGCAAAAGGCTACAACATTCGCTACCATGAAACCGGCGGAGCGCACAACTACACCACCTGGCGCAATCATCTAACCGCCGGGCTGGAAACCCTGTTTGGAGATGTATGAAACTCGCCACGCTGGTCTATCTGAAAAAAAATGGGCAAACCCTAATGTTGCATCGCATAAAAAAAGCGCGCGACATTCACGAAGGCAAGTGGAATGGACTGGGCGGCAAACTGGAACCCGGCGAAAGCCCCGAAGCCTGCGCCATCCGCGAGGTACGCGAAGAATCGGGGCTAACAATTGAAACACTGCGCTACGGCGGCCTATTGGTTTTTTCCGGATTCAAGGGCGATGACTGGTATGTATGGGTTTACACCGCAGACAATTTTTCTGGAGAACTGATCGACTCAGACGAAGGCCGTCTGGCATGGATTCCAGACGATAAAATCCGCACCCTGCCGCTCTGGCCAAGCGACCACTACTTTTTAGGCTGGCTGGAGCAAAATAAACTCTTCTCGGCCCGCTTTGAATACAGCCAACAAGACGAAATGCTGGGACACAGTGTAGTCTTTCACGCATAAATTGTCATACAAGTTTTTTTGCAGAGTATAATTACCAAACCATGTCCATTCTCACCGGCAAACGCATCCTATTAGGCATCACCGGCTCAATTGCAGCGTATAAAGGAGCCGATTTGGCCTCCAAGCTGACTCAGGCCGGGGCCTTGGTGGATACGATCCTCAGCCCAGGGGCTGAAAAATTCATCAGCCCGCTCACCTTTCAATCGGTTACAGGACGAAAAGCCTTTACCGACGCTGAATTGTGGGGCGGCGAAGCCCATGTTTTGCACATTGGGCTGGGTCATAGCGCCGACTTGCTGATCATTGCCCCTGGCACAGCCAACACACTGGCAAAACTGGCAAACGGCCAGGCCGATACGCTGCTCACCATCACCGCCCTGGCGACAGAATGCCCCATTTTGATAGCTCCCGCCATGGACGGCGGCATGTACGCTCACCCGGCCACCCAGCGCAACCTGCGCACCCTGGCCGAACGCGGCGTCAGCTTCGTTGGGCCAGTTACAGGGCATTTGGCATCCGGGCTGATCGGAGTAGGACGCATGGCAGACCCCCATGAAATTGCAGGCATGGCAAAAGTGGTGCTAGGACGCAGCCTGGGCAGGCTCCACGGCAAACAGATTGTAATCACCGCCGGAGGTTCACAGGAACCAATCGACCCGGTGCGCGTCATCACCAACCACTCCAGCGGCAAGCAAGGCTACGCCCTGGCCCAGGCCGCCCTCGAACTCGGCGCGGAAGTGACACTCATCAGCCACCCAACCGCACTCTCCGCCCCGGTGGGAGCGCAATTGGTAATGGTCAACACCGTCGCTGAAATGTTGGCGGCGGTGCTCTCCACGGTGGAACAGGCCGATGCGCTCATAATGGCAGCCGCTGTGGCCGATTTTCGGGTAAAAAAAGTAGCAGAAAACAAGCTAAAAAAGCAGGATGGTATTCCGCAGATCGAACTGGAGGCAGCTCCAGATATTTTAGCAACGGTAGCCAGGCACAGGTCAAGTTTGACGCGGTTAAAAGCTGTGGTAGGATTCGCAGCAGAAAGCCGTGATCTGCTTGAGAACGCTCAAGCCAAGCTTTTTTCTAAAAAATTAGATTTTATTGCAGCAAATGATATTTCGGCCCAAGATGCCGGTTTTGCAGTGGAAACCAACCGTATTACGCTTTTGTTTGCCGATGGAAAACGCGAAATCCTGCCACTTTTAACCAAAAACGAGGTGGCAGACATTATCCTGGCTAGGTTAGCTGCAATTTTGGAGTAATTATGCGTATTTTAGTCATCTCTGACCTTCATGCTAATTTAACCGCTCTGGAAGCTGTGCTTGCAGATGCTGGTACGGTAGACGCCACTTGGTGCCTGGGCGACGTGATTGGCTACGGGCCAGACCCCAATGATGTTGTGGAACGAGTACGCGCCATTCCCAATCTAACTTGTGTGCTGGGCAACCACGACGTAGCTGTTTTAGGCCAAATGGACGATGCAGTGTTTAATACGGAGGCCCGCCGATCTTTGCTCTGGCAAAAGAAAGCGCTTTCGGATGGGAACAAAGGCTATCTGGAAAGCCTGCCACAAGAAACCCTGGTGATCGATCAGGTGACTATGGCGCATGGCAGCCCACGCGACCCGGTTTGGGAATATGTGCTGAACACACTGGTGGCTCGCCTAAATTTTGAAAGCTTTGAGACGGACTATTGTTTTGTAGGCCATTCACATATTCAGTGTTTGTTTCAGCTCGACCTAAAAAAAGACCGGGTTTCGCTGGAAGTGCCGCATGTCGGACAGGTACTCAGGCTAACTCCGCGCGCGATTTTGAACCCAGGTTCGGTGGGACAGCCACGCGACCGTGACCCGCGCGCCGCCTATGCCATTTTTGACCCGGACGCGCAAACCTGGGAACCGCGCCGAATAACCTACGATATTCCGGCGGTGCAAAAACGCATTCGGGCCGCAGGATTACCCGAAAAACACGCGGCTCGCCTGGTAGAAGGCTGGTAGAAGCCAAAGTCCCCAAAAGGATTTAATCCTTTTGGGGACTTTGCTATAAACAACCCCGCTTTCGTAAAATGATCGGTTTTAATGTAGCTTCTTAATAGGTTTGGGGCAAATATCCAAACTTATTTTGAGCAGGTCCGTTTTAATGTCCAGTGGAACAAAATTTTAGCGGTTTGCGTCTGAAAAGAAATTCAGTACCGTTTCTGGAGTGAAAACCAGCAAAACCAAAAGAAATTATCTGTTTTCTCCAAAGGAGGAGAATATGAAAAAAATTGGACTGATGTTAATGACCCTGATCCTGTTTTTGAGCGCGTGCGCCACCGCGGAAACATCCCAAGCCAGTTCGCCTGGCTTCGACGGAGGCACAGTTGAATCCTATGCGCCAATGGACGAAAATCTTAGAGCACCTTATGAAAATGAAGCGGCAATAGCCGATAGCGCCCTGCCACAGCAACGTCTGGTCATCGAAAATGCCGATCTGAGCCTGGTGGTGCTAGACCCAACCGCCAGCCTGAGCACAATTGCAGCCCTGGCCGAGCAGATGGGCGGACATGTCGTTTCGTCCAATTTGTATGAAAGAGTCATATCGGATGGGCGCAAAGTGCCGGAAGGCTCCACAACCATTCGCGTGCCTGCCGAAACCCTAAATGAAACCCTGGCCGAAATCAAACAGGGCGCTGTAAGCGTCACTTCTGAAAACCGTTCTGGACAGGATGTAACCCAGGAATATACCGATCTAAGCTCGCGCCTGAAAAACCTGGAAAGCACCGAGCGCCAACTAACACTCATTATGGAAAAGGCTCAAAAAACCGAAGATGTGATGCTGGTATTCAACCAACTCACCTCCATCCGAGAGCAAATTGAAGTCATCAAAGGCCAAATGAAGTATTACGAACAATCCGCAGCGCTTTCGGCAATCAGCATTCAACTCATCGCCGAAGAAACCCTCCAACCCATTGAAATTGGCGGGTGGAAACCCGAAGGTGTCATCCGCGACGCGGTGCAAACTTTAATCAACTTTTTGAAAGGCTTCTTCGAATTCGTTGTCTGGTTGGTGATTGTCTTTATCCCGGCGGGCCTGCTAATTATTGCCGTAGTTGGCACAACCTTGCTGGTCTTTTGGCGAGTGGCGCGTCGCTTGTGGAAACTGCTCTTCAAAAACAACAGCCCACAAGAACCCAAAAAGTAACTCTTTCTTTCATCTGTTTGTAAAAGCCCCTCCAACGGTGTTCTGGAGGGGCTTTGCTTTGGCCGATTACGAACCAGACAAACTTGGTATAATTCACGCCTTACTGTTCAAGAAGAAGGAAATCCGATGAAATATCACATTTGGACTGAAGGTTGTCAGATGAACGTGGCCGATTCTCAGCGGGTTGGCTCGGCGCTGGAGCATTTAGGCTACAGCCTCACCCCAGCGGCAGAAGAAGCCGACGTGATTGTGCTGAACACCTGCGTGGTGCGTCAATCCGCCGAAGATAAAGCCGCCGGTCGGCTAACCTCATTTCAGCCGCTTAAAAAGAAAAATCCCAAGCTGGTTATCAATCTGATGGGCTGCATGGTAGGCGTGCGCGGCGCAGAAAAGCTAAAAAAACGCTTTCCATTTGTAGACGTTTTCTCCCCGCCTTCTGACCCTGGCCCGCTGATCTCTTTCCTGACCCAGGGCGAAGTGCGCTCGCTGGAAGATGCCGAAACCACCCGCCGCTTTTTGGCAATGGACGACGAACTCATCCTCCCCGTACATGAGCGCGGCTCACTCATTTCGGCGCATGTGCCTGTGGTTTATGGCTGCTCGCATGCCTGCACCTACTGCATCATCCCCTATCGCCGCGGCATTGAACGCTCACGACCAGTAGGTGATATTGTGGCCGAAGTACGCTCACTGGCGGCGCAAGGCGTTAAAGAAATCACCCTGCTGGGCCAAATTGTAGATCGCTATGGCAAAGATATTGCAGACGGTCCAACCCTGGCCGGGCTGCTGCGCCTCATTCACGAAGTGGAAGGCATTCAGCGCATCCGCTTTTTAACCTCGCACCCCAATTATTTTGGCGAAGACCTGCTGGAAGCAATCGCCGAATTGCCCAAGGTGATGCCGCACATCGAAGTACCCATTCAGGCCGGAGATGATAGCGTGCTGGAAACGATGCGACGCGGCTACACTCAGGCCGATTATTACCGCCTTGTCGAAAAAATTCGCGCCAAAATACCGGGGTGTTCCATCGCCACCGATATCATCGTCGGATTTCCAGGCGAAACCGACGAACAATTTATGCAAACCTACAAAACGCTCTCAGACCTGCGGCTGGACGTGGCCCACCTGGCGCGCTACTCACCCCGCGAGGGGACTGTTTCGGCGCGGCGTATGCCAGATGACGTTTCTGCCGAAGAAAAGATGCGCCGCTTCCGCCTGCTGGAAGAATTACAAGAGAATATTGTCGCAGAAATCAACGCTCACTATCTGGGTGAAACGGTGCAAGTCTTGTTTGAAGAAAAGGTTAAAAACCGCTGGAAAGGCCGTACCCCCACCAATAAGCTGGTCTTTGTAGAAAGTGAAGCGGATCTGCGCGGCAAATTACAGGCCGTCCACATCACTTGGACCGGGCCGTGGTCGATGCAGGCCACGCTGGTTCAACAACCGCTTGTTCTAGCAGGTTAACCCAAAAGAAAAATTGGCCCGTCTTGTACACCGAAACGAAGGTTTTTTAGCAGAGGCTGATTTACAACAAAAACGGTAGCAGCGCTTTGCGGTTTTTAGGAAATTGTGCGAATTTTGCGCGATACCAGGCCAGGGTTTTTAGGCTGCGGGCCAAAAGATAGCCAAACATGCCCACAAAAGCCAGATACATAAACAAATGCCGCGAGAGCAATGCCAATCCTAACCAGGACAACAACTCGAAAAGATAGTGCGGACAGGCCACCCATGCAAACCAGCCGCCCTGCGGAATAAGATACAGATCTGTTTTCTGGCGCAAATCTGCCAGGAGTTTGTGATGCCAAAAGTTGAGGGACTCGCCTACCACAAAAAAAGCCGCTCCCAGCCAGAACAAGCCATCGGGACGCGCCAGCGGCGCAGCATTCAGCGCCGAGGCTGCCGCACCCACCAGGGTGTAGAAGGAAGCAATCGCCAGAGTGGTCAGAATATCCATCGGGCCAGAATATTTGTGGAGGAATAGCACCTCCAGGCAGCGTTTGGCGTAATGCAACAGTAGGGCCATGAGCATAATGGCCTGAGTCAGGCTAAGGTGGGTTAGATAGGGCCAGGCTAATCCCAAAGCAGCCAGAAAAGGCAAAAAGTACAAAAAAAAACATCCCGAAGCGCGAAGGAATCCCCTGTTTTGTCCGAAATTTGCTGTAACGCATGGGCATTACGCCAAAATAATCAATTGGACCCATGCTAACGGCCAAAATGCCAAAAGTGATGTATAAAAAAAGATTGAGTTGGGTGGCTGCGGGCAAAATGATGCTTGGCATGAGGCCTCTTCCTAAAATTTTGGTCATTATAAAGCACGGCAAACTGAAAATCGGTTTGGGCGTATAATTTGGCTACCCGATGGAGGATGTATGCCCTACGCCACTCTTTTAACTGAAACCCGCGGGCGCGTTGCGCTGATTACCCTCAATCGACCGCAAGCGCTCAATGCCCTTAACCGCGCTCTGCTAACCGAGTTGGGCGCAGCTCTGGCCTTGCAAGATGCTGACCCGGCGATTGGCGCTATTGTGCTAACAGGCAGCGCCCGCGCTTTTGCGGCGGGTGCCGACATCAAAGAAATGGCTGAAATGAGCGCCATTGAAATGACGACCAATGGCTTTAGCGATTTGTTTGCGGGGCTGGGACGGGTGCGCAAGCCGGTGATTGCGGCGGTGGCGGGTTTTGCGCTGGGTGGCGGATTTGAACTGGTGCTACTCTGCGATCTAATTTTGGCCGCTGAAAACGCCAAATTTGGCCTGCCGGAGGTGACGATTGGCGTTATCCCTGGCGGGGGCGGCACTCAGCGCCTGGCGCGCGCCCTGGGTAAAACCCTGGCAATGGAAATGATACTCAACAACCGTCAGCTAAGCGCAGCAGAAGCGGAAAAGTTTGGGCTGGTGAATCATGTCGTGCCCAACGAGCGTTTATTAGACGAGGCGCTGGCGATTGCCAACGAGCTTGCGAACCGCTCGCCCCTGGCGCTAAGACTTGCCAAAGAGGCGGTGAATGCCGCTTTTGAAGGATCATTGGCCGAAACACTGGACGATGAGCGCCGCCTATTTCAACTGGCTTTTGCCAGCGAAGACCAAAAAGAAGGTATGCGCGCCTTTTTGGAAAAACGTCCGCCGCTTTGGAAAGGTCGCTAACCTTGCTGCAATATAACGATTTGATTCTGGCCTTTCAGGAACTAAAGCTGCATGACAAACTGGTCATTGCTCATGCTTCGTTGCGCGCTTTTGGCGAAGTAGCCGGTGGAGCCGATGCCATGGTGACAGCGCTAATGTATACTACGGGCGGAATCATTATGCCGACCCATACCTATAAAACCATGGTAACGCCAGTTTCTGGCCCGGCCAATAACGCAGTTAATTATGCCCGCGCCCAACAATGGAACCGACTGGCAGAGCCTTTTCACCCGGCCATGCCAGCCGATGTAATGATGGGGGTTGTACCCGAAAACTTGCGCCAGCGCCCACAAGCCAAACGTTCGATACATCCAATTTTATCTTTTGCAGGGGTAAATGCCGCCAAAATTATACAAGCCCAAACCCTGGACAATCCGTTTGGGCCGATTATGGAAGTTGCCAACGCTGACGGCTGGCTTTTGCTATTAGGAGTGGATCATACTGCCAACACGAGCATTCATTTGGCCGAAAAACTTGCCAAACGCAAGCAATTTACCCGTTGGGCTTTAACTGAAAAAGGCACAGTGACGTGTAACGGGTTTCCAGGCTGCTCAGCCGGGTTTGAAGCGCTCGAACAAGCCTTGCGTCCACATACCCTTGCGCGACAGGTTGGCAACGCGACGATTAAGGCTTTACCGGTACGCACCGTGATTGTGACCGTGATGGAGGCCATTAAGAAAAACCCGCTTGCTTTGTTATGCGAGCGGGCCGATTGCGAACGGTGCGCGGCGGTGCGTGAGGGATTGAAGAGCTAACACTTACGAGCGCTTAAGCTCTTCGATCCGCCAATCTTCTGCGACAAGCAGGTTTTTCAGACGTTCGAGCATTTCAACGCAGATGCGGGTTGAGTCGTTGGGAAAATCGATCAGGTTTTCCCGGCCATCTTCAGTAACATAAAACGAGAAACGATCTTGCCCAGGATGTGAGATGAGAATGCTATAAACATTTTTGATGCGGCGGCGGTCACGGGTCACATCTCCGCTGGGGCGCAGGTAAACAGTGATGATGCGCGGCTGCCCCTCCGGGTATGCTTCGGCCAGTTGGGGGGGCGCTATCGGCGGGGGTGTGGGGCTGCTGATTTGCGGCACGGGGTTAGATTGAGTGCGCAGAGCATTTCCATACTGCTGCAAGGTGAGCAAGTCGTCCAGCGGAGCGGCGGGAGCGGGTGGCATTTTTTCGGGGACGATAAAATCGTCCCAATCGGGAGGGGCTTCGGGAGGCGGGGGCATATCGTCAAAGCTGTATTCTTCCTCGGCTGCGATGTATTCCAAAACAGGTTCAGCAATTTTAGCGGGAGCAGGCCGGGGCGGGGCGGGCGGCGTAGTTTCGGGTCGTTTGACGAGAACCGGCCTCGGGGCGGGCGTTTCGGTTGGCCCTGGTTCGGCAGGCAGGTATTCGTCACCTGCGGCAACGGCATCGTAGAAGGTAATGTCTGTTTTAATCTCATCCACCAATACTTTGGGCGGGTTGGTTCCGTCGGCTTTGCCATCAATGATGAGCACTTTGCCTTCCTCGCACAGGTGACGGTATTTGTCCCAGGTTTTGGGAAAGACGACGAGTTCGATGTTACCTTGCATATCTTCCAAGGTGACAAAACCCATCATGGTATCTTTTTTTGTTTTAAAAGCGCGGGTAGAGACGACCAAACCGGCAACTCGAACGCGTTCCTGGTTTCCAGCGTCGCTCAGGCTGATGGAGTTGTGGCTGACGGCGCGGGTAAGCAGGTCGGTATAGGCCGAAAGCGGATGGTCGGAAAGATACAACCCAAGCAGTTCGCGTTCCCAAGCCAGCGAGTCTTTACGGTCGGTTTCAGTGTTTTGTAAGCGAATGCTTTCAGCCTGAATACCGCTTACGCCACCAAACATCGACATTTGGCCGCTTTCGACGGCGCGCATGTGCGAGGTGGAGGCGGCCACCATTTGGTCGAGGGCGCTAAGTAGGGCGGCGCGGCTGCCAAAGGGATCGAGTGCGCCAACTTTGATGAGACATTCCAGCGCGCGTTTGCCAACCGCGCGCAAGTCTACACGTTGGGCAAAATCGTTGATGTCTTTGAAGGGTACCTGGCGTTCTTCCACTTTGCGGGCAAGGAGCAGGGTGTCAACCGGGCCTTGTCCAACATTTTTGACGGCTCCCATGCCAAAACGAATGGCCGGTTTGCTGATGGCAGGGTCTTGCTCGGTGGGCTGGTCTTCGATGCTAAAAAAGTAACGGGAGTGATTGACATTGGGCGGGAGAACTTCAATGCCCATGGCGCGCGCATCAGAGATATAAAGCGCAACTTTATCGCTGGAATCTTTAAACACCGTCATCAGCGCCGACATATATTCGGCGGGATAGTGGGTTTTCAGATAAGCAGTCTGAACAGCGACCAGGCCGTAATCTGCCGCATGAGATTTGTTAAAACCGTACCGGGCAAATTGTTCCCAATCTTCAAAAATGGCGGTGGCGGTGGCTTTGTCCATCACGCCTTTTTCGACTGCGCCTTTAATGAACTTTTCTTTGTTTTTGGCAATTTTATCGGCCAGTTTTTTGGAAATGGCCTTGCGCAGATCGTCAGATTCGGAGCGGGTAAAACCGCCAATCTCGACCGAGGCACGCATGATTTGTTCCTGATAAACCGGGATGCCGTAAGTATCGTTAAAAATAGGTTCAAGCGAAGGATGACGATAGTCGATGGGTTCTTCGCCGTGCATCCGGCGGATATAAGACGGGATAAAATCCATCGGGCCTGGGCGGTAGAGCGCTACCATGGCGATGATGTTATCTAGATTTCTGGGTTTCATTTCGACCACCCAGCGGGTCATACCAGAACCTTCCAGTTGAAAAACGCCCGCCGTTTGTCCACGCCCCAATAACTCAAAGGTGGCCGGGTCGTCGGTGGGGATGTTGCTCAGGTCGTATTCTTTACCGGTGCGTTCGCGGATCAGGTCACAGGCGCGAGCCATAACCGTCAATGTGGACAGGCCCAAAAAATCGACTTTGAGCATTCCCATACTATCGAGAATACCCATTTCAAACTGGGTGACCGTTTTGATGGGCGTTTCTTCAGCATTGGACGTGGGCCGGTGAATGGGCAGATAGTCGGTCAGGGGTTTATCGGCAATCACTACCCCGGCGGCATGAGTCCCGGCATTGCGGACAACACCTTCCATGTGGATGGCCGTATCAATCACCGAGCGCATTGTTGCGTCGGTATCGTAGATTTTTTTCAGGTCTGGAACCTGTTCGAGGGCTTCGATCAACGAAACTGGCTTGCCGGGCAAGTTTGGCACCAGCTTGGCAACTCTATCCACATCTGGGATAGGAATATCCATCACCCGCGCCACATCGCGCAAAGAACCACGCGCCGCCATGGTTCCAAAAGTGATAATTTGAGCCACTTTATCATTGCCATATTTGCGGGCGCAGTATTCAAGCATTTCCGCGCGGCGGTCGTCGCGGAAATCAAGGTCAATATCAGGCATTGAGATACGACCCGGATTAAGAAAACGCTCGAAAAGCAGATGATGATGAATGGGGTCTACCAGTGTAATGAACAAGGTGTAGGCCACAATCGAACCTGCTGCCGAACCGCGGGTGTTGTACCAAATATTATGATCGGCAGCGTGGCGGCATAAATCCCACACAATCAAAAAGTAAGCATCAAATCCCATTTCATGAATAACGCCCAATTCAAAATTGAGCCGATCACGGATTTCAGGGTCTTCTTTATGGGAGCCATATCGCTTTTCCAGGCCAATTTCGCACAAATAACGCAAGTAAGTCTCGGCAGTGTATTCATCCGGAACCGGAAATTCTGGCAAGTGATAGCCCTTAAAGCCCAAATCGACATTACAGCGCTCAGAAATTTCGATGGTATTCGATAAGGCTTGCGGAATTTCTGAAAACAATTGGCCCATCTCTTCTGGACTGCGCAAGTAAAATGTTTGACTCTCGTAGCGCATCCGATCTGGGTCTTTAAGCGACTTGCCGGTCTGAATGGCAAGCAAAACATCCTGATATTGGGCATCATCCGGCTCGATGTAGTGAACATCATTGGTGGCAACAAACTTGGCCGAGTATTTTGCGCCCAACTCAACCAGTTTTTTGTTCAAATCGACAATTTCAGCAATATTATGTTGTTGTAGTTCAACATAGAACCGATCTGGGCCAAAAACATCGTAGTACCAGTTCATGCGGCGTACGGCTTCTTCGGGCTTTTCTTCGAGCAATTGCCGCGGAATTTCAGCAGACATACAGCCCGAAGTGGCGATCAGCCCCTCGGAATGTTCCGCTAAAAACTCATGGTCAACCCGCGGGTAGTAGTAAAAGCCCTCCATTTGAGCGGCGGAGGTGATTTTAAGCAGGTTTTTGTAACCGACTTCGTTCTCGGCCAACAACAGCAAGTGGCTGGATTTTTTATCCAGTTTCGAATCGCGGTCACTCATACGGCGGGCAGCCATGTAAGTTTCCACACCAATAATCGGCTTGATCCCAACCTCGCGGGCGGCATTGTAAAACTCAATCACGCCAAACATCGTGCCATGATCTGTAATTGCCAGGGCTGGCATATTCATCTCTTTGGCGCGTTTGACCAGCTTCTTGATATTGGAAAACCCATCGAGCAGCGAATAAACAGTATGAGTGTGCAGATGAACAAAGGACATAGGTGGAAGGCCCAAAGAGGCTAACTCTTGCCCGCCAGATTATAGCACTCGTCCTGGCTCGCCAACCTGACGGTTGGCTTAAAGTTTTTGGAACGGGTGTTCTCTTTAACGTCGTTTTCGGCAAAAGCGCAAATCTTTTGTATAATCCAGCCATGGATTTGACTTCCCTGCCCAACAAACCCGCCCGTCTCAGCCTGGCTTCAGCCATGCTGACCATCATCTTCTTCTGCATTGGGGTTGCGCCCATCCCACTGACAGCGCTGATCTGCTACCCGGCAGCGTTACTGAGCGGGCTGACCGCCCTCCTGAGCGGCTTGCGCGGTTTGCGCTACCCATCTGGGCGTTGGATGGCCTGGGTTGGGATGATTACCGGCACGCTGACCCTGTTGGCGATCACTCTCTTTACAGCCCTCACCGCCCTGCTGGCCCCCATACTGGCCGAAACGCTGCAAAAACTTTGGCAAACGCTCCGTCCTTAAAATACCCTTTTACGAAAACCAAAAACTAGAGTATCCTTACCAGTGGGAGTGGCTAGGTCCTGGTGGGCCTCTTGGTCTTCAAAATCAGTGTTGGGGCGCGTTGCGTTCCAGGGTGGGTTCGACTCCCATCCACTCCCGTAAAAACTCTCTATCACCTCACCCCACTCCCAAGAAAACCATGATAACAGACCTTGAAATCCTTACCAGCCTGGTCGCGCCTATTTTTAACATAGAAGACGTTACCAGCGGTGGAAACAACGACCCTTACCTGCTTCGTTACCGCGGCAAACTGACCAGCCCCGACAGCGCCGCGGCCTACGACCAGCTTGAAACCGCCCTAAAACCCCATAGCCTAATGCCCCTCTTTCGGCAAGGCGAAAATGGCGCACAAACCATCCTCATCATCCAAAACCTGCCCGCGCCAAAAGCCACCAACCCGCGCACCAACCTGCTCATGTTCATCCTGACGGTTCTAAGCGTCATGCTAACCGGCGCGCAAATTCCGCTTGACGTACCCATCCCAACCGATCTGCTCGGCCAATTGGGCCTCATGGCGCGTTACATCCTGACCGGCTGGCCGTTTGCATTGGCGCTGCTCTCCATTTTAGTGTCCCACGAATTCGGCCACTACTTTGCCGGGCGCTACCACAAAACCGACGTGAGCCTGCCTTTCTTCATCCCACTCCCTTTCAGTTTGCTGGGAACCATGGGCGCAGTCATCAATATGCGCGAAATGACCAAAAACAAGCGCACCCTGTTCGATATTGGCGTCGCCGGGCCGCTGGCCGGGCTAATTGTCTCCATTCCCGTCCTATTTATCGGCCTAACCCTCTCCAGCACTGGCCCGATACTGCCCAGCGACGGCGGCGGATATATTGAAGGCAACTCTCTGCTCTACCTGCTGGCAAAATACATCGTTTTTGGGCAACTTCTGCCCGCCCCAGCCAATTTCAACGGCCTGCCGCCTCTCATTTATTGGCTGGCCTACTTCTTCACCGGCCAACCAGTGCCCTTCGGCGGATTAGATGTCTTCATCCACCCGGTAGCGCTGGCCGGGTGGGCCGGGCTGCTGGTAACCGCCATCAACCTGATTCCCGCCGGGCAACTGGACGGCGGCCACATTCTCTATGTTCTCTTTGGCAAACGTTTACAACGCGCTCTACCAGCCATCCTGACTGCGATGGGCATCATGGGCTTTTTTTGGCCGGGCTGGTGGCTATGGGCTGCCATTTTATTCTTTTTTGGGCGATCTCACCCCGAAACCCGCGACGAAATCACCGAAATTGGCCCCAAACGCCGCATCCTGGCCTGGTTGATGATTTTTGTCTTTCTCCTGGTCTTTATCCCCGTCCCAATGGTATCGCTGTAAACCTCATGCGCAGACTTCTCTTCACCCTGACTCTTACCACACTATTGCTGACGGCCTGCGCGACGGACATCATCTATCTACCCGTCAATACGGCTACCGTTGAAGTAACCCACCCAACGCCGACCACCTCACCGCCAACCTCGACCCCCGAACCCACCAAAGCCCCCGATCTAGGCGTCAGCACCGAAGCGCTGCGCGGCCTCACCATCAGCCTGTGGCACGGCCTAGATGGTTCCCAGGCTCAATTACTGGCTCAAATGGCCGCCGAATTCAGCCTGAGCAATGCCTGGGGCATCACCGTCAATGTGAACAGCCAGGGCAATCTTTCAGGCTTGGCGCAAGCCATCCGCAACGGCAAAAACGGCCAAGGGTTGCCTGAGTTGGCGCTGGCGCTGCCAGAACAAGCTCAGGCCTGGGATGAAGATGCGTTACTCGCCGAGATAAATCCCTACTTGGAAAATCCAGAATTTGGCTTTTCCAAACAAGAAATAAACGACTTTCCAGCAGGTCTATGGCGACAAGACGCAATCGAAAACCGACGGCTAGGCCTTCCGGCCACTCGCTCAACCCGCCTGCTCTTTTATAACCAGAGCTGGGCGCGCCAACTCGGCTTTGAAAACCCGCCACAAACCGCCGCAGAATTTCGAGAACAGGTTTGCGCGGCCAATGCCAGTTGGAAAACAGATGTAGACGAAACCAACGACGGCTATGGCGGCCTGGTACTCGACAATGACCCCTGGACAGCCTATTCCTGGCTGAAGGCGTTTGGCGGCGATGTGAGCGCCAACGCCGCCTTCGACTTTGTCCGCCCCGAAAACGAAGCCGCCCTGACGTTTTTACAAGAACTGCGCACAGCGGGCTGCGCCTGGCTAACCCCCGGCCTGACACCTTTTGCCCATTTTGCGGCGCGGCGGGCGCTGGTAGTGAGCGGCAACCTGAGCGAAATTACGGCTCAAAACGCGGCCCTGCGCGCCGCCGGTTCCGCCGACCAATGGACAGTACTGCCTTTCCCCGGCTCACAAGAGCGGGCCGTGGTGACCTATGGGCCATCGTTTCTCGTGCTAAGAACCAGCCCCGCGCGCCAATTAGCAGGCTGGCTCTTTGTCCGTTGGGCGCTTTCGCCAGAAAATCAAGCCCGTTGGGCGCGCGAAAGTGGCTTTTTACCGGTGCGGGCCTCAGCGCTGGGCTTGCTGGCGAGTTTTCGCTCGGTCAACCCACAATGGGCTGCTGCGGCAGATTTGATGCCGCAAATGAGCAATTACTCTCAGTTGGCAGGCTGGCCGCTGGCGCGGCAAATGCTTGGCGATGGGTTTTACACAGCGTTGATGCTAAACCTACCCGCCGAGACAGTGCTCATTGAAATGCAAAAAACCATTGAAGAAGTGCTAGAACAGTAATTAAATAGGGTCTTTGGAAATCGCCGTGATGTGCGTTTTTTGTACACGAAACACACAGAAAATTTGTTGCTAAAAAAGCTCTTTCTGTGTGTTTCTGTGAATTCCATGTGTTCCGTATACGGGTTTTTACGGTAAACCCCAAAGAGCCATTAAATAACGGAGGTCGTATGTATATTTTTGTGCGTTTTAGCGCAGTAGTCACCATCATTTTTGGCGTGTTGTTGATGCTGACAGGCATTTTTATATCCATTTATGGCTTTTTTCAAAACGAAGCTGTTACCTTGTGGATTAATAGTGCCCTGGAAACAGCCAATGATGCGCGACGCGTGGTTAACGCCGGTTATGCGGGAGGAATTTTAGGCGCAATTCTGTTTGTGCTGGGCATGTTCACCGCCGCCTTCGGCCAGCTTCAACTGGTCTTTGTCGATATCGCAACTCAGACTCGTGAAACCAACCTCATCTTACGCAGCCTGCGCTCCCGAAACACCGAAAAGCCAGCGGTTAGCACCGAAGCAGACGAACAGGTTTATGGTTAAAAGACAGCTATGAAACCCGAAAAACAACTTAATAAACTACCGCGCGCCTTCATCTTTTTGACAATTTTCATTTTGGCACTGGCCGCTGCTTTTGCGCTCTGGGGAATTCCATACTTTTTTCAGCCACCCCTGGCTGATGCGGTTTCAACCACCTACGGGGCCGGGACGTTGCGAGCCGAGGTGACTGAAATTATCGAAGAAGGCCAAATTGATCTGGGCGGCATATCACAAACCTATCAGGTGATGCGCGTCGAACTGCTGGAAGGTGAATACAAAGGTATTCTGATGGAAGTGGATTACGGCAAGCGGCAACTGCGCCCCGATTCCTTTCTTTTTACGCCTGGCGACCAAATTTTCATCACCATAGGCAAACGTCCTGATGGTGTGCTTTCAGCCTACTACGTCGAATTTGTACGTTCACGGGCCTTATTATTACTGGCCGGAGCTTTTGTGGCCGCTATCGTCCTCATTAGCGGCTGGAAA
>DYPU01000081.1 GCA_020719725.1 Anaerolinea sp. | reverse complement strand
GTCGCCGAAAGCGGCATCTTCAACGCGGACGATGTTTCCCGCCTGCAAAAAGTCGGCATCGACGCCATCCTGGTCGGCGAAGCGCTGGTTACGGCAGCGGATATCCCTGTAAAGGTGCGGGAACTTTCTGGAATGCTGAATTCAGAATGAAGAATGCGGAATAAAGTGCATTGAAATTCATCATTCTGCATTCATCATTTATCATTTCATTATGACCAAAATCAAAATCTGCGGAATCAAAAACCTCCCGGTTGCGCTGGCCGCCATCGCAGCGGGCGCAGACCTGCTGGGATTCAACTTCTACCCCAAGAGTCCGCGTTACATCGCGCCCGAAGCCTGCGCCGAGATCACAAGCGTTTTGCGCGAAAAGCATCCAGAAATTACCCTGGTCGGCGTTTTCGTAAACTCATCCGCTTCAGAAATCCGCGCCGCCCTGCAAATCGCGGGCCTGCACCTGGCCCAACTCCACGGCGACGAAACGCCAGAGATGCTGGCCGAACTTCAACCGCACGCCTTCAAGGCCATTCGGCTACAATCAGATGCGCGAACGGATTTTGAAGCGGGCAAACGGATTCCAGACCCCATCCGCTTTCTCGTTTCTGAATCCGCTCATGCATCCGTTCCGGCCCTGTTGGTGGATGCCGCTGTCAAGGGCGTGTACGGCGGCTCGGGCGTGGTAGCGGACTGGTCCGCCGCCGCCGAACTGGCAAAACAGGTTCCACTCCTGCTGGCGGGCGGCCTGACTCCCGAAAACGTCGCCGCAGCGCTTGAGCAGGTTCAACCCTGGGGCGTGGATGTCGCCTCTGGTGTGGAGGCCAGCCCGGGGGTGAAAGATCCCGCAAAGATGCGCCGGTTTGTAGAAGCCGTCCGAAAAATCCAATAGAAAGTAGAATCTTTCCACCTTCCACTTTCCAAAGAGAGAAATCATGACAAACACCCTGCTCCCCTCCAAATTCGGCCCCTACGGCGGACAATTCGTCCCTGAAACCCTGATGCCCGCCCTGACAGAGCTCGAAGCCGAGTTTGTCTCCGCCCAGCGCGACCCGGAATTCCAGCGTGAGTTCAACAGGCTGATGGCCGACTTCGTTGGCCGCCCCACCCCACTGACCTATGCCCGGCGGCTTTCGGAACAGCTCGGCGGCGCGCAAATCTACCTCAAGCGTGAAGACCTGGCCCATACCGGCGCGCACAAGATCAACAATGCGCTCGGTCAGGCCCTGCTTGTCAAACGCATGGGCAAAAAACGGATCGTCGCCGAGACCGGCGCGGGCCAGCACGGGGTCGCCTCGGCCACTGCCGCCGCCCTGCTCGGGCTGGACTGTGTCGTTTACATGGGCGCGGTAGACATTGCCCGCCAGGAACCCAATGTTTTCCGCATGAAACTGCTCGGCGCGGAGGTCCGCCCGGTGACGAGCGGCACGCAAACCCTCAAAGACGCCATCAACGAAGCCATCCGCGACTGGGTCACCAATGTCCGTGATACGCACTATTTGCTCGGTTCGGCGCTTGGCCCGCATCCCTACCCAACGATCGTGAAAACCTTCCAATCTGTGATCGGGCGCGAGGCGCGCCAGCAAACGCTGGCCCAGCTTGGCCGCCTGCCCGATACGGTCGTGGCCTGCGTCGGCGGCGGCTCGAACGCGATTGGCATTTTCAGCGGCTTTATCGAGGATGCGCAGGTCGAGCTGATCGGTGTCGAGGCGGCGGGCAGCGGAATCGCATCGGGCAAACACGCCGCCCGCTTCGGCGACCCCACCCGCGGACGCCTGGGCGTGATCCACGGAACCCGGACTTTTGTCCTGCAAACCGAAGACGGCCAGATCGCCAATACTCACTCCGTTTCGGCAGGTCTCGATTACGCTGCAATCGGCCCCGAACACGCTATGTTACGAGACCAGGAACGCGCCTTCTACACCTCCGCCACCGACGATGAGGCCCTGGCGGCCTTTTCGACTCTCTGCCATACTGAGGGCATCATCCCTGCCTTAGAGTCGTCTCATGCCGTAGCCGAAGCCATCAAATTGGCCCCCAGGATGAGAAAAGATCAGGTTTTGCTGATCAACCTCTCTGGGCGCGGCGACAAAGACCTGAACACGGTTATGAAAGAAATCGGTGATTTGACGATTGAGTGATTTTGGCTCTTCCGTTTGTGTATTGGTCAAGCAAAGGCTAAACAACCGTTTGGCACTTATTTCACATCGGAGACACGGAAAGCACCGAGAAAACCTTTTAAAACTCCGCAAACTCAGTGCCTCCGTGGTGATTTTGGGCTTTTAGGGCCTATTTGCGCAATACGGTTTTCGCAAAATGTCTATCCTTTCTGTGACCAATAAATAAATATCTGATTTGGCAGAAAACCTTTGGGTTTGAATATTTGCCTAAAATTATTAAGAAGGTACGATTGTAGCGTAGGGGGAACCCGCCAGGGCGCAGCAAGCTGCTTTTTTGCAAGAAATCCAGGCATCAATGGCTGGTTTCTCGCGTTCAGAGGGTCGCCTGGCGGGTTTTTACACCAAAAATCATCAGATGGAGTAATTATGAACCGCATTGAAACTGCTTTTAAAAATAAACCTATTTTTATGCCTTATTACCCCGCAGGTTACCCCGATTTGGCAACTTCCATCAATGTGTTGGAAGGCCTCGCTAAAAATGGCGCAGACCTGATTGAAATTGGCCTATCTTTTTCTGATCCACTGGCCGATGGCCCAATCATCCAAAAAGCGACGCAGCTTGCGCTCGAAAAAGGGATTACTACCCGTCAGGTATTAGACGCTGTCGCAGAATTACGCCAACGCGGTGTCACGATTCCTCTCATTCTGATGGGCTATTACAATCCGATTCTTTGTTATGGGCTGGAGGAATTTATCCGCGATGCCACCGTTGCCGGAGCTGATGGTTTTATTATCCCCGATTTGCCGCCCGAAGAATCTGATGAATTTGAGCAAGCGCTAAATCGATCTGGCGCATCTTTGCCCCTGATCACCATGCTTGCCCCAATTACTCCTTCTGAACGTATGGAAATGATTGCCCGCAATGCTAAAGGGTTTATTTATCTGGTCAGCGTTACTGGGATTACTGGCGCTCGGACGGAAATTCCTGCTGGGTTGGCCGAATTGGTGGCGCGGGTGCGTGAATATACCCGTATCCCGATTTGTGTTGGGTTTGGTATCGGTACTCCGCAGCAGGCGCAGGCGGTTGGCGTCATTGCCGATGGAGTCATTGTTGGTTCGGCTTGTGTGCGGGAAATTGGTCAGAGTGAAAATCTGGTCGAGACGGCCAGACAGTTTGCGGGTAAGTTTCGAGTGGCGCTGTTAAACGGATAAAAAATGAGGTTGTTGAGGGCTGTTTAGCGTAGTTCCCCGCTCAAGATGTCACACCCTCGTGTTTTAAAATCGCGGTGAAGTAGAATACAGCCCAACATAAACCCTGCCTGGCCCAGGGTGTTGATTGTTTCCTCAATCCACTGCATAGCCACTGACTGTTCTGTGCTGGCAAAGGCTCCCATTGTTAAAATTCCAATCACGCCAAGGATAAATCCACCGGCGGCCAGGTTGAGATTTCGCCGAAAAGCAAGATAGGCTAAAATACCTTCTGCGCCCAGGCTGGTGATTGTCATGAGAAAAAGAAAGGGGATTTTCCAGGGGGCCATGCCCATAGACAGGACCAGGTTGGTATTGGCCTGGCGTTTGCGCACCATGAGAATAACTGAGACGCAGATCGCCAGAAAACCTACACTGATGAGAATAAATTGACTCTCGCTCATCCACTTAATCGTAGTCAGTCCGGTCACATGCATTAATTTCCAGGTTGCTTTAAAAAATCCGCCCAAAAGAACTAGCAAGGAGCCTGCCATCATCATGCGGCCCGCACCGACTCCGTGGCAAATAATGGCTGTTTTTACCAAAAAAAAGCGCCTACCAGAAAAGCAAGGGGTGGTAGAAAATCGAACAAGGCCAGTGCAAGTGAGTAGTTTTGCATTATTTTGTTCCAATTTTGCTTCTGGTTTTACCAACCAGGAGGAGTGGCAAAGACATCAAACCACGGCAGGCGGTAATTGAAAATGATGAATTGAGTTGCGTTCAGTATAAACCAGCTGGTCATCATCCATTTTAGGCCGGTTGAAAGCTCTAATTTTTCGAGTGCATTTTCTAGTAAAAAAACGTTGGTGGATGTTGCAATCAGTGCCAGATTGGCAAACAGAATTTCCAGTGGAATACTCTCAATTTTGATAAATATTGCCGGGCCTGCAAAAAAATAAACCATCATCACCATCGGAAGCAAGGATGCTCCAAATAAATGGCTAAAAAGATAGCGTGATCTGGAAATAATTGCGCGCTTGGTCAGGCTATAGTCGATGGCAGTTAATATCATGTAGGCGTAGAAGCCAGCCTTCATGTGTTGAAAAACACTTTCAGCGGTTGAACCAAAAAATAAGTCAGGCTGTGGGGGAACCAATCATAAAGATAGTGAATGGCGAGAAAGATGAACTGATAAACAACAACTTTTACGATGATTGGGATTCTCTGGTTCATTGCAATCGTCTCAAATGGGATAATTTTGACAAAGACTTTCCCCAGGCAGGCAATTTGGTCTTTTTGTCATTTTTTATCCCGATTCTACTGCTATTCTGTTGTTTTGTAGCAATTTTCACAAGGTTGCTGCTCTTGCTGGACGATGTTTTGCAGGTTTTAGGAACCTGCATTTGGACAGAGATGAAGTGACCTTTTTTGGGCCAGGTTACTTTGGCAGGGCCAGGCTGGAACGTATTCGGTGGGCGCAGCCGTCCCAAATCTCTTGGGGGTAGATAATCTGATTTGTGCCGGGTAGTTGTTCCATCGCCAGGCCGGTATTGAGGTTGATGCCCACTTGTTCATAGGCTTTGTAGGCCAATTGACTGCAATAAAAGGCCTGCTCGGTTTCGGGGTTGAGAAAATTCAGGTTGTAGGGCTTTCCCAGATTTTGCAGGCAGTATTCGGCGATTGTTTTGCGCATGTGAAAATCTTCGTCTGCGGAAAGCCCAATCCCCTCCAGTGGAGCGGCGATTCCATAGAAGGTGTCAAACAACATGCCACGCTGACGGGCCATTGTTTCGGTATCCCAAATGGGGCCGGGAATATCGAAGGTGATGACGCCACTGGCTCCGGCTTCGGCACAACGGCCTTCCGGCCCAATGTAAATGGCGACATGGTCTACATCGCCGGGAACCAATCGGCCTACCAACCGCCAAAACTCACCGGGCAGTATGTCTGGTTTGCCATTCATGGTGCAGATGATGTCGCCGGTGTGCAAGACCAGTCCTTCGAGTTCGTAAGTGTGAATCATAAGTTGCTCCAAGAAATAAAATAGTATGTTATTTACGCAAGCAATTGGCTAAGGTCGCACCAAAAAATCCATTTGATGCGCGATATAGACCAATTCAGCATGTTGAATTTGCTCCAGACGCCGTGCCAGCCAGTGTTTAAAGGCGGCTGGGTCTAGCGCCGGGTGTTCGCCTAGCGAAGATTCAAAAAAGTGTAGGATGAAATGCAGAAAATAGGCTTCCTCAGCGGGATACTGACCCTGAATCGGGTATACCACCCAGTCTGAGGCTCCGGCGGCAACAATCTCGGCCTGGGCTTGTTTTAGATGCCCAAACAGATGCCGGCCAGTTTGGCTATCGCCGCCGCTCAGGCGTGAATCCATACTCTGATGGTAGAGACGTTCAATGAGTGCATCCTGGGCCGGGTTGAGTACCGGTTCGAGGCTGGTCAACCCGTCAAAGTTCACTGTCAGCCAGGCCAGCCCGCCGGGTTTGAGCAGCGAAAATAATGGTGGCAAGGCTTCGGGCAGAGGCAGCAGGTCTAGAAAGGCGTGGGCAATCAGCAAATCGGCCTTGAATCCGCTTGAAGCGTGGATAAAGTCGAAGATATCGGCCTGAATCAGATGAATTTGCAAAATGTTGTCGAAACAAAAGCCATCCTGGTTTATTTCGACAGTATGGCCGTTTTCGATAGCCCAGCCTGGCAGCCATTGGCGGGCAAAGGTGATATTTTCTGGCATTTCATCTACCAGGGTGTATTCCAGGTGTGTTTTTGGCAAAATTTGCCAGTGTAGCAGGCGGGTCAGCATGGTTCCGATGCCTGCGCCGACTTCGATAATGCGCAGCGGGCCGCCGGGCAGGCTGTTTTGGAGGGCGCTGAGCACACTACGGTTGAGGGCGCGGTCATCGACGCTTTGTTTGGCTAGCAGGTAATGAGGGAAGGAAAGTTCCATAGGGGCCTTTCGCGGACAGGGTTTGTCTGGGCTTATTATACGCTTACAAAATCGTTCTGTTGAATGGTTGCGGGGGTGATTGGTGTGGGTTATGATTATCAGAGTGATTGATTTTGAAAGGATGGTCTTATGCAAGCTGTGCAAATGTTTGCGAACCAGGTTATTGAGAATGTTGAAAAGGTAATTATTGGCAAAAGAGCGGCCATTGAGTTGATTGTGGTTTCTTTGTTATGCGAGGGCCATGTTTTGTTGGAAGATGTGCCAGGGTCGGGCAAAACGATGCTGGCGCGGTCGATTGCGGTTAGCTTGGGAAATCGATTTAAACGAATTCAGTGTACGCCCGATTTGTTGCCCAATGATATTACCGGGGTTTCGATTTTTAACCAGAAAAACGGTCAGTTTGAGTTTCGGCCTGGGCCGATTTTTGTCAACATTTTATTGGCCGATGAAATTAACCGCGCGACGCCGCGCACCCAATCGGCTTTGTTGGAAGCGATGCAGGAACAGCAGGTGACGGTAGACGGGGAGACCCGCGAGTTGCCGCGCCCGTTCTTGGTGCTTGCGACGCAAAATCCGGTGGAGTACGAGGGCACTTTCCCGCTGCCCGAAGCGCAGCTCGACCGGTTCTTGATGCGCCTTTCTTTGGGGTATCCCTCCCCGCAAGAAGAGCGTCAGATTTTGCTCAATTTGTGGCGCGAACATCCCATCAATCATTTGGGCAGCGTCGTCTCGGGTGATGATATGCCGGCTTTGCAAAAAAGGGTCTGGGAAGTGCATGTGGATGAAACCCTGCAAGATTACGTGGTGCGGCTGGCAGCAGCCACCCGTAATCACCCAGATTTGGCATTAGGGGTTAGCCCGCGTGGCAGTTTGGCGCTGTTTAAGGCCGCCCAGGCGCTGGCAGCAGTGCGCGGGCGAGAGCATGTTTTGCCGGAAGATATTCAATACCTGGCCCCGGTGACTTTGCCGCACCGCTTCATTGTCAGCCCCGAAGCAGAATTGCGCGGGCGCGATGCGGCTGCTATTTTGGCCGAAGTTTTGCAAAATACGCCGCTCGACCTGGGCGGCGTTTAGCCAGGTTTGTAAGGATGATAGGCTCTTACCTGCTCTTGCTTCTTCCGCTTTTACTGGTCGCCGCGCTGATGCGTGACGATTTTGCCATGACGCTGATCTATCTCGTTGTGGGGGCTTTTGTACTGGGTGGTTGGTGGAGTCGCAGGACTCTGAAGCAAGTTGAAGCGCGGCGCGAACTGAATCAGCATGCTTTTCTTGGCGAAACGGTCAAAATTCAATTGCAGGTACACAATACGGGCTGGATCCCGATTCCCTGGCTGAGCCTGCGTGAGAGTTTGCCGGTGGCGCTGAGGGGAATTCATCCGTTTCAACAGGTGACAGGCTGCGCTGGGCGTGAGACGCTCCATTTCTCTTATACCTTGGATGCAATTAAGCGGGGCTACTACCCGGTTGGGCCGCTTTTTCTTTCTACCGGGGATTTGTTCGGGCTAAACGAAAGTCTTGAAAAAGAATTGCCAGAACAATTTGTTACCGTTTACCCCAAGATTGTGCCGCTCACTCAGGTCAAAATTCCATCGCACGCGCCACAGGGCACATTGCGTCATTCCCAGCCGCTTTTTGAAGACCCAACCAGGGTATTTGGCAAACGACCGTATCTGCCAGGCGATTCGCTGCGCCGGGTGGATTGGAAATCTTCGGCGGCGACTGGCGCTTTACAGGTTAAGCTATTCGAACCATCGATTGCGCTTGAAACGCTCATTTTTCTAAACCTGAACAGCGACGATTACAACTTTTACGGGCGCATCGATTCGACCGAACTGGCAATTGTGATCGCTTCTTCCCTGGCCGCCTGGGTGATTGAGAAACGCCAGAGCGCCGGGTTAAAGATTAATGGCAAAGACCCGCTGGCAGCAGGTGGTCTGCCGCCCTTTTTACCGGCCCGTAAAGGCAAAAGCCATCTAATTCGAATTTTAGAAACCCTGGCGCGGGTTGAACTGACGCAAGAATCCGCGCTGGCCGCAGTGATTCAGCGTGAACGTTACCTGTTGCCCTGGGGAACCACTCTCTTGATAATTACCGGCCAGGTTCAGGATGATCTGTTGCGCGAGCTTTATCAGGCCCGGCGCAGCGGACAAAGTTCTGTGCTCATTTTGGCGGGACTGGTTTCCAATAGCAAGCAAATCCAACAGCGCGCGGCTTTGTTTGGCATTCCAACCGTGAGCATTGCCAGGGAAAGCGACCTGGATATTTGGCGCAGATAACCCATGAGTTCTTCTATGTTTAGCCCCGAAGCCCGCAAAAACGAACAGGTTTTTCAATTTATCAGCTTTTGGCTGGTGGCGGCCCTCTTGGCTTGCGCCGCCCAAACCTTTTCCAGCCTGCTGGGCCATATTTACGTCGATTGGCAGCCCTGGTACTTGGGCGTGGCCAGTTTTTTTGTGGCGCTAAACTCTTTATACAGCTACCGCGCCCTGAAAAAGCTCGAACCGCTTAGCCGTGAATGGCTGGCAGGTTTAGGCGCGCGCTGGCTGGTCATCTTGGCCGCCTTGCGTCTGATCATTGGGCTTTCCAATGGCCTGATGGCTTTTTGGGCAGAATTACCGTTTTGGGCCAGCAACCTTTCTGTATTACTGCCGGGTGAATTTTTTTTGGCCGGATTTGTGGCACTCATTACCTGGCTCATCAGCGATTTTTTTGCCGAAATGCTCGAAAGAATGGGCCTGGATCAGACTCTTTTGCAGCGCGAGCTGAACGACCCGGTTCTCAACGTACAACGCCCACCGCGTCAACAGATTTTCCAACTGACCCTCTCGCTGGGCACCTTGCTGGTGGTTTTTGTCGCGCTGATGCGCTTTGATCTGCGCGCAGCGCTGGCGGGCAAAGTAGTTGTGCTCGATCTCCCTCCCTTGGCCGGTGGCGGCGCATCCGTTTTACTCTATTTTATGGTTGGATTGGCGCTTTTTAGCTTAAGCCAATTGATGGAACTACAAACGCGCTGGGGCCTGCAAAAAATTCCAGTGAGCGGCCAACTGGCCCAGCAGTGGGCCCAATACAGCCTGATTTTTCTGACGCTCCTGGCCCTGCTCGTGAGCATTCTGCCCACCAGTTACAGCCTGGGGTTGCTCACCAGCCTGGGCAACGCGCTCAATTTTGTCTTTGGCGTACTCTTTTTCATTATCCAAGTGCTTTTAGGAATTTTTGTTTTTATTGTCAATTTACCGTTTTTAATATTTGGCCGCAAAGCCCCCCTCGAAACAATTACGCCTGAAACACCGACTTTGCCCCAAACACTGTTACCCGCACCAGAGATCGTCCCCACCGTCAGCCCGCCCTGGCTGGAATTGACCAAATCCATCCTCTTTTGGGCCGTGCTACTGGTTGTCTTGGCGCTGGCCTTGCGCCAAACCCTGCGCCAGCATCCCGAATGGATGCAGTTTCGCTTTTTACATTTTTTGGCCCTTTTTTGGGGTTGGCTGGAAAAATCATTCAAAAAAGCCGGAAAAAACCTGACCAAAATGGTTCAACAGGGCTGGGAGCGTATTCTCCTCAGAACCGGCCAGCCTAAAAATGGCGGCGGATGGATAAACCTGCGCAAACTCGACCCGCGCCGCAAGGTTTTTTTCTATTACCAGGCTTTTTTGCGCCGCAGCGCCGAAAGCGGGCTACCCCGCAGCCTGTCTCAGACCCCTGCCGATTATGCCAGCCGCCTCGAAAGCGCCCTCCCCGAATCGGAAGCCGACATCGAGACGCTGACCGCCACTTTTATTGAGGCTCGTTACACCCGGCGTCCCATTGAACCGCAGCGCGCCAGCCTGGCCCAAAAAATCTGGCATCGGATTCGCAAGGTTTTGCATTAGATCAGGCTGGCGTAAAATGTTTCCACTTTTTGCATATTGGTTTGATAGTCTGCCCGCTCTGCAATCAGCCCCGCATTAATAATCGCGGCGCGCTGGCGCAAGGCGGAATCGTTTAACCCACGCAAAATGGCGGCTGCCAGGGCCGGGGCATTACCTGCATCCACCAGATACCCATTCACATCGGGAGTAATCCACTCGCGGATTGATTCTAAATCTCCGGCAATCGGAAAGCAGCCGCATGCCATGGCTTCGAGCAAGCTATTGGGGGTTCCGTCATGGATGGAGGGCGATACCACCAGGCTGGCTTGTCGAAAAAGCTCGGCCATTTGCTGGTGCGGCAGTGGCGCGAGCAAGTCTACGGCTGCCGAAATTCCTAACGTTTTTAGCCAATGTTCTGCCTGGGATTCTCCGGCCATGCTTGCGCATAAAAAGCGCGTTTCGGGGCGTTGGGCCAGCACCAGCGGAATGGCTTTGAAAAAGGTATCATTGCGTACATAGGCTCGAAACCCGCGCGGGTTGATGACGATTGGTGCGTTTTGTAAATTTGGGCCTGGCCCAAACCAATCGGCCCGGATGCCACCATTGCCGGGTGTTACCAGGGTTGGTTTGTTTGGCGCAAAGCCCCAGCGTTGCGCCAGGCCAAGATCACGCTGACAATCGGCGTGCAGGGCGTTTGCCACTTCTAAAGCCCAATGGGTGTAATGACCCATGAGCGGGCTGGCCGGGGCGTGCAGGGTGAAGTCGTTACCCCACACTGAAAGCGCCAGCGGCATTTTTAGTGGCGCAATTGCTTCGGCGGCCAACATACCCTCGTAGGGGATGCGCAGGGCGTGAACCAGTTCGGGCTGCGAGGCGACGATAAAGCGGCGCAGGGCCGGGGCTGCGTGTGAAATTGTCAGCGGGCCAAACCATTGCCGAATGCCGGTCCGCAGGCGCAGGGTGGGCGCGCCCCAGATTCTGCTTCGGGCAGGTTGGCGGCTGGTTGGGGCGGGTTTTGTCCCACTAAAGGCCACTGGCACAAGTTGAAATCCGGCCAGCCCAGGCGGAGGGGTGCAGGCAAAGGTGGATGCCAAAAAAACGTCGTCTCCGCGTTCTTGCCAATGACGCAACCAGTTTAAGGTGATTGGGGAACGGCCATCGGCCACAAAAAGAATGCGCATGGCGGCGAATATACCATAGTTGCCCCGTGTGCCAAGCCGTAGTATGATAAATGTCAGATGGAGGCGCAATGGCTCTCAAGGTGTTAGTGGTGGAAGATAATCAAGATAACCAGGATTTGATGCGTTTTTTGCTGGAGCGCGCGGAATATGTGGTGTTGACGGCCTATAATGGGCGGCAGGCTTTGGAAGTGGCGCGGCGCGAATTGCCCGATATTGTTTTGATGGATTTGACCATGCCCGAAATGGACGGCTGGCAGGCTGCCGATGCCATGAAAGCAGACCCGGCTCTGGTTCATATCCCGTTAATTGCGGTGACGGCTCATACCCTGCCCGGTGATCGTAAGAAAACGCTCGCTGCGGGTTTCGATAGCTATATTTCCAAGCCCCTCAATGTGCGTATGTTCGACCACCTGGTGGGACAGGCTCTTGAAAAACGTTCCAGCGGAGCCTGATGCGCAAGATATTTTTGGCAATTAACCCCTGGCGCTACCTTGATAAGCGGCGGGGGTTGTCATTTTTCAGGCTATAATCGAGTTATGGTAGGCTATCCAATCTTTCGCGCACATTCTCTATCAAAGGTGGCTTATGAAAAAAACAATCACAATTACCCTTTTGCTGTTCATGCTATTTCTGGCCGCTTGCGGCCCCAGCCAACCCGCCGAACCCAGCCCCACCCCGGTGGACGTTGGCGCTATCCAAACCCAGGCGGTTCAAACTGTTGTGGCGGGCGTTACCCAAACTGCTCTGGCGATGCCGCCCACTCCGACTGATACCCCTGTTCCGCCTACCATTACCCCAATTCCCACCCCTGAAGCAACCGCTACTGCTACTGTCAATATTTGTGACGCCTCGGCCTTCATCTCGGATGCCAACGTGCCAGATGGAACCCAAATTGCCGCCGGACAGGCTTTTGTTAAGACCTGGAAAGTTAAAAACATTGGTTCTTGTACTTGGACGCGCACCTACACCATTCGCTATGGCTACGGTGACCGGATTGGCGGCCAGGACACTTACCTGTCTACCGAAGTTCTGGCAAACCAGGAAGCCGAAATTAGCCTGGAACTGGTGGCTCCCAAGGCCCCTGGCACATACCGCAGTTACTGGCGGCTGTTTAATAACAATAGCTATGCCTTTGGCGAATACTTCTCGGTCATCATCGTCGTGCCATGACGCCTGCCGAATTGGCAAAAGCGCTTAAAGAACAAGCCCGCCAGTGGGGGTTCACTCTGGCGGGTTTTACATCTCCGGCCCGGCCTGCCCATTTTGAAACCTACCAACACTGGATTCAGGCTGGACATCATGCTGATATGCGCTATTTAGCGGAAGAACGCGCTTTTCAGCGTCGCGCCGACCCCAGCCTGATTCTGCCCGAATGCCGTTCCATTCTGGTGGTGGGAATGCCCTATAACCCGCCACCGGTTTGGCCCTTAAATGATCCCACTCCCCGTGGACGGGTGGCTGCTTACGCTCTCGGAACCGATTATCACCTCATTCTTCCACCGCGTTTGCAAAAACTGGTAGAGTTTCTTGAAGCTCAGGTGGGTGGCCCTATCC
>DYPU01000010.1 GCA_020719725.1 Anaerolinea sp. | reverse complement strand
AAAAACATTGCCGGAGAGCTGAAGCTCCCCGGCAGAACAGGCGAATAAGCGATTGGTAAAGCCGTTACGTTACACTTGATTACTCACAGGTAATTACAATAAAACTGACATTGGTGATGGTGGCTGGGCCATGGGCTTCTTTTAACATAAATGTGACATTCTCAATATATCCAGCATACATCCCGGCAGGAACACGAATAATTGATGGCACGCCAGTATCCACCATTTGCCAGGCGCTTGGTTGGTTGGCGCGCTGCCAACTGCTGACTTTTCCACCAAACAATTGAGCCGCTTCTTCTGCACTGCCAGGGCAGCGCGAACTGGCCGGGCCAGAAGAACTAACCTGGGCCGGGCCAGATTTTAGAAATTCGGGTTTCACTACATCGGGGATAATCTCCAGCGCTTCCATCGGTAAAATGGGGGCTTCGGTTTCTTCGGTCTTTACCAGGCCAGCTTCCAACGTTGCGCTAATCCGCCCCATCACTACAAACCAGCCAGTTAAAAACAAAATCATCACCATTGAGGCAATGCCCCCCACCAGCATAAACTTACGGCCTTGTTGGGTTGCATCCTGGCTGGCGCGTTGCTTTAGTCGGATGAATGCGGTCTCGGCCTGTTCGTGAGTGGCTCCGGCTCGAATCAAGATAAATTCAATTTCTTTCGGTTTGTTTCCCAAACGATGCAGCGACAACATCCGTTCCCAAACTTCGTCGTCCGTCATGCTTTTGCGCGGAACAGATTCCACTTTTTGCTGAATGATCTGGGCGCGATTTTCTTTTATGTGGCGCAACGAGGCGGGTTCCACCCACCGAAACCGCAGTTCTGCCTCGGCAAATCCAAGGTCTTCTGGAATATTCTTTATGCGAATTCGGCCTACATTGGCGGCAACTTCAAACGACAATTCACACTTTGGGCATAAAAAGTAATCTGTTGCCTCGGGCAAATGTACCACCTGAAGCGGAGTTGCGCCACAAGCCGGGCAACGCGCGCCCTTTGCCCAAGAATCCGGTATTTCGTTTCGAGCAACAATATCAGATGTTGAATGAGGATCGGTAGCAACCATTTTTAATCGCCTCCACTTATGGTTGAAATTTTACTCAATTTTGTGATTTTTGGCACAGGCAAATTGTGCCGCAGCCGGACAAGCCACTGTTTTAACGGTATCAACAGTTTGCGGGGCGCGGCTTTACCCTCAACCTGGCGCAAAGGCTCAATTGAAGCGAAAAAGAAACCAGCTTGTAGCTGGTCTCTTTTTCGCTTCAATCTAAAAACCAGTTTACTTTACCAGGTGGCGCAAGACGGTATGCAAAATGCCACCGTTACGATAGTAATTGACTTCCACGCTGGTATTTAGCAAAATTTTGGCCTGAAATTCGATAATCTGCCCGGCGTGAGTTGCGCGGACCGTCACCAAACTTTGCGGGGCCATCGTGTCGCTTAGGCCCAGAATATCAAAAGTTTCCGAACCATCCAGCCCAAGCGTTTCGGCATTTTGGCCTTCCAGAAAGCGCAGCGGCAAAATTCCCATGCCTACCAGGTTCGAGCGGTGAATGCGTTCAAAGGATTCGGCAATGACCGCTTTTACGCCCTGCAACATTGGTCCTTTGGCGGCCCAGTCGCGGCTGGAGCCAGTTCCATATTCTTTACCAGCCAGCACCAGGCTCGGCGTCCCACTGTCTTTGTATTTCATCGCCGCGTCAAAAATCGGCATTATTTCGCCTTCAGGTTGAAGTTTTGTCCAATTGCCTTCTTTGGGCGCAACCATCACATTTTTTAACCGGATATTGGCAAACGTGCCACGCGCCATAACCAGATCATTGCCACGTCGCGCGCCGTATGAATTGAAATCTTTGGGCGCTACGCCGCATTCTTGCAAGTACTTGCCTGCCGGGCTGTCCGAGGCAATATTGCCCGCCGGAGAGATGTGGTCGGTTGTGATCGAATCGCCAAACAGCCCCAGCACCCGCGCCGCGCGAATATCCTGCACCGGGCTGGTTGCCAGCGTCAGCTTTTGGAAATAAGGCGGATGATGAATGTAGGTCGAATCTTCGCTCCAGGCAAATAATTCACCTTCGCTCACTTTCACATCTTGCCACATATCCGTTCCTTCGAAAACCGCCGCGTAGCGTTCTTCAAACATACTGGTATACAGGCTGGCTGTCACCACATCGGCCACTTCCTGGCTGGAAGGCCAAATATCGCGCAAATAAACCGGTCCAGCGCTCCCCAGGCCAATCGGCTCGTTGTCCAGATCAATATCCACAGTTCCGGCCAGGGCATACGCCACAACCAACGGCGGAGAAGCCAGAAAATTAGCTTTCACCAGCGGATGAACGCGCCCTTCAAAATTGCGATTACCCGAAATAACCGCCGCCGCAACCAGGTCGGCACCGGTGACAGCTTTAGCCACCTCACCCGGAAGTGGCCCACTGTTGCCAATGCAGGTAGTACACCCGTAGCCAACCACATTGAATCCCATTTGCGCCAGTGGTTCAAGCAGGTTGGCGGCCTTAAGATACTCTGTCACCACCCGCGAACCAGGTGCCAGGCTGGTTTTAACATACGGCTTCACGCTCAGGCCTTTTTCAGCGGCTTTTTTGGCGACCAACCCGGCGGCCACCATGACTGATGGATTGCTGGTATTAGTACAGGAGGTAATGGCTGCGATGACGACTGCGCCATGTTTCATTGTTTCTGTTCCAAAGACCGCTTCACGCTTAAGGGCTTCGCCGCTCAACTCGTAGCCGCGTTCTTTTACCGGGGCGCTGAGCGCTTTCTGGAAGGTGTCTTTCATATCTGAAAGGGCCACGCGATCTTGAGGGCGTTTTGGCCCGGCCAACGAGGGAACAACTGTGCCCAAATCGAGTTCGAGTGTGTCGGTAAATTCAGGGTCGGGGCTGTTGATTTCGCGGAACAAGCCCTGAGCCCGAAAGTAGGCTTCGGTTCGCGCAATCACTTCGGCGGGGCGGCCACTCAATTGCATATAGCGCAAGGTTTCAGCATCCACCGGGAAAAAGCCCATCGTCGCGCCGTATTCTGGGGCCATATTGGCAATGGTGGCGCGGTCGGGTAGGGCCATGCTCTCCAGGCCGGGGCCGTAAAATTCTACAAATTTATCTACTACGCCTTTTTTGCGCAGCATTTGGGTCACAGTTAATACCAGGTCGGTGGCAGTTACACCGTCTTTTAGTTTGCCAAAGAGCTTGAAGCCAATCACATCCGGCAAGAGCATGTCCATAGGTTGACCAAGCATCACCGCTTCGGCCTCGATGCCGCCTACGCCCCAGCCTACAACCCCCAAACCGTTAATCATGGTGGTGTGCGAGTCGGTGCCAACCAGCGAATCGGGGAACAAAACAGACTCGAAAGTCTCTGGGCTTGCGCCGGAAACCGGAAGATTTCGGACACAGGTAACTTCGGCTAAATATTCCAGATTGACCTGATGGACAATGCCGGTCATGGGAGGCACAACCCTAAAGTTGGAGAAGGCTTTTTGGCCCCATTTTAGAAATTCATAGCGCTCACGGTTGCGCTGAAATTCGATTTCGGTATTGCGTTGGAGCGCATCTTGTGATGCAAAGAAATCAACCTGAATTGAATGGTCGATAACCAAGTCCACCGGAACCAACGGGTTGATTTTCTTGGGATCACCCCCCAATCGCGCCACAGCAGAGCGCATGGCGGCTAAATCGACCACAGCCGGAACACCGGTAAAATCTTGCATAACAACTCGAGCTGGCAAAAAGGGAATGCCAGGGCGCGTGCCCTGGGGCTGCCAGGCGGCAATGTTCTTCACGTCATCCTGCGTGATTTCATTGTCGTTACACTGACGCAGAGCGGCTTCGAGCACAATGCGGATGGAAAACGGCAAACGGCTGAGGGTTGTCAGCCCCGCTTTTTCCAGCGCATCCAGGCGATAAAAGCCATATTCCTGTCCGCCGACCATCAGTTTGTCATAAGCGTTGAAAAAGTTGTTCATTGTTGCTCCTTTGGCAGGTTGTTGGGATAACAAAACACCTTTGGTGGCTTTGTGACAAGGTCAGGCATTCGTTCGTGTCACAAAGAACCCAAAGGTGCGCCTTTGTTATCCTTTGAAAAATAAGAGTAGCTTGCTGTTATTTTACTACAGGTAGAACAATCAGCCGGGACACTTGGCGCTATTTTAATTCTTTTTTGAGCAATTCGATAACTTTTTTCTTGTCAACTTCAGGTAAAAACGAAGCCGTCGCTGCCGCCAGGATGCGTTGTTTGAGTATTTCAAGCGGAATTTTTAGGTCTTGCACAGCCAGGCGATATTCATTCCCCAATGTAATTTGGGAAATGGATGGGTCATCTGTATTAAAGGTCACATTTAGCCCAGCATTAATCATTTTAGGGGCGGGATGGGCGGTCAATTCGGGTACAACGCCGGTTTGGTAGTTGCTGGTCATGCAAACTTCAAAAGTAGTACCATGTTCCCGCGCCAGGGCGGTTGTAAAATCATCTTCCAGAACGCGGACGCCATGTCCAATACGTTGAGCGCCAAAAACTTCAATCGCTTCACGCACATTGGCCGCGCCGCTCCACTCTCCAGCGTGAATAGTGACGGATAAACCCGATTGACGCGCTTCTTTAAAAATGGGCAGGTAGGGTTTGGCCGGAAATTGGGCTTCGTTGCCTGCTAAATCTAGCCCTACAATGTTTTCACGGCCTTTTTCGACCGCAATCCAAGCCACTTGCTCGGCCAATTCCACACCCTCATGGCGGTTGATTGAAGCAATCAGGCGCACCACTACTTTATGCTTTTTCTCGGCATCTTTGGCGGCCTTCACCACCCAGTCAACCACGTCTTCGAGCGGAAAACGCTCAGCGCGACTGAGCGCAACCGGGGCAAAGCGCAATTCCATATAACGCATATTGTCTTTGGCGGCGTCTTCGACGGCTTCATGGGTAATGCGGTCGATCACTTCGGGGGAACGGTAGAACATGCGCAGGGTGTTAAATTTTGCCAAAAAGTTATCAAAGGTGAAGTTATCTTCATCTTGTACTTGTACCAATCGTGAAAGGCGCACCACGTTGGCTGGAATGGTCATGCCGTGTTTGCGGGCAATATCCAACATGGTGCTTAAGCGCAAAGAACCTTCAAGGTGACGGTGTAAATCGACCTTGGGCAGGCTACGAAATTCTTCTGGAACTTGAATCGGAATATTATTCATTAAAACAACACTCGCAGTCGATTTTTAGCGCTTTTTATTGCGTTTTCGCCCCGCTTTGGAAGCAGAGGACTCCGTTTCAATGGGACGGGGCAACGGCTTGGCGCTGGCTTCGATAGGGGCTTCGGCAGCCTGGGCAACGGCGATACGCGGACGGTATAGGTACATACTGCTGACAACCGCTGAGCGTACATCGCGCAGTAAGGTTTGAAACATTTCAGATGCTTTACCTTTATATTGTACCAGCGGGTCACGTTGTCCGTAAGCCTCTAATCCAATTGAGACGCGCAGCGCTTCAACACTGGTCAGATAATCCACCCATTGTTCGGTGATGGCTTTTAGCAACACGTTGCGGAAAATGCCCGTCAGGTAGCGGCGGCCCAATTCAGCTTTCAGGGCCTCACGCTGCTCTTCAGACAGGTCAGACAGCGCGGCGTCGAGGGAGTCTGTTTCAAAGATGTCTGCCGCTGGGCCAAAATCGGCCAGGGTTGCGGCGTTTTGTCCAATGCGGTTAAATTCCAGGTTTCCCCAAATGTTTTCCAACTCGTCCAGGGCGGCTTCCAGGTGATCCAGAACGTCGGCCTGGACCCCGTCGGAGCCGCGCGAGGCCAAAAGTTGGGCGGCCAGGTAGGAATAGTGGAAGCGGGGATATTCCTGGCTTTGGGCGCGGTGGGTTTTGGCGTCAAAACCAGTTTGGCGGCGCGCCAATGGCAAAGTGTTGAGGATGCGCAATAGGGTAGATTCGTCGTGGCCTTGGGCCTGGGTGCGGGCCAAAAGCTGATCCAATTCACGCCAAAGTTGACCATTTTCACCCGCCAGGCTTTCTTGTCGTTTCGAGAAGAGGGTTTCTGCGGTTTGGAGTAGTTTGCTGGCTGCGATGTCCCAATCCAGATGGGTCAGGTCTTCTTTTAGGTTGATGGGTTCGCCAAGCCGCAAGGCAATGGCAGCGCTAAGGCGATTGAGGGTGCTGGCGCTGAGTTGGCTGAAAATTTGTTCTTGAATGGGGTCTGCCAGGCTGGATGGGTTGGATGAAAGCTGGCGCATTTGTTCGCTGTTGAGGCGAATGGGCAAATGTACCAGGCTGGAAAGGTCTTCCAGAATTTCTTGTGGTCGGCGTAGTTCTTCGCTATCGGCCAGGCCTTCCAAAAACGTTTCGAGCAGGTCTTCGCGTTCTTTGATCTGAGTTTCGAGGCTGGTTTCGGCGCTTTCAATGGCAATTTGGATGGCTTTGAGGTGATGTTCTTCTTCGGTTTGTAGGGCGTTGCGAACCAGGCGGATAATGGAATCTCGCATGGTTTCAGGGTTGATTTCTTCGATCAGGAGGCGGAAGGAGTAGGATGGGTAGAGTTCGCCTCCTAATCCGCTAATGGTAGGTTGAATCTGGTCGAGCCAGGCCAGCAGTTTCCAGGGGCCTTCAGAGTCAGACAGGGCCGGGGGAACGCGCAGTTCGACTTCGGTTTTGAGGAAGTCGGCAACATCTTCTTTGAGGTCGGGTTTGGTGAAAACGCGGTCACGCTGGCTATAGATGCGGGCGCGCTGGGCGTTGAGAACGTCATCGTATTCAAGCAGGTGCTTGCGCACGTCAAAGTTTGAACCTTCAACGCGATGCTGCGAACCTTCGATGATGCCGCTGACGACGCGGTTTTCAAGGGGCAGGTCGTCATCGAGCTTGAAGCGCTGCATGACATCGTTCACTTGCTGACCGCCAAACAGTCGCATCAGATCGTCTTCGAGGGAGAGGTAGAAGCGTGAGGAGCCAGGGTCGCCCTGACGGGCGGCGCGTCCGCGTAGTTGATTGTCGATACGGCGGGCTTCATGGCGTTCGGAGCCAATGACATGCAGTCCGCCCAATTGGCGGACACGTTCCATATCGTCAAAATATTGTAAAAAGTAGCGTACTTCACCATCGTAGATGCCGTAGTCGGCGGATTCTAGTTTGAGCAAGGCCTGGCGTTGTTCTTCGAGGCGCATGTCGTAAGGGTCGCTAAATCCGGCGCGTTTTAAGACGCGGCTGACAGCGATGGTGACTTCTTCGGCCACATCACCGCCGAGTTTAATATCAACGCCACGCCCGGCCATATTGGTGGCGATGGTGACTGCGCCAAATGCGCCAGCCGAAGCGATGATCTGACTTTCTTCGGTATGTTTTCGGGCGTTAAGGACTGCATGGGGAATGCCGCCCTGAATGACTGCTTTTAAACGCGGGGCATATTCTGCGTCCAGGCGCAGATCATCGAGTAGTTTTTGCAGGTTAGCGGGTTCTTCAGGGTTAATAGAGAGGTTGAGCGGTTTGGCAAATTGGCGCAAAAAGGGTGGATCAATTTCGTCGAGGTTCTTGTAAAGCGGTTCCAGCTCTTTGTAGAGACGGCCATCTTCTTCTTTTTTGTTGGTTTCAAACCAGGCCTGACGCAGCAAGCGAATTTGAAGCATACGGCGCACGGGTTCAGCTCGCAGCCGTCCTGAAAGTCTATCCGAGTTATCCACAGAGGTGGTGCCTACCAAAATGGGACGGCCCAAAAGATGATTGCGCAAAATGTCGGTGACGATGGCGCGCAGTTTGGCTTCCACGGTGCGGTAGACCAGGTCGGGGTAATCGGTGCGCCGCCAGAAGGCGGGGGTTTTATGGGGGTCGTTGGCGCGGGCAAAGAAAACGAGTTGATAGCCGTTTTCGTCTTTGTCTTTGACTTCCACCAGCCCGGCATTGGTGCGGGAGGCTTGATATTCGAGGTTGGTGGGAATGGGCAGCACTTCTAGTTTGTAGATTTTGCTAAATTCTTCAGCTTCGGTCAGGGCGGTTCCGGTCATGCCTGCCAGTTTGGCATACATGCGAAAATAATTTTGCAAGGTGATGGTGGCGTAGGTGATATTTTCTGGCTCCACCTTGACGCCTTCTTTGGCCTCGACGGCCTGATGCAGGCCGTCACTCCAGCGACGGCCTGGCATGAGCCGCCCGGTAAACTCATCTACAATGACAACTTTGCCGCCCTGTACGATATAGTCTTTGTTGCGTTTAAAAAGGAATTGGGCGCGCATCGCCTGTTCCAGGTAGCCAAGCAGGCGGGCTTGCTGGGGAGTAATGTCTTCGGGGCGCTCCGGGTCGCGTAATGGTTCGCCGAGCAGGGCTTCAACATGGGCCGTGCCGACTTCTGTCAGAATGGCGTTACGATCCTTTTCTTCGACTTCGTAATCTTCAGGAATTAGTTGGCGGACGATGAGGGACATCCGTCCGTACCATTCCAGATCACCCTGGGCCGGGCCAGAAATGATGAGCGGGGTGCGGGCCTCGTCAATTAGGACATTATCAACTTCATCGACAATGGCAAAGTGGTGCCCGCGTTGGACTTTGTCTTCGAGGCGGTAAACCATGTTATCGCGCAAGTAGTCAAAGCCAAATTCGGCGTTGGTTCCGTAGGTGATGTCGGCGGCGTAGGCTTCGGCGCGATCTACCTGACGCAGGTTATGCTGGTCTTCGCGGGGCGATTCTTTGCTGAAATCGACCAGGAAGGCTTTTTTACCGTTTTCGGTGACGGCGGCCATTTGCAGCACCCCAACCGAAAGGCCCAGGAAGTTATAAACCTGAGCCATCCAGCGCGCATCACGCCGTGAGAGGTAATCGTTGACGGTGATGAGGTGAACGCCTTTGCCTTCGAGCGCATTCAGGTAAACTGGCAGGGTGGCGACCAGGGTTTTACCTTCGCCCGTGCGCATTTCCGCGATTTTGCCGGAGTGCAGCACCATGCCGCCGAGCAGTTGCACATCATAATGGCGCAAACCCAGGGTACGCTTGGAGGCTTCTCGAACGGCGGCAAAGGCTTCGGGGAGTAGTTCATTAAGTGTAGCGCCATTTACCAGGCGCAGTCGGAATTCTACCGTTTTGGCGCGCAGGGCTTCATCTGAAAGCGTTTCGAGTTGAGGCTCGAAGGCGTTAATTTGTTCGATGACTGTTGATAGTTTTTCAATATCGCGTTTATTGGGGTCGCCCCCGATTAGTTTTATAAATTTTGAGAACATAGTATGGCCTTTCTGACCGGCGAATTATAGCATAGCGGATATGACGAAGGCAGAATGATTCAATTTTTATTGCGTTAGAATGCTAATAGATAATTTCATGCTAGAATCAATTTATGCCCGATACTCCTGCGCGTGTTGCTTTTTTAAAGAAGACCCATCTGTTCCGGGGGTTAAATGATGGTCAGCTGGCTTCGGTTGCAGAGGCGATGCAGGAAGAAACCTATGGCGGGACAGAAACCATATTTATTGAAGGAACGATCACGGATACTTTTTATCTCATTTTTGCGGGCAGCGTAGATATTTTTAGCCTAAAAAACAAGAAAGAAGTCAAAATAGCCTCTCTTTTTAAAGGAGATTATTTTGGAGAGCAATCTCTTTGGACAAATCGCACACACAATGCAACGGTCCGCGCTCAGGCTGGAACAGTACTACTAAAACTATACCGTGATAAGTTTAGGGCATTGTTAACTAAGATTCCTGACCTGAGGCCCAACTTCGCAACTATGATTAACAGCCGTCAACTGGCTCGTCAAGTGCGTTTTTCGTGGCTTAATACTAATGAAGTGATTTATTTCTTATCCCGCAGACACGAATTCCGCTTGTATCAGGCCCTGACTGGGCCAGTGTTGGTGGGGCTGTTCTCGTTGCTAGTCTTGGGGCTGGTATTTGCATTTCCGAGTGTTGCTTTGGCTGGGGCTGGTGGTTTTTTTCTTGTGCTGGCTTTGCTCTGGGGGCTATGGCAATATGTAGATTGGAGCAACGACTATTATGTTGTCACCAATCAGCGAGTGGTTTCAATTGAAAAGATGATCGGCGCGTATGACAGCCGGGATGAAGCCCTCATGAATACGATTCTTTCAGTCAATACTGAAACCGATCAGATGGGACGTATTTTTAAGTATGGCACGGTTGTTGTGCGAACCTTTACCGGTGAAATCCGTATGGTTTATTCACCTCGCCCGAAGCAAGCCGCAAATATGATTGAAGAATATTGGCTGCGCACCAAAGATGTTTCCCGCCAAAACGATGAAGAAATTATAAAGAACTCTATTCGCAAAAAACTGGGACTGCCAACCAAAGCCCTGGCCGCCATTTTGCCCCCACCAGCGACCTCAACCTCATCGGCCTCTGTGCCGCCAAAATCTTTGAATGATTCTCTGGCGAAAACTGTCAAAGAAAAATTAAATTTTCGCAAAGAAGCCGGTGAGACCATTATTTACCATAAACATTGGATCGTGCTGGTGCGGCATGTTGTTCTGCCAACCCTGTCTGTGATAGGACTGATTGCGTTTTACCCGCTTTGGTTTGTTTTTTCAGTCAACATCATGCCGATCTGGTTAGCGAGCATAGTAGCGTTGGCAATTTTGGCCTGTGTGGGCTGGTGGGCCTATGGTTATATGGATTGGGAAAACGATGTGTACCAGGTTACGCCCGACCAAATTGTGGATATCTACCGTGTTCCATTTGGCGACGAAGACCGTAAATCGGCCCCATTGGAGAATATTCTTAGCTCACAATACAAACGCAGCGGTATTTTTGGGTTACTCTTCAATTACGGAACCGTCTTCATTCAAGTAGGTGGTACCAACTTCGACTTTGTCGATGTGGTAGACCCTCCCACAGTTCAACAAGACATCATCCGCCGTAAACTGGTGCGCGATCAGAAAAAACGTGAGGCGGATACCGCCGCCGAACGGGAACGCATGGCCGACTGGCTGGCAATGTATCATCGCACCGTTACAGAGTTCCAAAAAGAAGCCGAACAAAACAAAAAACAGAATTAGAGTAAAATCAGGCTTCACTTTTTAACCACCCCCAAGCCCGAGTTAGGAAAGCGTATGGCTTTACGAACAATTGTCACTGTACCTGAACCAGTTTTGCGCCGCAAAGCCAAAACTGTCACTGAATTCGACGAAAAACTACAAACACTCATAGACGATATGGTTGAAACCATGCGCGCAGCGCCGGGCGTAGGCCTGGCTGCTCCGCAAGTTGGCATAGCCGAACGCGTCATCGTCATCGAATATTTCGAAAACGAGGCAGACGAAGAAAGCGAAGACCCCGAAAACGCAAAAAAGCGGCTTTATACCCTCGTCAACCCGGAAATCACTCGCGCTTCAGTCGATACCGAAATCGCCGCTGAAGGCTGTCTCTCTATCCCAGGGGTTATGGGTGATGTGGAACGTCACCTGGCAATTACCGTCAAAGGCCAAAATCGGCGCGGACAACCCGTCACACTTAAACTCAAAGAGTGGACAGCGCGCATTTTTCAGCACGAAATAGACCACCTGAACGGTGTCCTATTCACAGACCTCGCCAGCAAAGTCTGGAAACCCGAAGGCCCGGTCGAAGACAAAGTCTGATCCAGCCCCGTGATTCTTAAACACCTTTCGCTCACCAATTTTCGCAACTTTGCCCGCCTGGATATCGACCTTCCACGGCGGGCTGTTGTGTTGGTGGGTAGCAATGCTCAGGGCAAAACCAGCCTGCTCGAAGCCATCTACTTTTTGGCGACTTTCTCATCCTTTCAAACCCACACCGACCGCCAACTCATCAACTTTTTAGCGGCCCGCGAAAACCCAGCCGTCGCCCGCATAGTAGCTGATTACCAGCGTGGCGGGCGCAATCACCGCATGGAAGTACGAATCATCCTCGAAGCGGTTGGCCCACTCGGTCAGCGCGCCCGCAAAGAAATCCTGCTCGACGGTGTCAAACGCCCCGCCAGCGAAGCCATCGGCCACCTGCCCGCAGTGCTTTTCATCCCGCAAATGTCACAGGTTATCGAAGGCGGCCCCGAAGAAAGACGGCGCTATCTCAACCTGGCACTGGCCCAAGCCATCCCCGGTTACGCTGCGGCCCTCAGCGCCTATCACCAGGCCCTCACCCAGCGTAACGCTTTGCTCAAAATGCTCAATGAACGCGGCGGCGACCCCGGCCAAATGACCTACTGGGACGAAACCCTCACCGCCAGCGGCGCAAAAATCATCCACTGGCGCATCCATGCCATTCAAGAACTGGAACGTCTGGCCGCGCGTGCCCACCACAACCTGACGCGAGGCAAAGAAGTACTGCGGTTGGCCTACCATCCCGCGTTTGACCCATTCCCCCGGCCCAGTGGACAAATTGCGCTACGGTTGGATGTGCCCATCGACCGTTCCACGCTGGAACTTGCCACCATCCGCCAGAGCTTTCTCGAAGCCCTCAAACGCCTCCGCGCCGAAGAAATCAACCGGGGCGTTACCACCCTTGGCCCGCACCGCGACGAATTACGTTTGCTCGCCAATGGCGTGGACTTGGGCGAATACGGCTCGCGCGGTCAAATTCGGACAAGTTTGCTGGCGCTCAAAATTGCCGAAATTGGCTGGATGCAGGAACGCACTAATGAACCCCCAGTTGTGTTATTAGATGAAGTGATGGCCGAGTTGGACAAAGAACGCCGCGCCGACTTGCTGACTGCGCTTGAAAGCGCCGGGCAGGTTATTTTTACCACCACTGATGCTGAACCCTTTACCCCCGAATTCATATCTGCCGCTGAAAGCTGGCGCGTTGTCGCTGGAACCATTAGCCGTTAAAACACATTTTCCATTCAAAAGGAGCATCCCCCATGTCGGTCAAACAGGCCAATCAAGTTCCCCAAAACATTGTCGCAGCCGGAGTTGCAACCACCCTTCAGGTGCTCATTTCCGCCGAAGAAGGCCCCAATTTCGCAATGCGCCGTTTCATCATGCAACCTGGCGGCGGAATGCCACTGCACACCAACACGGTTGAGCACGAACAGTATGTTTTGCGAGGCCAGGCCCAAATTGGCATTGCCGGGCAAAAATTTCAGGTTAGCGCTGGTGACGTGATTTTTATACCCGCTGGAGCGGCGCACTATTATCAAAACAGTGGCAGCGAACCTTTCGAATTCTTGTGCCTGATTCCCAATCAGAAAGACGAAATAAAGATTATAGACTCACCATTTGCTGAAAATTTTTTAGGATCGTAAATTTATTTTATGCCTATGTCCAGTGGTCTTTCTCTGTAAGTTGCCATATATGGCGGATGTCGTTTTTAGCCTTTGGAATGCCCGCAGAAATTCTACAAAAATTTCGATAACTTTAGCAATTTTGGGCAAGTTTGACTATAAAAATCGTTTTTTTATTGGTCACAGAAAGGATAGACATTTTGCGAAAACCGCATTGCGCAAACAGTCCCCAAAAGCCCAAAATCATCACGGAGACATTGAGTTTACGGAGTTTTAAAAGGTTTTCTCGGTATTTTCCGTGTCTCCGTGGTGAAATGAGTGACAAACGGTTGTTAGCCTTTGCTTGACCAATACATTTTTTTACATAATTCGTGCTCTTGTTTTGATAAAAATGCAAGTGCTGAGACCGGTTTCGTGTTTGTGGGCTGAAATCTTGTCCAAAAAAATCCAGAATGAGCGGAAAAGAATCCTGGGTTTTAAAAATTTTTCGGCGAACAGAGAGTTATAAGACGTTGCGAACCTTAATCAGGAACTCCTGAGAGCCTTTCTCAAACGCTTCTGGGGGGTACGATAATTGCTCGACATCAGAAGCGACCATTTAACTGGAAACCAAGTTTGACGAACTTTTTGCCTCATAAACCAGCTATACCGAACTAAACAAACGCCTAGAGAAAACGAGAGCCAAAAGGCGCTAAAACACCCGGATTTACCTTTACATAACAATGCGGCATAAAGTTCAACTTGCGGCTGTCGCACTTCCCTTGAACTGACTCAAATACAGGTTGTGATAAAAGCCCTTCTGCGCCAGCAGGCTCTCGTGAGTGCCGCGCTCGATGATTTCGCCGCCGTTGATGACCAACACCTGGTCGGCATCGCGGATGGTACTCAAACGGTGAGCGATGACAAAGCTGGTGCGGCCTTTCATCAGGTTGAGCAGGGCTTCCTGCAAGTGCTTCTCGGTGCGGGTATCGACGTTGCTGGTGGCCTCGTCGAGGATCAGGATTTCCGGGTCGGCCAGGATGGCGCGGGCGATGGCAAGCAGTTGGCGCTGACCCTGGCTCAGGTTATTGCCGCGCTCGGTCAGCACGGTTTGGTAGCCGTGCGGCAGGCGGTGGATGAACATCTCCGCATTGGCGAGGCGGGCCGCGGCGCAGACTTGCTCGTCGCTGGCATCCAACCGCCCATAACGGATATTCTCCATCACCGTGGCGGCGAACAGGAAGTTATCCTGCAAAACGAGACCAATTTTACGGCGCAGGGCTTCCTTTTTAATGGTGACCACATCCCGGTCATCAATTTCGATTTGACCGGATTGGATGTCGTAGAAACGAGTCAGCAGGTTGGCGATGGTGGTTTTCCCCGCGCCAGTTGGGCCAACAAGCGCCACTGTTTCGCCAGGGGCAGCCTCCAGGCTGACATTTTTCAGCACCGGAACTTGGGCCTGGTAGCCAAAATTGACATCGCGCAAGCGGACGTGGCCGCGAATGTGCTCCAGTGCCAGAGCATCGGCGGCGTCAGTTTCGGGGGTTTCATCCAAAAGCTCAAAAAAGCGTTCGGCCCCGGCCAGCGCCGACTGGATGGTGGTAAAAAGCTGGGCAATCATATTGAGCGGGCGGCCAAGCCGGCCCGCATAATTGACAAAAGCCGCTATCTCGCCGACCGTCGCCAGCGATTGAACCGCCAGCCAGCCGCCCGCGCTAGCCACTACCGCCAGCCCGAAGTTATTGACCATGTTCATCATCGGCCCCATGAAACTGGTGACAATGCGGGTGCGCAGCGCCACTTTTTTCAGGCGCTGGTTGGTGACGGCGAACTGCGCCACGGTGGTCTTCTCGCGCACAAAAGCCTGCACCACCCGTTCACCAGTGATGGTTTCCTCGATGATACCGTTCAGTTCGCCCAGCGCCTGCTGGGTTTCGCGGTATCCGGCGCGCGTGTACCTGGCAATTTGGCGGGTGATGACCACCGTCAGCGGCATAACCAGCAGTTTCTTTGACCATCATGATCCTGAGATGGTGAAATGGCTGGGCAACCGCAAACTGGATGCCCAATGAAAAAGTATCTCAATAAGCGCGTGAGCGAGGCTGAACTCAACGAAATAAGGGACTCAGCGACAGCAAATTAAAAAGATTCCCCAAACCTGCGAAAAATAGTTTTTCCAATCAAAATAGCGCCCAACACCATTTTAAAAACAAATCCCTGACAACCCAAAATTAAAATCTCCCATTGCCTCTCAACCAGAATAGGGACGCGTTAATATCGTTTTTCGCAGGATTGACAAATCTGCGAAATGAGATAAAATACCATCCGCTTTAGAAGTAGGCAAAAAGTATGCCGAAGTGGCGGAACTGGCAGACGCGCTACGTTCAGGGCGTAGTTCCCGTTCGGGAGTGAGGGTTCAAATCCCTCCTTCGGCACACCCCAAAAACTCTCGCATCATGCGAGAGTTTTTGTTTGGCCTGCATCCTCCATGATAAAATAAAAAAATGAAATTAGGCCGTTTTCAGATCGATTTTCGCCGCATTGGCATTATTCTGGGCATTACCATTTTGCTCTTCCTCATCATGGATTTTAATAATCGGATGGAAGAGTTGACTCGCTTGCAAAACGAGGCAGCTACGGTTCGCGCTCAGGCCACCGGGGTGATGGTTACACAATTTGCGCTCCAAACTGAGGTGGCTTACGCCACTTCGGCTGCTGCAGCAGAAGCCTGGGCACGCGAACAGAACCGAATGGCGCAAGAAGGGGATGTTGTTATCATTCCATTGCCCCAGCCCGGCGCCACCCTGCCCCCTACTCTCGTTCCCACTCCCATTCAAAATGACTTGACAAAGTGGGATGTCTGGCTCGATTTGCTGTTCGGAGAATAATCCCGCAAGGGATTATTTTATTACTTCCCAGTAAAGGATGCTATGAACAAACGCCTTGCTCTTTTTCCCGTTTCGACCCAAGTTCAACAAAATGAACTATTCATTGGTGGCTGTTCATTGACCAGCCTGGCCGAACAGTTTGGCACGCCGCTCTATCTTTACGACAAAGCGGACCTGGATTCTGCCGCCAGCCGCTATCGGCGCGCGTTGGGTGCCTTTTGGCCGGGACAATGGTCTGTGACGTATGCCGGAAAGGCTTTTTTGAGTATAGAGATTGCCAAATGGGCCGCCGGGTATGGTTTCTCGGTCGATTGTACTGGCTTGGGAGAAATTGGGATTGCTGTGCAGGCCGGGGTGGCAAAAGAGCAGATTTTGGTGCATGGAGTCAATAAAAGTAGGGAAGACCTATCAACCGCCATTGAGAAAACGGGAACTATTGTGGTTGATAACCTTTCGGAATTAAAGAAGATTGCCAAATTGCGTAAAAATGAGATGCCCAATCTCTGGCTGCGCTTTCAGCCTGGACTGGCGGTGGAAACTCATGCGTACACTCAAACCGGGCATTCGGAGAGTAAATTTGGCATGGGGCGTGAGACTTTGTTTGAAGCAGTCCATTTTTGCCGGAGTAATGATTTGCCACTGGCGGGAATCCATTTTCATCAGGGGTCGCAATTCCGCGACCCGGCTCCGTTGGCCCCGGCGATTGATGCCGCGCTGGAGTTGGCCGCGGAAATTGGCTTTGGAGAAGGCTGGCATCTTTCTCCGGGCGGCGGCTGGGGTATGGCTTACCATGAAGATGAGTTACCCCATCCTTCTATTGAAGATTATGTGCAGTTTGTGGCAGAAAAGGTGCAGGCGGGCTGTCAAAAGCACGGGCTGACGCTGCCGCATTTGCATTTGGAACCAGGCCGCAGCCTGGTAGCGAAAGCCGGGGTGGCGCTGTATCGCGTCGGAACGGTGAAACACTCTGGTGGGAGAACCTGGGTGTTGGTGGATGGTGGACTGGCGGATAATCCCCGCCCGGCGCTTTACGGGGCGCGTTATTCAGCTTTAACGGCGACAAAGGTGACGGGGGGAACGCCCCAGGTGGTTTTCATCGCAGGGCCATACTGTGAGAGCGGAGATGTGCTGATTGAGGGGATTGAGCTTGGCGCAGTTGAAGAAGGTGATTTGATCGCAATTCCAATGAGTGGGGCGTATCACATTAGCATGTCGAGTAATTACAACGGCGCGCGCCGTCCGGCGGTGGTGATGGTGGAGAATGGGCAGGCGCATGAGTTGTTGCGGCGTGAAAACACAGCAGATTTGTTTAGACGAGATGTATAAAAGCGGGTAAAAATCCTTATAATGAGACAATGCTAAATAATCTCAGATTTTGGCTGTTTCCTAATAATAATGAAGAAGAAAAAAGCCTGGTTCGACGGTCTTTGGCTGTCATTCTGCCAACTTCGATGGCTGTAGGTCTCCTTTATTCGTTTTTTTTTAGTAGCCTTTACCCTGGCGATTGGCGTATTTGGCTAATTTTGGCGGTAATTTTTTTCTCTATCATCTGTTGGGGTCTTGCTCAAAAGGGGTATTTAAGGTCTTCGGTGTTGTTGTATGCGCTCAGCCTATGGCTGATTATGTCGGTGGCGATTTATCATTCGGGGGGAATGCAATCTGCGGGGCGGGATGGTTTTTTGCTCATTATCTTTGTGGCCGGGTTACTCTTGGGCGGGCGTTACGCATTCTTGCTGGCTATCTTGAGTGTTGCCAGTATGAGTTGGATTGTGTATCGTGAAATCAATGGTTTTTTGCCGGTTGCGCCAGCGCAAGATGCCATGAGCCGCTGGGGGATTTTTTTGGTGTATGTGCTGATTGGCTGGGTTCTTTTGGCGCAAACCATGAAAAATTTACGACGCGCTTTGCGCCGGTCTTCTGATCAACTAAATGAGCGCCTGGCTGCTGAACAAGTTTTACGTGAACAAGCTGAATATCTGGCCGCGCTCCACGAAACAACCCTGGCAGTGATTAACCGTTTGGATATTGATTCGTTGCTGGAATCTGTTTTGGCGCACGCAGAAAGTTTGGCAAATACGCGGCATGGGTTCATTGATCTGATGCTGCCTGAGGGTAAAGCCAGCCGCGAACATTTGGGGCATGAGGTCTTTCTGGAATTTATTGGGCGCGTGATGCTGGAAGGGCAGGGAATTACCGGGTTGGCCTTACAGCAAGGGGAAACTATTATTGTTGAAGATTACAATACCTGGCCTGGGCGCGAACCAGATTATCAGAATCATGGGTTTTACACCACAATTGCCATTCCGCTAAAAGTACAGGGCCGGGTTATTGGTATTTTGGGATTAGCCTACGACAATTTGGTTCAGCATTTTGAGAAGTCGCAGATCCAAAAGCTGGAACAATTTGCCGAACTGGCTTCGCTGGCGCTGGATAATGCTTCTCTTTACCAAAATGTTCAAAGTGAATTGGTCGAACGTAAACGCACCGAAGCTGACCTGCGTAATAGCCAGGTACGGTTGGATCTGGCGCTGGCTTCTGCTCAAATGGGCATCTGGGATTGGGATATAAAAAGCAATCGAATCATCTGGTCGGAGCAAGTTTATTTGATTTTTGATGTGGAAAAAGATAAATTTTCTAATATGATGAGTGAGTATTTTGAGATTATCCATCCGGCAGACCGACAACGGGTTGAAAGAAATATTAACGAGTGTGTGAGTGGAGCCAAGCCAGAATATCACATTGAACACCGCTTGCTATCCCGGAATGGGTCAATTCGCTGGTTGGAGGCCGATGGGCGGCTCTTTACCGATGAAAATGGTATTCCAGTTCGAATGGCGGGAACTGTAATCGATATTACCAATCGAAAAAAATCAGAGCAGGCAATTTGGAAAGCCAACAATAACCTGAAACACAATGCCGCCGCTCTGGAGCGTCGCTCTGGGCTGTTGCAACTTGGCGCAAATGTTGCTCGCGCCGCAACAGCGATACTGGATTCGCGCGAACTTAGCCAACAGGTTGTTGAGCTGGTACAAAAACAATTCGACCTGTACTATGTTGGCTTATTTTTGGTGGAAGAAAACCCACATTGGGCAATCTTACGCGCTGCTACCGGGGAAGCTGGTGTCACCATGCTCAAGAATGGGCACCGGCTGGAAGTGGGCAACTCTTCCATGATTGGCTGGGCCATAGCCAATTGCGAAGCGCGAATTGCGCTGGATGTTGGAAAAGACGCGGTTCGATTTTACAATTCACTTTTGCCAGAAACCCGTTCAGAAATGGCTCTGCCGCTCGTCAGCCGGGGCGAGGTCTTGGGATCACTTACCATTCAGAGCAGGAAGCAAGCCGCTTTCAGCAAAGAAGATATTGCCACCTTTGAAACCATGGCCGATTTGCTGGCAAATGCCATCTTAAATGCGCGCCTATACGACCAGGTTCAACGTGAACTGGACGAGAGAAAACGAGCCGAGAAGAAAATCCGCCAAATGAATGTGGAATTGGAAGCGCGCGTCCAACGCCGCACCGCAGCCTTAAAAGCCAGCGAGGAAAAATTTCGAGCGCTTTCGGAAAACAATCCACTCCAAATTACACGCTACGACCGCAATGGGCGCTACTTATATGTAAACCACCTGGGCAATTTGGGCAATTTAAAACCAGAAAATATCATTGGAAAATCCTTGCGGGAGGTTTTCGGCGAGCACGAAACCATCTATTTTGCCGAATCTTGCATACGCCAGGTCTTTGACAGTGGAGAACCGCTAAAAACAGAATATGAATTATTAAATTCCGTAGTCTACTGGTCGTTGGCTCCCGAATTTGGGCCAGATGGCAATGTGGTCTCTGTCATCTCGACCACACTCGACATTAGCGAGCGCAAACGGATTGAAGAAGCCCTCACCCAACGCTCGGCGGAACTGCAAATAGCCAACCGTGAATTGGAAGCGTTTTCTTATTCTGTCTCGCACGATCTGCGCGCACCACTTCGCGCCATTGATGGGTTTACCCGCATTCTAATGGAAGATTTTTTGGGGCAATTTCCGCAAGATGCCGTTGTTTTTTTGGAACGCACCCGCCGCGCCGCCAAAGATATGAGCCAATTAATTGACGATTTGCTACGCTTGTCTCGCATTACCCGGGCAGAATTACATGATCAGGAAGTGAATCTTTTTGACCTGGCAACCGAAATTCAGGCAGAACTCAACTTGCGCGAACCTGGCCGCGTCATTCAATTTCGAATCAACGATAAACTAAACACCCGCGGCGATTTGCGCCTGCTGCGAGTTGCGCTCGAAAACTTAATCAGCAATTCTTGGAAATTTACAACAAAAACCGCCAACCCGCTCATCGAAATTGGCGAAATAAGCAATCAAAGCCAAAAAACCTTTTATGTACGCGATAACGGCGTGGGCTTCAATATGAACTATGCCGACAAACTCTTCGGCGCATTTCAACGCTTACACAGCACCGAAGAATTTCCTGGAACCGGAATTGGATTGGCAATTGTCCAACGAATTATTCACCGTCACGGCGGGCGCATTTGGGCCGAAAGCGAACCCAACAAAGGCGCAACCTTCTACTTTACGCTAGATTAATTGCCCCACAGTTCACGGGTTTTCAGCACAAATTGAGCCACCAATTCGGCAGAAAGCCCAATAAAAGGCGAATTATCGTAAGTGGTATCCCTATTTTCAACAACCAAAACACTGGCATCGGCGCTAAGCGTGTGATTATGCCAAACCCCACGCCGAACGTTATACAGCTTAAACGGTTCCAAATTGACCGCATGTAGTGCTTTCACCACCTCGTCCCCTTCGCCCAAAAACAAAATACAGCGCCCACGCAGCAAAACAAACACCTCGTCGGTCTCGTTATGGCGCTGAAGGTTATACAACTGATCGGCCTCCAACTCTGAAATATAATTTAATACCGCCACACGCCATGTGTCATAGTCCACCAACGGCAAATAGCCTGGGGCGGCGTGTTCACGAACTTCGAGCAAGGTTTCAGGGGGATTCATGGCATTTTTCCTTTTCTTAGGTCTATTGTAATATCTGCTCCAAAAAAAGAGAATATTCTGAGATAGGCAGGTCTCACCATTTTAACGAGAGGCTAGCGCTGAGTCTACTGCAAAAAAGCCATTCCCGGAAATCCTATCCACCAAACCTCTCAAAGGTCAAATTAGAGAAGGACCCATCCAGCCAGATTTTTACTTGACACAAATTCATTTGTAACTACAATAGTTACAAATGAACACTAATCAACAATTTGCAGTCGCCATTCACATTTTGACCCTGCTGGCGGCTTTACCAGACCAATCACTTACCAGCGCGCAAATCGCAGCAAGCGTCAACACAAACCCGGTCGTCATTCGGCGAATATTGGGACAATTACGCAAGCAAAATTTAGTCGAATCGCGCTCCGGCGCAAGCGGCGGGTGGAAACTCACCCGCGCACCCAGCCAAATTCACCTGTGCAGTGTCTACGATGCCCTCATTCGCGCTGCACTGTTGGGAATGCACCCCCACCCCAACCCCGGCTGCCCAATTGGTTCACACATCCACCCCGCCTTGGAAAAAGTCTTTGAGCAAGCCGAACAAGCCATGCACAATGCTCTAAGTGGCTTTACCGTGCAAGATGTACTGCTGGAAATACAAACCTTAGAGCCTGCAAAAGAATAGCTCCGTCAATTCATCCCATTCATTTCCTTAAGATTTGCCACAAAAAACGTTCAATTCAAAGGATAAACTTTATGGCTACAAAAATGCCGGTTCTCTTCATTGGGCACGGCAACCCGATGAATGCCATAGAAGACAACGAATTCAGCCTGGCCTGGCAAGCAATGGGACAATCTTTACCCCGGCCCACGGCCATTTTAGCCATCTCCGCCCACTGGGAAACCAACGGCTCCCACCTGACCGCGCCAAAACCCCATTGCAACATTACCAACTCGGATAACAGCTAAAAGAACTACGCGAAGAAGGCATACTCATCATCAGCAGCGGCAACATCGTCCACAACTTACGCGCAGTCATCTTACAAGACAACGCAAAATATGACTGGGCCGAATCTTTTGATGCCAAAGTAAAACAATGGATTTTGGATAACGAACACGCCCCACTCATTCAATTTGAGAAACACGGCCAGGAAACAGCGCTAGCCATCAACAGCGCCGAACATTACCTGCCGCTGCTCTACAGCCTGGGCGCGAAAGATGAAGCCGAACCTGTCACCTTCTTTACCGAAAAAGTAACCTACGGCTCAATCTCAATGCGGTCGGTTCGGCTAGGCTAAACCCACATTTTGAGTTTAACAAACTTCCGAGAGTGAATGATAGTTTTCCGTGATAAAAAAGACTCAGGAGCAAAAATGAGCCACTTAGACCAATCCCGCCGAGAAAAAGATGCCTTTTTCAAATCCAATCGCCAATCGCCCCTGAATGCAGCCCAAAAAAAAGAATTTACCAGCCTGCCCTATTACCCGGAAAACCCAGCCTTGCGCCTAAAACTGCCCCTGGAACGGCTTGCCAACCCCAAACAAGCCTTTATCATCACCTCCACTGGCGACGAGCGCGAATACTGGCAAGTTGGACAGGTGCGTTTTATGGTGGATGGAAACGAAGCAACCCTCCAAATTTACGAGGCCGACTACGGATTTTTCCTACCCTTCAGCGATGCCACCAGCCCAACCGAAACCTATGGCGCAGGCCGCTATCTGGAGCCAGAAGACCTGGGCGATGGAACCCTGTTGATCGATTTTAACCTGGCCTACAATCCCTACTGCGCCTACAACGAACGCTGGTCTTGCCCCCTACCGCCCGCCGCCAACCGGCTGCAAGTCCGCATTCAGGCTGGGGAAAAGAAATTTCATAGTTGAATGAGGCCAGGTCGATGACCCGCCCCTTTGTTTTCATCAACATTGCCATGACCGTCGATGGCAAAATAGACAGCCATGCCCGCCAGGGCGTCGCCATTTCGTCCCCCACAGATAAGCGCCGGGTAGACGAATTACGCGCCAGCGCCGATGCGGTACTGGTGGGCGGGAAAACACTCAACGCCGAAGCCCCCAAATTAACCGTCAAATCAGCCGATTTACGCGCCAACCGGCTGGCAGCAGGCCAAAGCGAAAACCCCATCAAAATCGGGATCGTGAGCCAGGCCACCCTTTTGCCTGATTCTGATTTTCTGACGGCTGGCCCAGCCCAAAAGCTGATTTTTACCACCCCCAAAACCGATTCGGGGCAGTTGGAAGTGCTTCAGGCTGGCGGAGCGCAAGTCTTCATCCATAACGGCCCGCGTGTCGATCTGGAACAAGCGCTTGAGACGCTGAAAACGCTGGGAGTAAACCGCTTAATGGTCGAGGGCGGGGCCACGCTCAATTTCGAGCTGATTCGGCTGGGGTTGGTGGACGAACTGACAGCCTATGTCGCGCCGCTGCTCTTCGGCGGAGAAACAGCCCCGACAGCGATCGGCGGGCCGGGGCTGGTGCGCTCGGCGGCGATTGGTCTGGAATTGGTAGCGGCCCAGGTACTGGATTCAAACGGCGGGCTGCTGCTGCACTATCGATTTCCTAAAAATATTAACCCGCCAAGGAGAAAATGATGACTCTCACACACCTGAAAATTCAAGAATTGTTGGACGGAGATCGCGCCCATGAATGCGATGACGACAGCCGGGTTTGTGTCAGAATTGCGTCGATTGCCGAACTGCCCACCCGTTTTGGCGATTTTCACATCGTTGCATTTTACAATAACAAGGATGATAAAGAACACGCGGCCATTGTGAAGGGTGATGTAACCGATGGCGAAGATATTCCGATGCGCCTGCACTCGGAATGTTTGACGGGGGATGCGCTCGGCTCACTGCGTTGTGACTGCCGTGACCAACTCGAAGCGGCGCTGACGGCCATTGGCAAAATGGAAAAAGGAATTGTGCTCTACCTGCGCCAGGAAGGGCGCGGGATTGGTTTTACCAACAAAATTCGGGCGTATGGTTTGCAAGATTATGGCCTGGATACGGTGGAAGCCAACCTGGCGCTGGGTTTCCGCGACGATGAGCGTGATTATGAAGTGGCGGCCCACATGCTGAAATCGCTCAAGGTCAAATCAATTCAGTTGATGACCAACAATCCCAAGAAAATTGCCGATCTTACCCGCTATGGAGTCAATATTAGTGGGCGCATTCCGCATGTTTTGCCACCCAACCCGCACAATGAGTTTTATTTGCGCACCAAGGCTGCCAAATCGGGGCATCTGATCGATTTTAGCGGGAAAGAACACCTGCTGGAGCAGATTGACCGCCCAATTGTGAAGGGCATGACCGCTGAACAGATCAAGGCCCTTTACGAATAACGATGAAAGCAGCCTTCCACGCCTTACGCTATCCCAGTTCCAGCCTGGCCCCGCTGATCGTATGGGTGCTCACGATGATTTCTCTGCCGATTCTTGGCTGGATTTTGGGCGAAGGCTATTTGTTACGCGGCATGAGCGTAGGCGTGCTGATGCAAGCCTGCGCCGTGTTGATCATTTTATATAAAGCCTGGGGCTTGGGGCCCACGCTAAAAACATTTGCCATTGTGGCGGTTTTATCATACCTGGCAGAGCTGATTGGCTCCACAACCGGCATTCCGTTTGGCAAATATTACTATACCGGCCTGCTCCAGCCGCAGCTGGCCGGTGTACCGCTCCTCATTCCGCTGGCCTGGCTGATGATGCTGCCCCCGGCCTGGGCCATTGCGGAAATCATTCTCGGAAAATCATCGCGGCTGATTACATTTGCCATGCTTGCGGCAGCCGCCTTCACCGCCTGGGACTTGTTCCTCGATCCACAAATGGTTGGCTGGGGATTTTGGGTTTGGGAACAACCCGGCTCTTATTTTGGCATTCCGCTGATGAATTATCTGGGCTGGTTGGTGGTTTCGGGTCTGATCACCCTGGTTGTGAACCCCAAAAACCTGCCGGTTGGCCCGCTGGCCCTGGTTTATGTACTAACCTGGCTACTGCAAACCATCGGACAGGGCATCTTCTGGTCACAGCCCGGCCCGGCAATCGTTGGATTTTTGGGAAGCGGCTTGTTTATATGGCTGGCCTGGAAAGCCGATTTGAACCGTACTCCCTAAAGCGCTTGTTTACACGTCCCCCAACCCTTATGCTCACAAACCTGCTCTTTATCCTGCTTTCGTTTACCCTGGGCGCCCTGCCTCTCTCGGTTTGGGTGACAGAATTGGCTGGCAAAGACCCGCGCGCAGTGGGTGATCACAACCCTGGCGCAACCAACGCCCTCAAAGCTGGCGGCAAAGGATTAGGGCTGGCAGCGCTATTGTTGGATGTCTCGAAAGCCGCCGCCCCGGTTGGCCTGGCGGGCATGGCCGTTTACCTAGCCTTTTTCCGCGCCTGAAACCTTCGACAGCATCCCAGACATCCGTCACCCAATCGGTTTTGATCCCAATGCGCAACGAAGCCGCCGTCATCGCTGAAACCGTCCATAGCCTGCTGCAACAAAACGACCCCCAACTCGAAACCAGCCTCCTCGATGACAATTCCAGCGACAACAGCGCCGAAATAGCGCTGGCCGCCGCCAGAAACGACCCGCGCTAATGGCCGAAGCCCAACGCAGCCAGGCCGACCTGCTAACCGTCTGGCCCACCCAAATCACCCAAACCTGGCAACAAGTACGGGAAGGCTTCGCCAAAAACATTCTGGCCGGGCATGGCAATCACCTTACATTTCTGCTTTTCTCCATTTTTTTCCACAACTGGCTCTTTGTCTTCCCTTCGATTCTCCTGACGCGCGCCCTCACCGCCGCCACCTCGCGCCAACGCACAATGGACGCCCTGCTCATGCCTATCTCCGTGCTGCTGATGACCATGATCGCCTTGCAATCCATTTACTGGCGCTACAACGGCGGCCCACATTGGAAAGGACGAACCCTCCCCACCCCATGAACTCCATTCTCATCCTCGGCGCTGGCATTGGCGGACTCTCCGCCGCAATCCACCTGGCGGCCAAAGGCCAGCCCGTGACCCTGCTCGAACAAAACCCCAGCCTCGGCGGCAAAATGGCCGAAATTCAGGCCGCAGGCTACCGTTGGGATACCGGCCCTCCGTCATCACCATGCGCGCAGTTTTTGAAGACCTCTTTCGGGCCGCCAACCGCCAACCTGGAAGACTACCTGAGCTTTCTGGCAGAAGCCGCCCGCCTGCACCGCATCACCGGCCCAGTCTTCACCTACGGCCCGCCTCCTTCCCTCGCCAGCCTCACCAAAGTCAGCCTGGCAGACGCCCTCAGCGTAGACGTTCTTCACAGCCTGCAACACAGCATCGAACGCCGCATCCACGACCCGCACCTGCGTCAATTACTGGGGCGCTTCGCCACCTACGTTGGAGCCAGCCCCTACCTGGCCCCCGCCACACTGGGCGTCATTGCCCATGTCGAACTGACCGAAGGCGTCTGGTATCCCCAAGGCGGCATCTACTCCATCGCCCGCGCCTACGAAAAACTGGCCCGCGAACTAGGCGTCCAAATTCGCACCAACACCCGCGTCAAAGAAATCTGTCTGCACGGCAGGCGCGTTTCAGCGCTAATTTTGGAAAATGGAGAAATTCTCCCGGCCCAAACCGTGATCTCGAACCTGGACGTGACCAGCGCCTACAGCCTGATCCAATCGGAACACGCCACCCGCCGCCTGGAGGCCCTTAAACAGAGCCAGGTCTCCTGCTCTGGCGTGATGCTGCTGCTCGGTCTGGCGGGGCTTCACCCAGAACTGGCGCATCACAACATCTTCTTTTCATCCAATTACCGCCGCGAGTTTGAGCAAATCTTCTCGGAACAGGTTTTACCCAACGAACCAACCCTCTACCTGTGCATCACCTCCAAAACCGACCCCAGCCACGTCCCAACCGGCGGCGAAAACTGGTTCGTAATGGCAAACGCCCCAGCCATGGCCCGCGGCCCAGCGCGGGAACTGGATAAAGCCGCAGTGACCGAAAAGCTGCTCAATCGGCTGGCAAGCCTGGGGTTGGATGTGCGGAACCAGATTCGCTATCAGCAGTTGTTAACGCCGCTCGAACTTCAACAAAAAACCGGCGCGCATCGGGGCGCATTGTATGGCGTTTCATTTAACGATCGTTTTGCGCCGTTCAAACGCCCAAACAATCGTTCCCCGTTTAAGGGGCTGTATTTTGCGGGCGGCAGCACTCACCCTGGCGGCGGCGTGCCCCTGGTGACGCTTTCTGGAAAGCTGGCGGCAGAGATGATTGAATTGAACGAACAGGAGTAGCAATGCAAAAAAATCCAGATGCAGCTTTTAATCTCATCTTGTGGATCTTTGGCGGGCTGGCGGGGCTGATGCTTTTAACCGCCCTGCTTTCAGCGGGCAGCGCAATTGCGCAAATTTCCCGCGAGCGCAGCGCTTCTGGCCTGGTGATAAAGATGGTGATTCGGCCTGTCTATGACCCCAATGACCACGACCGCCTGCTAAATGAGTTTCATTATCCGGTAGTACGTTTCAGCGCTGACGATGGTAAACGGCGTGATGTGCAACTGGCGGAGGGCAGCGATCCGCCCTCCTTCGCGGTTGGCGATGAGGTAACTGTGCGCTACGACCCGCAAAAGCCCCTTGAAGCGCGAATTGATTCGTTTGACAGCAACGCCGTAAAATGGATTTTGCCTGCGATTACTGGCGTGCTGGGGCTGGCATTTGGTGGGGCGGTGTTTGCGGTGAACAAGCTAATCTCCGCTGCCTGAGAGTGCTGGCTTTTGGGCTAAAAAGTGCGCCGTTTTCGGCGCACTTTTTAGCCTACCAGCCAGTTGGCTACTCCGGCGGCGGCCCAAACGGCAGTCGCCAGGCAGCCGGTTAGCAAATAGCCGCCGGTGGGGGCTTCCCAATCGAGCATTTCTCCGGCGCAAAAGACGCCCGGCAGGTTTTTGAGCATCAGGCGCTCGTCGAGCGCTTCGAAGCGGATGCCGCCTGCGCTGCTGATGGCTTCGGCCAGCGGGCGCGGGCGGGTCAGCGGGATGGGCAGGGATTTGATGGCCGCGGCCAGCCTGGCCGGGGATTGGAAATCTTCACGCGCGACAAATTCCCAGAGCAGCCCGGCTTTGACCCCTTTGAGCCCAACCGTTTTTTCGAGGTGACTGCCCAGCGAGCGAGAGCCGCGCGGCAGGGAGAGCCGATTGATCAGCTTTTCCTGAGTCCAATCGGGGGCCAGGTCGAGATGGATGATGGCCTGGCTGTTTTGTTGGATCTCATCACGAATCGGCGCAGAGAGGGCGTAGATCAGGCTGCCTTCAAGCCCTTCTTTTGTGATGATGAATTCACCCTGTTTGCAAATCTCGCCAAAGGTCAGCGTGACCGATTTTAGCGGCGCGCCGTCGAATTTAGTTTTGAACACTTCTGTCCAGGCCACATCGAAGCCACAGTTGGCAGGCCGCAGCGGCGCGACCGAGACGCCGTGCGCTTCGAGAATGGGAATCCAGCCGCCGGTCGAACCCAGCTTCGGCCAGCTCCCGCCGCCCAGGGCCAGCAGCGCGGCATCAACTTGGATGGTTTGCGGGCCGTCAGGGGTATCCAATAGGATGGCCTCGAACGTCTCCTGACGTTCGAGGGTTGAAAGTCGGGGAACTTTCGTGTCCGCAAAGCCAACCCATTTATGATTTGTGTGAAAAACCACCCCGGCATCTGTCAATCGTTTCAGCCACTCGCGCAAAATCGGCGAGGCTTTCATACCCAGCGGGAAAACCCGCCCAGAGCTGCCGGTAAAGGTCTCGAAGCCGAGTTCTTTGGCCCAGGCGATCATCTGTTGCGGGCCAAAGGCGTGCAGCAGCGGCGCGAGGCGCTCAGGCTGGCTGTAGCGAGCGATGAAAGCCTCCAGCGGCTCGGAGTGGGTCAGGTTCAGCCCACCCACCCCGGCCCGCAGGAATTTTCGTCCAGGGGAGGGCATGGCATCATAGAGATGGACTTCCAGCCCGGCTTGAATTAGTTTTTGGGCGGCCATCAGCCCCGCCGGGCCGCCGCCGATGACGGCGACGATTTTTTTTAGGGTCATTTTTTTCTTTCTTACGGAAACCTGACAGGTTTTACCGATTTTTCTGTATTGGTGACAGAAAGGATAGACATTTTGCGAAAACCGTATTGCACAAATAGGCCCCAAAAGCCCAAAATCACCACGGAGACACTGAGTTTACGGAGTTTTAAAAGGTTTTCTCGGTGTTTTCCGTGTCTCCGTGGCGAAATGAGTGCCAAACGGTTGTTTAGCCTTTGCTTGACCAATACAGTTTACCGATGTTTCCCTGGGGGAACATCTTGTTTTGCAAAGAGCCCAGCCTGCAAGTATCCTTTGGAAACCTGTCGGGTTTTCAGGTTTAACGGGCGACCAGTTCCCAATCGAGGATGCATTCGCAGACGGGGGAGCCATCGGCGCGGGTCATGCCGACGTAGCCTGTGCCGCTGGTCTCGCTGACTAAGAGCGGGTGGGTGGAGATCGTGAGAGTTTCGCCCCAGACTGCCGGAGACAGGTACTGGATGTGGACGCGGCGCGTGGCGACTTTCAGGTTGGATTCGGCCAGTTTGGCGGGAGTCCAGCCACGGGTGGCGAGTTCGCGCGCGCTGGTTTCTTCGGCGTAGGTGACGTAGATCGCATTGTTAACATGCTCCAGCGCGTCCAAATCGGCCCATTCCACCTGGCGCTGGCTGATAACTGGCTTTTCTGGCGCGGCAATTTTGGGGAAGCGTTCGTGCGGAAAAAGGCGCGGTTCTGCGAGCCGGAAATTGTTGATGATCTCTTCAGGCGGGCTGGTGGGGCATCCGGTTTGGGCGTCCATGGCGACGATGTGCTGGCTGCCCTGGGCGATGATTTCGCCGCTGTCTTTGAGGGTCACTTCGAAACAGCGTGTACCACGCACGCGCTGCCAGTTGACCATCCAAATGGTGAAGTCGAAAATATCGTTGTGGCGCAGCGGGCGCAAAAAGTGGATTTCGGTTTCGCGGATGAGCCAAAACAGGCCGAGGAGCTGGTCGTTTTTGGCTCCCAAACCGAGCGTATCCCCCCAATCGTAGGCGGTTTCGACCAGGTAACGCAGATAAGCCGCCGGGGCGACGGTTCCGCTGGCGTCCAATTCAGACCAGCGCACGCGAAAAGTACGGGTAAAGATTTTTGACATGGGTGGGTTCTCTCTTCTCCAAAAAGCAGGGATAATGCCAATTCAAGGCGAGTCACTCCTACTTTTTGCGTTTCGGTTTGACAGGTTCCATGGCCAACAGCATTGGTTCGTTAAGCTGGCGGTAGAGGCCAAACAGGTATTCGAGGCGTTCAAGCTCAGTTGCAAAGGGTTGGGGACGGTAGCACAGATCGACGGCTTTATCGAGGGCGCGATGAGCGTCAACCAACGGTTTGGGCATGGCGGCCGGGTCGTACAGGTCGGCCAGGCTGGAGTCGGGATAACCCTGGCGGGCAGCGAGTACGGATTGGGCGGCGCTTTCGACGCGGGCTTTTTGGGCCGGGGTGGCTTCGCCCGGCCAGGGGAAGTTGTTATAAACGATGTTGTTGGAATAGCGGTAGTCACTCTTGATTCGCCCACAAACAGCGCGCATCCAGGCCATGTGCATTAGAGATGAAATAACGCCAAAGTGGTAGAGCGTGGCGTTAGGGATAGCAGTGCTGGAATTATGGACAATGTTTTCGGCACCGAAAAAGGTAATGGGCACGTACAGGCGATTCTCAGATGAATGAATTGGAATAAGGATGTAATTGTTTACAGGTTGGCGGATTTCGGCAAACAAATAAGGCATACTGGCAAGTTTAACAGTGGCCGCTTTGGTGCTTTTCAAACGAAACTGGCGCACAGCCTCGACACGCTTCATCACTTCGGGCATTTTGCGCAATTCGGCAGGCGAGGCATCTTTTAACCATAGACACCACCGATTTTCACCATGTAAAAACTCATGGGCGCTGATCAGTGGATGGATGAATTTCTCCGCCACTGGTTCTTTGTGTAACAATTCGGCCTTTTGTACATCGTTGAGAATCAAGTTACCATTGTCCGTTGGCTTGCTTCCAAAGAGCATTTCAGGAACATCGCACAAGGGTTTATTGCGACTGTCGATAATGATGTCATCTGCAATAACCAGATATGGATTGATATTTCGAGCGAGAATTTCCTGGGCTTCGGCATCGGGATTGGCATAATCGAACAGGCGCTTTTGGAGTACATCACTCATGCCAAAACCAATCACCACACAAAAAACAGCCGCCCTGCCGCGCGCATCGTTGCTCCAGCGGAAGGTGCGATGGGCAAAATGGATTTTAATGCCCTGCGCCAGCAGCCAGCCCCACAACGCGCCAACCTGTTCGCCCTGGGTGATCGAGTTGGTCGAGACAAAAGCCACCCGAATATTTGTGCCCCTGATAAACTGGGCGGCCTTGATATACCAGGCGCTGACGTAATCGAGCACGCCGTAATTGCCCAGTGGGGCGCAAACAGCCTCCATGTCGGCATTCTGGGCCGGGGTGCGCATGTTTTTTCCGACAAAGGGCGGGTTGCCCAAAATGGTCAGGTTGGCTTTTGGGACAAAGCTTTCCCAATCCACTTGTAAAGCATTGCCGTTTTGAATATTGGCCGACTTTTTAAGCGGCAAGCGAATGAAAGTCTGACCAAACTCTTGTGAAAGTTCCATATTCATCTGGTGGTCGGTCAGCCACAGGGCCACTTCGGCGATGCGGGCCGGGAACTCGTCAATTTCGAGGCCGTAGAGCGCGTCCACATCCAGGCGCGAGAGTTGTTCGCCGAGCGTCATCTGGTGGGCTTCCTGCCCAGAGAGTTTGCGCAACTGGCGCAAAATGTCCAACTCGAGGCGGCGCAGTTCGCGGTAGGTGATGATCAGAAAGTTGCCGCAGCCACAGGCCGGGTCGAAAAACTTGAGCGCAGCCAGTTTATCGTGCAATCCACGCAGTTTGCGGGCATCGGTCTGGGATGCGTTGAACTCGGCGCGCAAGTCATCCAGGAAAAGCGGGCGGGCCACCTTGAGAATATTTTTCTCGGAGGTGTAATGCGCACCCTGGCGGCGGCGCTGGTCCTTGTCCATCACCGATTGAAAGAGTGAGCCAAAAATGGCAGGTGAAACGCGGCCCCAATCAAAGGAACAGCAATCGAGCAGGGCAGCGCGCATTTTTGCATTGAAAAACGGAATATGCAGGCTCTCCTCGAACAACCCGCCATTGATATACGGAAACTGCAAAATCTCAGCATCTGCCGCGCTCTGGCGGCGTTCCGGCGCGGTGTTGAGCATCTGAAAAATCCCCGCCAACAGCCCGCCGGTATCCGAGCCATTCGGGTTGGTGCGGTTTTCGATAAAGTAGTGAAAATGATCTTTGGGGAAGATGCCGGTATCGTCGGCAAACAGACAGTAAACCAGCCTGACAAGGAAAACTTCGAGGGCGTGGCCGCTGTAACCGCTTTTTAGCAGTTCATCGTGCAATGCGCCCATCGTTTCGGCCACCTGAATATTGACCGGGTCTTCATCATGATAAACACGGGTGGTATAGCCGGAGATAAAACCAAAAAGGTGAATGTTTTGCGGCAGATCAGCCAGGTCGAAATCGAATTCATCACCCGCATCGAGATCGTAGAGCCTGAACTGACTGAAATCCGAAACGAGCACGTACTTTGGCAAATCCTGTTCACGAATGCCGGGGAAGTAATCAAGGGCCTGTCCGTAGGCTTTGTCGAGGTCTCTGCCCCTGGATTTGTGCTCGACGAGCAGCGTCCCTTTCCAAAACAGATCAATCGAACCGCGCAAGTCGCCCAATTTTTTGACCGGTTCTTCAAAGGAAGCCACGCGGCGGCGCGACAGGCCAAAAATCTCAAAAAACTCATTCCAAAAGGTTTGTGATTCGGCGCGTTCGCGCGTGGTCTGCCGCCACTCTTTGGCAAAGGCGTAAGCGCGAGATTGGATTTCGGTCTGGGTGAGGGGCATGGGATTTCCCTTTTATTGGGATAGTGATGAGAAAAAAATCGCCTACAAACCCGGTTTTAATTTGGGCAGGTAAAACCGCGAGAACATAATCAATGCCAAGGTAATGATAAAAAGAGAAAGAGGAACAATAAATGGCGCATAAAAAGGCTCGTCCACAACCATACAAGCACCTTCGAAATCGGTTCGGAAGGCCGCTGTTGTTTGAAAAATTCCATAACTGCGATAATGAACGATTGGCTTAACATCAAAATGTTGATACCTGAGAGTATCACCGCTATTTCCAAAAGCAGTGATAATAAAAACCCCCTTCGGAAGAAACGAATTTGCACCAAATTCGCCGCCATATACGCCGCGAATCTCATCAAACTGATCGATATAAAATCTTGCCAAATCGCGATCATTTAGCTCGCCAATCCGCGCCCATTCATTTACTTTGCTATTTGACAATACAGCCGGGCAAAAGGCTGTTGGGGTTAAACTTGCCGATAATGGAGCCGTATAATCGAGAATTGCCACTATTGTGGCAATTAGAGTAAAAATCGCACTAATAAATGACACCTTATCTCCAAAAGAGAGTTTCACCAACTGATCGACCAGAGCCTTCATAAAATTCCCTTTCCCTGCAAATCAATTCAAAACCAGGATTTGCAATTATAGCGATGAATTGTTTAGACCGAACTTATTCTATGATTTTTGATATCCTTCTTTCCAAATAGGCCGAAAAATAACCTTTGTAGCGCTGCCACAACTCCGGGCGCTGCCAATCGTCGCCACGAACCTGGCCGCGGCAGGTGGGCGCGCCGCAGGCACAGGGGAATTCGTCGTAGGGGGTGCTGTCGGCCATGGCGTAGTCGAAGGTAATCTCCTCACCGGCTGCGATAGGCCGCATCGCCACCAGCGAAATCTGGCCGCGGATACCGGCATTCGGGTTGCAGGAGTGGTTGATGTAGTCGGCGGGTTCTTCGTCCAGGCTGAGTGGGGCCAGATACAGGCCCTCATCGACCTGGATGGTGTGACTTTTTTCATCCGGTGCGAGCGCCATCAACTGCTGGTAGGTGGCTACGCGGCCCGTCCAAACGCAGATAATTTCATCTTTTTCGAGCGTTTCACTGGCAAAAACGGCAAAACCGCCCTTTTCAGGGGCGGCGCGCACTTCCAATTTGGGAGAGAGATAGCCATAAGATTCGGTCATGTTGATTCCTTGGATGTCAGTCAAAACCAGAATATGGATTAGACGGGCCTTCGGCCACAGAAAAGCATTCGGCTTTTGGACTTTACAGCTCGTTTTTACAAACCTGACAATCCCTACGAAAAACTGGTTCAGGTAACTTCTTTGACAAGGTTGGTCAGCGATAGCAAGCGCGCCTGGGCCAGGCCAGGCATGGCATCAAAGACGTAGAAGGGGCCGCTGCCCTCAATGCTAAGCGAGGCGGCAATACCGCCCCGCAAGCAGGATTCGAGCGGGTTATGGCTTTCGGCGTAGCCCGAAAGAAAGCCACCGCAAAAAGCGTCTCCCGCGCCGGTCGGATCGGCGGGCTGGGTGGGGTAGGCCGGAATTTCCCATTTGCGCCCGGTGCTGGCCTCGTAAAGAAATTGACCGCGCCCACCGCGTTTGATCACGATGATCTCACAGCCAAAGCTGCCCAAAGTGGCCGCCATTTCCCACAAATCATTGGTGCGGCCCCAGAACAATGCCCGAATTTCATCTTCAGACGGTAAAAAAGCGGTCATACCTTGTAAGAGTGAGCGCAAATCCACCAGGAAATTGCCGTTCATATAGCTGGGGCCAGGGTCGATGCTGATGGTTGTTGCGCCGAATTGACGAAAGGCGGTGGATAATTGCAGGTGAGTGATGAAATCCAGTGGACAAAGGTGAAATGCCTTGGCCTGGCGATAGGTTTCGGGAATGTCCATCAGGCGTGGCGAATCGGGGTTCTGGCGGGCGCGGCTGTCGTAGTCATCTGCGGCGGGCTGGTAGCCCAGCAAAGATTTGGGAAAGGGTAGTCCCAGCCGGGCAAAGTGTGAAACAGGATTGGTGCGCTGCGAGGTTTGGAGGTCGGTATAGGCTAAAAAAGTGCGCAGATCCAAGGCTTCTGGCAAAATGCGGATGCCCTGTGGGTCGAACCCGCTTTTCTGAAAAGTTCTGAGCCATTCTTGCGGGTAATCTTCACCGACACGCGCCAGCATCCCAAGCGCATCGTCTTGCCAAAGGCGAATTCCGGCGGCGGCATATAGCAAATTGCCGCCCGGCGCGTCTACCAATGGACGGCCCTGAGGCGGCAGAAGATATTGCCGGCGCAATTGCCCGGCGACAACCAAAGCAGGAAAGATAGGCATCAGGTAATGAAAACTTTTCCGGTAGCTTCGGCTTGCGCTGAATCAAGCGGCAGCAGAATGGTAAAATTGCTGCCTTTCCCTGGCACACTTTCAACCCCAATCCGGCCACCGTGCATTTCCACCATCATTTTTGTTACCGAAAGCCCCAGGCCCATGCCGCCATGTTTGCGGGTCAGGTGTGATTCGACCTGGTAAAAGCGTTCAAAAATATGGGCAATGTCTTTAGCTGGAATGCCAATCCCGTCATCGCTGACCGCGATTTTGATATAGCCCGGCACTTGTTCGGCCGCAATGGTGATGTGCCCGCCTTCATTGGTAAAGGTGATGGCGTTTTTGAGCAGGTTATTGATGATAATACCTATTTTTTCTGAATCGCCTTCAATTAATAGCTCCGATTGGCCGAGTGCGGTGCGGACATGCAATTTTTTGAGCCTGGCTTCGGGGTGACATTTTTCGGTGGTTTCTTCGATAATTTTCCGCACAGAAACCGTCCGTGAACGCAAAACAGCCGTTCCGGTCTGGGCATTATCAACACTGGTCATGTTTTCGATGATTTCTTTCAGGCGCATGGCATTGCGAATGATGGTATCCAATTGGTCGTGGTATTCATCTTCCAAAATTTCGCGCAGAAAAGTGGAGTGACCAAGAATCAGGCCGAGCGGGGTACGCAGTTCGTGCGAGGTGATGGCGATAAAATCGGTTTTCATTTTATCGAGCCGCTGGGTTTCTTCTTTAATTTTCTCGATAATCGATTCGAGGCTGGCATTTTCCAGAGCCAAAGCCAGTAAAGACGCCAGCGTCTCTAGAATAGTTGCGTCTTCCCCGTTATAATCAGTGCTGTCAATTTTGTTCAAAATTTCAATAACCCCCAGCGCTTGTTCCCGGTAAATAATGGGCGCGGCCAAAATGGAGCGAGTGGTTATCCGGGTCACCTGGTCTACACGCTTAAAATGACGGGCCGATTTTGCCGCATCGCGCACCGCCACCAATCGTTTTTCCAAAAATGCAGCTCCAGCAATGCTTTTTTCGAGCGGAACGGGAATAGCCTGCAAAGACTGTTCACCGGCTCCAAAAGAAGCAATAAAGCGCAAGGCCACAGCTTCATCATCGTAAAGCAGGATTGATGAAACCTGAGAACCTGTCATCTCTGCCGCAGAGGTAACTATTTTATCCAGCAACAGTTCAAGATCAGCCGCGGCACTCAGCTCACGACCAATTTGCAACAATTGCTCCATGCGACGGGTGGAAAGTTCCATAAAAGTTAAGTTTACCTGTTTGCCTTGCTGAGATAATAAGATTATACTGCCATTCATATCAAATCTGCCATTCCCGCGCCGCTGAAAACCCCTATCCAGCGAGTCGCATATCACAAATCGCAAGGAGATCAGTATGAGCAACAAAAAAGTTCGCGTGGCGATTATTGGCGTAGGAAACTGCGCCTCGTCCCTCGTCCAGGGCATTGAGTTTTACAAAAACACGCCAGAAGATTCAACCGTTCCGGGGTTGATGCACATCAATATGGCCGGGTATCACGTCCGGGATATTGAATTCACTCTGGGAATCGACATCAATGCCACCAAAGTTGGCAAAGACCTGAGCGAGGCAATTTTCGCCGAACCCAACAATACCTTCAAGTTTAGCGAAGTGCCCAACCTGAACGCGCCCGTCGTGCGTGGCATGACTCACGATGGCTTGGGAAAATATCTTTCCCAGGTCATCACCAAAGCCCCCGGCCCCACTGCCGATATTGTCAAGCTGCTAAAAGACACCAAAACCGATGTCGTCGTCAGCTACCTGCCGGTTGGCTCCGAAATGGCAACCAAATGGTATGTGGAGCAAATCATCGAAGCAGGCTGCGCCTTCGTCAACGCCATCCCGGTTTTCATCGCCTCGTCTGAGTATTGGGGCAAACGCTTCAAAGATGCCGGTCTGCCCATCTTGGGAGATGATATCAAAAGCCAGGTCGGCGCAACCATTTTGCACCGCGTTCTCACCAGCCTGTTTGTAGATCGCGGCGTGCGCATTGATCGCACTTACCAACTCAACTTTGGCGGCAATACCGACTTTTTGAACATGCTGGAACGCGAACGCCTGGAAAGCAAGAAAATCTCCAAAACTGGCGCTGTGACCAGTATGATTCCTTATGACATAGGCGCAGATAATGTCCACGTTGGCCCTTCGGATCATGTGCCGTGGCTCACAGACCGCAAGTGGTGTTACATTCGCATGGAAGGAACCACCTTTGGCGAAGTGCCGCTCAACCTGGAAGCCAAGCTGGAAGTGTGGGATAGCCCCAACAGCGCCGGTGTCATCATCGACGCCGTCCGCATTGCCAAAATCGCGCTCGACCGCAAACTAAGCGGCCCCATCATTGGCCCGTCGTCCTATTTCTTCAAGACTCCGCCCAAACAATTCAAGGATAACATCTGTCTTGAAATGACCGAAGCCTTCATCAAAGGCGAGAAGTAAACCCAGCCAGGCCAAACCAACAGGGGCAGTGCGATTCTTGCAAACGCATTGCCCCTGTTCCTATTTCGGGAGCGCAAACCGTGATTTTGAACCGACAAAGACTCAAGCCAATTTTTAAGTTTTTGGCCTGGTCTGGCCTGTTTGCGGCGCTGTATGCCCAATCTCCACTTTATCTTTCCAATCAAAACACCTATTTCTTGCATGGGTTGGCCCAGGCTGGCCTGGGAGACCTGCGCGCCACCGACTGGCTGGCAAATACCGCCGACCCAACCCCGCTCTTCAGCGCCCTGGTGTACCTGACCTACCGCCTCACCCATTCTGGCTTCCTTTTTTACGTTTATTATGCTCTGCTACTGGGTATTTATCTTTACAGCCTGACCGGCATCATGGAATTGCTATTTGGCATGAAGCAAAAGCTGATTTTTACCGCCCTTGTTTTGGGGTTGCATTCGGCGGCGCTGCGTTTTGGCCTGGGGCGGATAGTGGACGCCGAAGCCACTTTTTTACTGGAAGGCGGATTGGGAAATCAGCGCCTGCTGGGACAAGTTTTTCAGCCCAGCGCTTTCGGAGTCTTGCTGATACTCTCCATTTACCTTTTTCTACGCCAGCGGGATTGGCGTGCCATCCCCCCGCTGGCGGCTGCCGTTTCATTTCATCCCACCTACCTGACAGGGGCCGCCCTGCTTGGCCTGGGCTACCTGTGGATGCTGTGGCACGAGGGAAAAAGCCTGAGACAGGTTAGCCTGTTTGGCGGCCTCCTGCTAACCGGCGTTTTACCCATCACCCTTTACACTTTTTTCACCTTTGGCCCTACCAACCCGGTTGTTTTTGCCCAGGCGCAACAAATTTTGGTCAATGTGCGCGTGCCACATCACGCGCTAATTTTGGAATGGTTCAATTGGACTTCAGGAGTACAACTGGGGTTAATTGCGATTGGGCTATTTTTAACCCGTAAAACCAGTCTATTTCCGCTGTACGCCATCGGCAGCGCCGGGGCCTTCTTGTTGAGTCTGCTGCAATTAGCAACCGGCAACAATACCCTGGCCTTGCTTTTCCCGTGGCGCATCTCGGTCATTCTCGTACCGCTCGGCACTGTCAGCCTGGCAGCGGCCTGGAGTGCAACATTGCCCAGCCACCGTTGGCTAAATCGCGCTGCCTGGGTGTTGATCGGCCTGTTGGCCGCCGCCGGGCTGATTCGCTTTCAGTTTGAAGTGGCCCGCCAGCGCAACCAACCTGAAAGGCCGCTGATGGCCTACGTTCGCGCGCACCGGGCAACGGGGCAGGTTTATGTCACCCCGCCCAAAATGCAAGATTTTCGACTGGTGACGGGCGCGGCAGTTTTTGCCGATTTCAAATCCAATCCTTACCGCGATACCGATGTTTTGGAGTGGTATCGGCGGGTGGAAGGCCTCAATCGCTTTTATAATGCGGCTGGCGGCGCAACCTGCCAGGACATCACCGACCTGCTCCGCTTTGCCAACACCAATCAGATGATTATGCCGGTTGCAAAATTAGCAACCGGCTGTGATACGCTACAATTGCTTTACCAAGATGAAAATTATGCCCTTTTGGCATTAGAAGAGGAAAAGTAACCGTGAACAATAAGATTTTGAGCAGCTTTTTGCTGGCGCTTGTTTTCTTAAGCGCTTGCGCCGCCCCGGCAGCAGAACCCACGCTGGATGTTAGCGCCGCCAGCACCCAAGCGGTAGCAACTGTTTTTGCAGCAGCCAGCCAAACCGCCCAGGCCACCCCGCCAACCGCCACAGCCACCCTGGCCCCAACCGTCATCCCAACCGCTACCCGCGACCCCAATCGCACTCCACCCGCTTTGCCGGGCGGGTTTAGCACCAGCCTGCTCAACCCGCTGGATGCGCCGCAAACTTACCTGGATGATCCCTGTCAATCTCTGAAGGCCAGGTGGAATCCTGAAAATGCAACCCCCGGTACAGTGGTAATGGTTATTATGTTCCACTCCATCCCTTTGGAAGGCACCACCTCGTATAACGAGATTACCCTTAAAGAATTTCGTATTTTGATGAAGGATTTAAAGGAATTGGGCTTTGAAGCCATTGATATGCAGCAAATGGCCGATTTTATCGATCACAATGCCAAAATCCCACAACATTCGGCCTTGTTGATTGTGGATGACCGCCATTACCGCCAATATTTTGATGAATATTTTGCCCAGTATTACAAAGACTGGGGCTGGAAAGTGGTGAACTCCTATATCACGCTGGATGAGCGCGCCGATGTTTGGGAGGAAAATGCCCAACTCGAAGCCGAGGGCTGGGTGGATCATCAGGCGCACGGTTTCGTCCACAACATCAACATTACTGAATCTTCCAGTGATGACTATATTCGCCAGGAATTAAGCAAACCTTTTGAAATGTTCCAAAAATATTTCAAAAAAACGCCCATCGCTTACATTTGGCCGGGCGGAAGTTTTACCAAACGGGGGGCCGAATTGGCGCGCGAATATCATTATCAATTGGGTTTTACCGTCAACCCGCGCGGGCCGGTGATGTTTAACTGGATTCCGCAAGCTGAAACGGCTGACCCAATGCGGCCATCTTACCTGCCCGAAGGGCCAACAGGCGACCCGCGGATGACTCTGCCGCGCTATTGGGCTCCAGATGCGCGTCAACATCTGGACACGGTGCGCAAGATTGGCAATGAAGCCATTGCTTATTATGAACAGCTTAAGCCAATCGAATTGGAGTATTACGATATTGTCTGTGCGCCAAGCTATGGCGCCTTGGAAACCCCATAACGAGGTCAAATGACTACTGATTGCATTTTTTGTAAGATTGTAGCGGGCGAAGCCAAAGCCGAGGTGGTTTATCAGGATGATTTGGTAACAGCTTTCCGCGATACGCATCCGGTTGGGCCAACCCACATCCTGATCGTGCCGAATCAACATATCACAGCAGTGAGCCAGGCCGAAGCGCAGCACGAATCGGCCCTGGGACGTTTGTTTCTGGCGGCGCGGAAAATCGCTGAAATGGAACAAATTCAGCAGGGCGGCTATCGTCTCATTGTCAATACTGGCCCAAATGGCGGTCAAACGGTTTTTCACCTTCACATGCACTTGATTGGTGGTAAACGCATGAGATACCCAATGGGCTAAATAAAAAAAGACTTCCATAATGGAAGTCTTTTTTTATTTAGCGTACAATGCCAGGTGGCCTAGGGGTTTCCTGCATGGGTGGCTTGCGTCCAAAAACGCGCCAACTGTAGATACCCAGCCCCAGCCCCAATAAAAGCAAAACGCCTCCAACAATGCCCAGTACACCAGAGCGATTTTCGGTGACAGTTTCACCGGGCAAGTCGATGACGTTATCCGACTTTTGCGCGCCAAAATCGACATAATACTCACTGCCTGGTAGAACTTCCAGGGTGTAGGTCTGCTGCGTGGTTGGGTAATACCCTTCTGGCGCGGCCGCGCTGATGTTATAGTTTCCTTTGGGGACATTTTCAAAACAAACTGGGTCGCTTCCGGCGATGGTGGGACGGGCTTCAGAAAACTGGCCGGAGGCCCCACTTAGGCTGACAGCGCCATCGGCAATGGTTAGCTCAATATCCTGGCGCAAAGAGTCACCGTTCACATCGTCGTATAGCAGAATGCAAACGCTGGCAAAACCCGGCAAAGGGGTGGGGGTGGGAACACCCGGCGTTGCGGTGGGAGCCGGCCCGGCGGTTGGCGCTTGCCCGGCTGGGCCACCAATGCCAATCACCAGCGGAATCCCGGCAGAAAGGGTGCAATTTTCATCCAGCTTATTAAGCGCGCGCAGTTGCGCTACCGGCACGCCCATCAGTAATTGGATGCGCAAACAAGTATCACCTTCCTGGACAATGTAAATGATTTGTCCATCTGCGCCGGGGGTGGGAGTGGTGTATTGCGGGAGTTGGGCAGAGGGTGAAGCCTGAGCGGTCAGGGCAAAGCTGGCAAGCAGCAAAAATGTCAAAAATAAGCTGGAAAGAATAAAGGTTCGTTTCATAGGCGAAAATTATATCACGCTCACAGATTGAAGCGAGGCGAAGCGTTCACGCGGCCCATTTTACGCTTATAATCGCTCTGTCAAATTTTATAATTGGAGCAATAACATGGCACTAAAGATTGTTGTAGGCGCACAGTGGGGCGATGAAGGCAAAGGCCGCATTGTGGATTGGTTTGCGGCTCAGGCCGAGGTCGTTGCCCGTTATAACGGCGGAGATAATGCCGGTCACTCTGTGACAGTGGGGGCAAAACTGTTTAAGCTGCATCTCATCCCTTCGGGCATTGTCCACCCTGCGCCGATTGCCATTTTAGGCAATGGCATGGTGATCAACCCCGAATCACTCTTTAGCGAGATGGAATCGCTCGAAAAAGTGGGCGTGAAAGTTGGCCCGCAGCGTTTGCGTATTTCGCACGCCGCCCACCTCATCACGCCAGTACATAAAGCGCTTGATAAAGCCATGGAAATTGCGCGCGGCAAAGATTCGATTGGTACCACCGGGCGCGGCATTGGCCCGGCCTATACCGATAAAGCCGCCCGCACCAACCTGCGTGTGGCCGATATGATTGCGCCCGATTTTATTGAAAAATTGAGCGCCCACATCATGGCAGGCAATCGCAGCCTGGCTGCGCTGGATGCTCCCCAACTGGAAATTGAACCCATCCTGGCTATTTTTGCAGCTTATGCCGAACGCATTCTGCCCTTTGTGGCAGATACCGCTGCTGAGATGGATGCAGCGCTGAAAGCCGAAAAAACCGTCCTGGCCGAAGGCGCCCAGGGAACCCTGCTCGACATCGACCACGGAACCTATCCCTTTGTAACCAGTTCATCGACCCTGGCCCCGGCGGCCCTGTTGGGGCTGGGTCTGGGCCTGAATGCGGCCCGTGGCGCGGTCGTCAGCGGCGTTTGCAAATCCTTCCAAACCCGCGTCGGCAGCGGCCCCTTCCCAACCGAGATCGAAGATGACCTGGCCCTGCGCCTGCGTGGAACCGGGGAAAACCCCTGGGACGAGTACGGAACGACCACAGGCCGCCCGCGCCGGGTTGGCTGGTTGGACGGCGTCTTACTGCGCTATGCCGCCCGTCTGAACGGCTTTACCGAACTGGTCATCACCAAGCTCGATATTCTCTCTGGCCTGCCTTATATCAAAGTTTGCACCGCTTACACCAAGGACGGCAAAACTTATACCGACCTGCCCTTCGGCCCGACCGACCTGGAAGGGTACGAAGCGGTCTACGAGCAGCTCCCCGGCTGGACGGAAGATGTCAGCGCCATCCGTCGTTGGGACGATCTGCCCCAGGCCGCCCGCGACTACCTCGACGCGGTTGCCAAGATCGCCGGGGTCCCGGTGCGGCTGGTCAGCGTCGGCCCGGAACGCGAACAGATCGTGGAAGCTAAGTAATCGGGCAAGAAAGGCTACAATTTATGCAAACATATTATGCAAAGACATTCGAACAATTAGAAGCCGTTGCATCGAAATTCTGGCCAGCCGAACTATCAGAACTTGAATCAAAGTTAAGCGTGATTCCACTTTTACTAAAAACTCAAGATCAGTTCATCAACATCATCAGCGTAGAAACTCCAAGTCTTGAAAATCTGTTTACAGTCATAGAGTCAGCAAGTTTGCCAGCAAATCTATTTTTAAAGCACCTTGTCATTCTTGCCGATTTTGGCGGCGAAATGCTTCAAAGAGTTAGCGCAGAGTTTGAAATTCTTTTCCCATTGGGCGAATTGCATTATTTTTGGCATGGCAAACAGCGCACCTATAAATTTAAGGCTTTGCCAAAGCAAAAATTCGGCAACAAAGCCTTAAAAATTGACGGTAAAGAATTATTCACTGTTCATCCACTCGATGAGTTACAGAAAGACGCTATCGCTTTGCTCTTATTTGGAAGTGCATACAGCGACGAGAATCAAGAAATTGCGTCAACTTTGACAAAATGCGAAATTGGCGAATATTTAGGTAAAGTTGATGAACTCACAACATTTGTGAAACAACGCTACATTTGGGTTAGTCGGATTACAGGGGGCGCAACGTCCAACAATCTTGGACAAATTGCACAAAGGTTTGTTGCTGAATACATTTCAGAACATTTGGGGCTGGAAAATGTAGAAGTGCATCATGGAGGGAGATTGCCAAACGTGACTCACACTGATAGTGCTACAGGACGAATGACATCATTCGATATAGTTGTTACCAATGGCAAAAAACATATTGCAATTGAAGTCGGTTTTCAGGTTACAACAAATAGCGTTATTGAGCGCAAATCAGGACAAGCCCAAGCACGGTTTGAACAGGCTGAAAAAGCAGGTCACAAAATCGCTTATGTTTTAGATGGTGCGGGAAATTTTCAAAGAGAAACCGCATTGCGAACTATTTGCTCTTTTAGCCATTGCACAGTGGCCTTTTCTCGAAGTGAACTTGATGTATTGTGCCGATTTTTGAGAGAACAATTCTAAAATGGCTCATTTTGTAGAAAACGGCCAATCTTTAGACATTGTGCATTCTTTGGCAAAAAGCCGAGATGAACTTTTTTCGGTTTGCAAGCAGTTAACAGATGTTTGTGTTATTGTCTTGCCTGCCAGCAAAGATTCAAGCCAAATTGACCAGCCATTACAGGGAGTTGGAGATTTAATAGCAGAAATATCTAAAAATCTTGGGGAAAATGCTACTTTGGTTGTGCTGGGTGAAGTTATAGACCTTGTGCAAGTGCAGTCTAATATTCCAGATACTTTTATGTATCAGCATTGGATAGCCATAAAACGGGAGAATACAATTGATGGAAACAAACGCAAATTGCCACATCAGCATTTTGGAGCATTAGTTTATACACACTATAAATCATCTTTGCGTCACACAAAAACAAGAATTAAATATACCTACTGTCCTGTTTGTGACAAAACAACAAAAGATTATGGTGGCAAGAAACACACTTATCACGAAGCAGGTACTTTAATTTCTGATGTTTGGCGAGATATTTCCTGTAATTTGAACGGTGATTTAGGCGAAGTATTTAAGCGATTTGCAGACCTTTTCGGGTTGGAACCATATAAAACCTTAACAGTAATTGATGTAACGCAAATTGGTTTGTATAGGCAAATGAATCCAATAGTTCATATTGATTTTCAAGAAAATGAACTCCCGCAAGAATTAACTAATCTAGTCTTAAATGGGGATTGCATCGAAAAATTGCGAACAATCCCAGATAACTCTATTGACTTTGCTTTTGTTGATCCGCCATATAATTTAAAAAAGAAGTATTCTGGCTATTCTGATGATTTAGACATTCAAGAATATTTCAATTGGTGTGATGAATGGCTTTTTGAGTTATCTCGTGTGCTAAAACCAGGGCGAACCCTTGCTTTATTGAACATCCCTCTTTTGTCAGTTAGGCATTTTCTTTATATGCAAACCATTTTGAAATATCAAAATTGGCTTGTTTGGGACGCTTTAGCCTTTCCTGTGCGCTTAATAATGCCCGCACACTATACTATTCTTTGTTTTACCAAAGGTGAATCAAGAGAACTGCCCTGTTTTACGGGTGAGTCAACTCATATTCGTTTATCAAGCGCACCAAAAACTTTTAATGCTTTTGAACCTTTAGCAGATGGTTTTTGTTTGCGTGAAAATTGCGTTGATACTCGCATTGCCGCAAAAATTCACGATAAAACAAAGTTAACTGATATATGGAGTGATATTCACCGTCTTAAGCACAATAGCAGACGGGTTGACCATCCGACCCAATTACCGCCGCATTTGATGTATCGCATCATTTCTATTTTTACAAAACCAAATGAAGTTGTATTGGATTGTTTCAATGGCTCTGGAACGACAACGTTGACAGCCCATCAACTATGCAGAAAATATTTAGGAATTGAAGCATCAGAAAAATATTGGCATTTATCTAATGAAAGGCATCAAGAAATTCGTAACGGTTTAGACCCATTCCGAAAGATGGAACGAGTTTTGACTAGCAAAAACAGCCCCGTTCCCCGCCTGGAAAAGCAAGTTTATAAGATTCCTAAAAAGACTTTACAACTAGAAGTTAAGCGAGTTGCTGGAGAAATTGGTCACATCCCATCACGAGATGAACTTAAACAGTTTGGTAAATATCCTATTGAATATTACGATAAATATTTTGTGAGTTGGGGCGAAGTCACTGCCGCTGCCCGTACTACGGGCATGATCGAAGATCGCAAAGCAAGAACACAACAGCAGACATCGCAACTGCGATTGCTTGAAAATAAAACGGATTTTTAAGTTAAAAGTTTGTTACACCTTGTAAGCCAAAGGAAAAATAATGATCGACGACGATGTTTTCTACTCACTGACGGTCGAAGATATTCAAAATGTGGCCAAAGAAGAAATAGGCCGCAGGCTGACAAAAGACGAGATAAAGCAACTGATAGACCCCATATCAGAAAGTATTCCCTGGTATGACATCATTGAAACTGCCATCAAAATGCACATTGCTTATGATCCTGATGATCAGATAGATGATGAATAAATAACCCCAAGTCAAAAACGAGAAACGAGCCAGCAAACTCATTTCTCGTTATTTTTCCACCCACCCCAAGGAGACCCACACATGCGTCGAAAAGCAATCCTGATCACCGGAGCCGCCGGAGAAGTCGGGCAAGCCCTCATCGAACAATTGGCACAACAAGCAGCCGGCAACCTGCTCACCGTCGATGTTCGCCCCCTGCCCGCAACCCTCACCGGCAAAGCCACCCACCACCAGGCCGACATCCTCGACAAAGCCCTCTTCGACCGCCTGGTCATCGACTATGACATCACCACCATCTACCACATGGCCGCCATCCTCTCCACCAGCGGCGAATTCAACCCGATGGCCGCCCACAGCGTCAACGTCGAAGGAACCATGCGCCTGCTCAACCTGGCCGCAGAACAATCCGAATGGAAACGCGAACCCGTCAAATTCATTTTCCCCAGCTCCGTCGCCATCTACGGAATGCAAAGCCTGGAAAACAAAGCCAAACACCCCCGCCCGCAAGAATGGGAATGGAACTACCCCATCACCATGTACGGCTGCAACAAACTCTACGGCGAAACCCTGGGCGTTTATTACGCCAAACACTACAAACAACTGGCTGAAACCGAACCCACCATGTTGGATTTCCGCTGTGTGCGCTACCCCGGCCTGATCAGCGCCTTCACCGTCCCCAGCGGCGGAACCAGCGACTACGGCCCCGAAATGCTGCACGCCGCCGCCCAGGGCCAGCCCTACAACTGCTTCGTCCGGCCCGACAGCGCCATCCCCTTCATGGCCATGCCCGATGCCATCAGCGCCGTCATCCAACTGGCCGCCGCCCCGCGCGAAAAACTGACCCGCCAAATCTACAACATCACCGCCTTCAGCCTGAGCGCCGAACAAATCGCCGAACGGGTCAAAGCCCACTTCCCCGGCGCACAAATTGCCTACGAACCGCATCTGAAACGCCAGCGCATCGTCGATTCCTGGCCGGTAGACATGAACGATGACGCCGCCCGCCGCGACTGGGCCTGGGAACCCGCCTACGACGCGGCCCGCTCCTTCGACGAATACCTCGTTCCGAACATCCGCGCCCGCTACGTCTGACCCCCTCCCTGCCCTCCCCCAAATGCCAAAGAACGGAATTTGGGGGAGAGTGGGGTAAGGTAAAATCATGGGGATGAAACCGACTTTTTACCATGCCCTGGCCTTGATCCTGACCCTCAGCCTGCTTGCCTGCTCCAGCCTCACCCAGCCAGAGCAGACTCCCCTGAGCCTGGCTACCGCTCCAGAAACCGAATCCACGCCCACACCCAGCGCCACAATCCAGTGGTTCCCCGCCACCAACACCCCCACGGCCCTCGTCACCTTTCAGCCCAGCCCCACCCCCAACACCCTGCCCGGCCTCGGCAACCAAACCTTTAGCGACAGCTTCACCTCCCCCGCCGATTGGACACTCGCCAAATCCGCTGGAGACGGCAGCAACAGTATCATCGTCGAACGCAACCGCCTGACATTAGCCATCAACTTCAGCCCGGCTACCCTCGCCAGCCTGCGCCGGGACCTGCTCCTAACCAATTTTTACGCCGAAATCAGCGTCTCCGTCAACCGCTGTGCCGGAAGCGATGCCTATGGGATGCTCTTTCGCGCCGCTGGCGATTTTGACAGTTACCGCTACATTCTCAACTGCAAAGGTGAAACCCGCCTTGAACGAATGCGCGGCGGAGTGGTCTACCCTCTTAGCGAATGGGTACTTAGTGGCGATGCGCCTCCTGGCGCACCCAGCGAAGTTCGGCTGGGCGTATGGGCCTCCGGGGCGGAGTTGCGCCTCTTTCTAAACGGGCGTTACCAATTTCGCGTCATCGACCCAGTTTTTAGCAGCGGAACCCTGGGCGTTTTTGCCAACTCCGATAATCCATTTGGGATGAACATCAGCTTTAACAGCCTGACAGTTAGAGAAGTCGTGTACGTTTCCCCCACCCCAAGCGCCACCGCCAGCAAAACCCCTCCCGCCAGCCGTACCCCCAGACCATAAAAAAGAGTCCAATGCTTGCGGGCATTGGACTCTGACAGTGACCTAAAAACGATTACGGCAGCAAAACTTCGATCACCGATTCGATGATTTTGCTGCGATAATCAATGGCGGCCTGCACGTTTTGCATGTGTAGCTCATAAATAACCGGGTCAATTTCGATTTTGCCCGCTTCGTTTTTGACTGTCGGCAAAATGGTGATATTGTCACCATCCAACTTGATGACCGTGCGAGCGGCCATACTGGGTTTATCGGCGTGGCCGATTTCGATGGTCTGAGTTTCAACCGTTAATGTAGCGGCGTCTTTGATATATTTCGCAACTTCGTCAGCCACATTTTTTAGAGCTTCTTTGATTTCATTGTTTGCCATAAAATACTCCTTCTAAGATTGATTGAGAGATTGAATCGCCTTCCATTGTTCAGAAAGCTGAGAAACATACTGGTAGGCCATCGGCAAGGCCAAAACTGCCGATGCCGGATTGCTGATGATGAGTAAAATCTTCGAGGCGGCGCTGGCGACGGTGGTAAGCATTCGCAAACGCAGATTGCGTAACGCTAATTCACGCGCAAGGCGCTGGCTGTGCTGTTGGCGCTCTGCCTGGCTGGTGCCAGCGGCCAGCACCGTTAGCGCGTCGCCGCTCCAGTCGATACGGGTAGTCGCATAAGGTGAACCGGCGCTGCCACTTTCGACGTGAGCAAAATTCATAACATCATGGTTGATTTTTTCCATGAAAGCGTCAAATTCAGTCTGAGCCTGGCCCAAAGCGCCAGAAACTGTTTCGCCAAAGCCAAAGCTGACAGTTTCCGGGCCTTTTTCGGCTTCATCCAGCAGGATTAGCAAGCCAGCTTCAGGCGCTTCTTCGGGCGGGGCCGCGTGCCCAGAGACATCAAACGAAATTGCGCCAGATTTAACAGCCTGCTGACGTTCCACCAACCCATCCAGCCGGGTCAGGGCCGCGTTCATGTCCGTTTCAAAAGCCGAAAAATCAAGCGCAGCGGCGGTCATGGAGGCTACTTGGACGGAAGACCGGCAATACTGGAGACAGCCGAAACGATGGTTTTCATCAATTCGGCCCGGCTTTCCTGAGCCTGTTTGACCATCTGTAAATGGATTTCCCAGACTTCGGAATCCACATCGCCATCTTTCTTAGGCAAACAAATGACCGTGTCGCCATCGATATTGATGTGGGTGAAGGCGCGCAAGTCGGCCCCGGTCATTGTGCCGTTGACAAAACTGGCATTAGACATATCGTCTGTAACATAGGTGGAAACTTCCAGGCTGGTGGCATCATCAAGCGCTTTTGAAAGGTATTGTCCCACTTTTTCGGCAAATTCTTTAAGGGGGTTATTGGCGCGGCTAACAGGCTGACCAGTTTCAGGTATGGCAACATTGGCGGGTTCAGTCTTTTTCTCGCCAATGCCAAAAACGCCAAAGTTCTCCTGCGGGCCGCTGGCGCTGCCTGACACCTGCACGGTGCGGTCTACAATATCGGGTTGAAAAGCGGTTGCAGCGCCGCTAACCGAAGCCGGGATTTTTGAAACCAGTGCGCCCAGTGAAGCGCGTTCGGAGGCGGGAGTTTCTTTGTCTTTGTGTACCATGCGGGCCGCCGGATCGCCAAGTAAGGCATAGTTGCGGGCGTCGTTGTTGGAAGTCCACATTCCGGCCAGTTTGACATCGTCTTGGTTGTCGGGCGTGGTCGAATCCATCTCGGCGGTCAGATCAGAAGAGATTTCAGCGTAGCGTTCATTGAAATATTCGGTGGCATTGCCAGCCGGTTTGCCATTGAGTAAGGCATCAATGGTTGAGTCGAAGGTTTCGACATCACGCACGCTGCCATCCCACATGATGGATGAACCCCA